>JAFEFJ010000551.1 GCA_018240635.1 Pseudomonadota bacterium | reverse complement strand
GAACTTGCTCCGGTGGAGGACCGCATCGGCGAGCTGCGCGCCGCCGAGCGCGCCCGCGCCGAAGCCGAGGCGATGCTGTCCGATCCCGAGCTGCGCGAGCTGGCCGAGGCCGAGATCGAGGCCCTGCGCGCCCGCATCCCGGCGCTGGAGCACGACATCCGCATCGCGATGCTGCCGAAGGACGAAGCGGACGAACGCTCGGCGATCCTTGAAATCCGTCCCGCCGCGGGCGGCGACGAAGCGGCGCTGTTCGCCGCCGAGCTGTTCGGCGCCTACCAGAAATACGCCGGCCTGCGCGGCTGGCGCTTCGAGATCCTGGAATATTCCGACACCGAACTCGGCGGGCTCAAGGAAGGCATCGCCGAGATCAGCGGGCGCGGCGTCTTCGCGCGGCTGAAATACGAATCGGGCGTCCATCGCGTGCAGCGCGTGCCCGCCACCGAAAGCCAGGGCCGCATCCACACCTCCACCGTCACCGTCGCCGTGCTGCCGGAGGCGGAGGAAGTCGATGTGGAGGTGAACGACGACGATCTGCGCATCGACGTCTATCGCGCGTCGGGCGCCGGCGGTCAGCACGTCAACAAGACCGAAAGCGCCGTCCGCATCACGCACATGCCCTCTGGCATCGTGGTCGCGATGCAGGAGGAAAAGAGCCAGCACAAGAACAAGGCGAAGGCGATGAAGATCCTGCGCGCCCGCCTGTACGAGCGCCAGCGCGCCAGCCTGCACGCGACGCGCGCCGCCGACCGCAAGTCGCAGGTCGGCACCGGCGACCGCAGCGAGCGCATCCGCACCTACAACTTCCCGCAGGGCCGCGTGTCGGATCACCGGATCGAGCTGACGCTCTACAAGATCGACCGCGTGATGGCCGGCGAATTTGACTCCTTCATCGACGCGCTGATCGCCGAGGACCAAGCCGCCCGCCTCGCCGCCGAGTCGTGAAACCCGAGCCAGTTCTCCCCCTCCCCTTGTGGGAGGGGGCCGGGGGGAGGGGGCAAGG
>JAFEFJ010000550.1 GCA_018240635.1 Pseudomonadota bacterium | reverse complement strand
GGCGCTGCCGGAAAGCCCGCTCGAACGGCGCGAGAAGCTCGAACAGCTCCGCGCCCTGGAAGCGGGCATGCGGATCGCCTGCGCGCGCGTCGAACACGCGCCGTTCGGCGTCGATACCCCGGCGGACCTGGAACGCGCCCGGCGCGATCTGGACCCCGCCCGCCGGACCGAGTGAGAGGATTTGCCGCGTGAACGGACCGATCGCCTTCCAGGGTGTGCCTGGCGCCTATTCCGACCTCGCCTGCCGCACCGCCTTTCCGGGGATGCGGACGCTGCCCTGCGAGAGCTTCGAGGCCGCCATCGCGGCGGTGCGCGAAGGCGCGGCCTCGCTCGCCATGCTGCCCTGCGAGAACAGCCTCGCCGGCCGCGTGCCCGACATCCACCACCTGCTGCCCGGCTCCGGCCTGTTCATCGTGGGCGAGCATTTCCAGCGCGTCGAACACTGCCTGCTCGCGCCGAAAGGCGCGCGGATCGAGGGGCTGGAACGCGCCCACTCGCACCACGTCGCCCTCGGCCAGGTGCGCAACCTGCTGCGCGACCTGCACCTGACGCCGGTGATCGAGGCCGACACCGCCGGCGCCGCCGAGCTTGTCGCCAAATGGAACGACCCGAAGGAGGCCGCCATCGCCTCCTCGCTCGCCGCCGAGATCTACGGGCTCGATATCCTGCGCGCCAATGTCGAGGACGCCGCGCACAACACCACCCGCTTCTACGTCATGGCGACGGAGCCGGCGCATCCGTCGGTGTCGATCCCGCACCCGATGACCACCTTCGTCTTCCGCGTCCGCAACGTCCCCGCCGCGCTCTACAAGGCGCTCGGCGGCTTCGCGACCAACGGCGTGAACATGACGAAGCTCGAAAGCTACATGGTGGACGGCCACTTCACCGCCACGCAGTTCCTCTGCGACGTGGACGGCCATCCCGACGATCCGCCGCTCAAGCGCGCGCTCGAGGAACTCGCGTTCTTTTCGTCGGAGCTGCGCATCCTCGGCGTCTATCCC
>JAFEFJ010000054.1 GCA_018240635.1 Pseudomonadota bacterium | reverse complement strand
GGAAGGCCTGAAGGCGCATCTGCCGGAACTGCCGGACGCCAAGCGCGCCCGTTTCGTGCGCGACTACGGGATTCCCAACTACGACGCGGGCGTGCTGGTCGCGGAACAGGCCACCGCCGACTTCTACGAAAGCGTGGCGAAGGGCCGCGACGCCAAGCTCGCCGCCAACTGGGTGATCGGCGATTTCTTCGCCGCGCTGAACCGCACCGGCCGCTCGATCGAGGACCCGCCGGTCTCGGCGGCCTCGCTCGGCGGCCTGCTCGACCTGATGGCCGACGGCACGATCAACGGCCGCATCGCCAAGGACGTGTTCGAGGAGATGGTGGAAACCGGCGCCGCCGCCGCCGCCATCGTCGAGAAGAAGGGCCTGCGCCAGGTCACCGACACCGGGGCGATCGAGGCGGCGGTGGACGCGGTGCTGGCAGCGCAGGCCGACAAGCTCGCCGAATACCGCGCCGGCAAGGACAAGCTGTTCGGCTTCTTCGTGGGCCAGGTGATGAAGGCGATGGCGGGCAAGGGCAATCCCGCCCTCGTCAACGACGTGCTGCGCAAGAAACTCTCCTGAGGGAACCGCCGATGCCGATCGAGCTCTGGACCTGGAACACGCCGAACGGGCGCAAGATCAGCGTTGCGCTGGAGGAGATGGGCCTGCCCTACACGGTCAAGACCGTGAACATCTCCAAGGGCGAGCAGTTCGCGCCGGAATTCCTGAAGATCAGCCCGAACAACAAGATCCCCGCCATCGTCGATCCAGACGGGCCGGGCGGCGCGCCGATCAGCGTCTTCGAGTCGGGCGCGATCCTGATCTATCTCGGCCGCAAGACCGGCAAGTTCTGGACCGACGATGCGCGCGCCCAGGTGCCGATCCTTGAGTGGCTGATGTGGCAGATGGCCGGCTTCGGCCCGATGCCGGGTCAGGTTCACCACTTCCTGCAGGTCGAGAACGAGCAGGACCGCCGCTACGGCCTGGACCGCTACAAGAAGGAGACGCTTCGCCTGTATGGCGTGCTCAACACGCGCCTGGGCGAGGTCGAGTATGTCGCGGGACCGCTCTCCATCGCCGATTTCGCGATCCTGGGCTGGGCCTGGCGCCACCCGCGCCATCAGGTCGATCTGGCGGAGTTCCCGAACGTGAAGCGCTGGTACGACCAGCTTATGGCCCGTCCGGCCGTCGCGCGCGGGTTCGAGGTCTCGCTGGGCTGACCGGACCGCACGGCGTTTGACCCGTCAGGCCAACAGGCCGTAGAAGCGCGGGTCCGCGGAGGGGTGGCCGAGAGGCTGAAGGCGGCGGTTTGCTAAACCGTTATACGGGGTCAACCCGTATCGTGGGTTCGAATCCCATCCCCTCCGCCATCCGCTTCCCGCACGGCCCCTCGGGCTTGCGGTGTGGCGGTGCCGAAGCGCCCTTCGGTGCCCGGTCGCCACGCGCATGGCTCGCCGGTGGGCGCATCTCCCCGATCGGCATCCCTGGTCCCAAGGCGCGGCCTGTCCGCGCATCAGGCTTTCCGAACGCCGAGGCCGGGCCGATTGGCCGAAAATGAAAAGCGCCGCGCCAAGACTGGGCCGACAACTCGGGCTTGGCCGCGGAGAAAGGCGATTCCGCTCCTCGAGACGTGCGACGGCGCATGCCCCGTGCCAGAACCCAACCACGGGACCGCCGCTGATGCGGCGATCCCACCACCTGCTTGTTCGAGGTCATCGATGAACACCCGGCGTTCCATTACCCTGCTTGCGGGGATTGCGGTCGCTCCGCTCGCGCTCAGCGGCTGCGTCTGGAAAAGCGACTACGACGCGCTGCAGACGCAAAATCAGCAGTTGCAATCGCAGAACCAGCAGTTGCAGCAGCAGGTCGCCGCCGACCAGGCGCAACTGACCCGCCTGCAGGGCGCGATCAAGTACACCGTGAACAGCGACCAGCTCTTCGCTCCTGGAAGCTGGCAGATGAGCCAGCAGGGCAAGCGCATCATCGCCCAGTTCGCCTCGAAGCTCGCACCCACGCTGCAGAACAAGCTGGTCGTGACCGGCTACACCGACAACGCCCCGATCGGCGCCGCGCTGAAGCAGCAGGGAGTGACCAGCAACGTGGTGCTGTCGCAGAAGCGCGCCGACGCGGTCATGCAGTTCCTGATCTCCCAGGGGGTGAAGCCCGAACTCATCACGGCGCGCGGCATGGGCGAAGCCAACCCGGTGGCGTCCAACGCGACGGCGGCGGGACGGGCGAAGAACCGCCGCGTCGAACTCTCGCTCGGCGGGCCGGCCGGCTAGGCGGCTGGCTACAACGGCCATGCCTGCGGCATCCGGATCGGCAGGCAGGCCTGGGAAGGGGCGCGGTCGATGCGCCCTTTCCACCCTCTTCCGATCAATCGTCCCCACGGGAGGACACGCATGATCTCGAAGCAACGCCTTTCGGTTCTCGCCGTCGCCGCCGCGCTGTCCGGCGGCCTCGCGGTCCCGGCGCACGCTCAGATGCAGGCGATCGCACCTGGCACCGTCTATTCGCTGCACACCACGGCGAACGGCCGATGCCCGGCGCTCGACTGGCATCTGGTGGTGGGCCCCGATGGCAATACGCTGTCCGGCATGGTGGCCTGGAACAACATGCAGTCCATGGCGCATCTGGAGGGCAAGCTCGGCGCCGACCGCAGCTTCTCCACGGTGGCGACGGAAGTGTCGGGCCCGAACGTGGGCAGGACGGCCAAGGTAAGCGGCCAGGCGCAGAACAACGGCTGGCTGATGGTGCAGATCGAAGGCGACGGCGTGTCCTGCCAGAACATCAAGGTTCCCATCTGGCAGCAGCAGGGCAAGCAGTAACCGCCACGCTCGCCGGGCGGGGCGACGACGCCCCACCCGCGTCCGCGGCCTTGGGGCCTACAGGAACTCCGTCGCGGGCTCGATGCCGAGCAGCATCTGGCCCACCGCCTCGAAATGCGCCTCGCGCGACTGGATCTGCTGCAGCAGCGTGTGCATGTCGCGGAAGCGGCGGTTGAAGGCGCTGCCCTCGAAGATCGCCGACACGCCCGCCGCCTTGTAGCAGCGGTCCGAAACCTCGTTCGCCGCCAGGATCGCCTGCGCGCAGGCAAGCCTCACCTGCACCCGTGCGGCGACATCCAGCGGTTCCCGGTCGTCCGCGCCGTCCCACGCCTCGCGCAGCGTCTGCGTCAGATAGGCCCGCGCCGCGCCCAGCGAGGCGGTCATGCGCGCGATCTGTCCCTGCACCACGGCGTTGTCCGCCAGCCGCCCCAGGCCGCGTGGCGTCTTCTCCCGCGCCAGCGCCATGAAAGCGTCCAGCATGGCCTCCGCCAGTCCCATCGCCACCGCCGCCACGCCGACCGCGTACAGGCCCTGTTGCGTGAAGGCATAGAGCCGCCCCGGCTCGCGCCGCAGCCGCGGGTCCTCGCGCGTCGTGCTGTAGGCCTCCGGCACGAACAGGTCGTTCACTTCGTAACTGTCGGACGCCGTGCCGCGCAGCCCGATCACGTCCCAGGTATGGATCAGCGTCGCCTTCTCGGCCGGGAACAGCAGCGAGCGGATTGTGGGCCGTCCCGCCCGGTTCAGCCGCAGCGACCCGTCCGGTTCCTCCACATGGCAATGCGCGCCCATCCAGCGCGCGTGGCGGCAGCCGCTCGCGAAATCCCATCGCCCCGTCACGCGGTAGCCGCCCGGCACGGCACGCGCCCGGTGCGCGTTCGGCGGCCCCCAGGCGACGCTGGTCGCGGGATCGGCGAAGATCTCCGCCGCGACGTCCTCCGGCAGATAGGCGGCGATCAGCGCCGAGCTGTTCGCGACGAACATGCACCACGCGACCGAGCCGTCGTGCCGCGCGACCTCGGCCACCGCGTCGGCATAGACCCAGGGCGTCACTTCCTCGCCCCCCGCCGCGCGCGGCAGCAGCAGTCGGAACAGCCCGGTTTCGTGCATCGCGGACAGAAGCGGGGCCGGAAAGCGCTGCGTGCGCTCCAGCGCATCGGCCGCCGCCGCGATCGTCCCGGCGATGCCTTTCGCCCGCGCGACCGGGTCTTCCGTCAGGACCGGCATGTCCATGGCTTCATCCGCCTGCCGTGTGCCGCCTAGCGTCGAACCGCCGTCGCGGCCTTGTCAACTTGCCAGCCCTCGATCCCGGCGAGCATATGGCTGGGCGTCCAACCGGCCGCGTCTGCCTGCGCAGGCGGTCCCAGGCCGGGCAGGCGCCTGCCGGGGAAGGGGCCGAACCACGATGCTGCCGTCGCAACGCGATCATTTCGAAATCCCGCGCGAGGTCTGCTACCTCAACGCCGCCGCCTTCAGCCCGCTGCCCCGCGCCGTGCGCGAGGCCGGAGAACGCGGTGCCTCGCGCAAGAGCCGCCCCTGGGAACTGACCGGCTGGCAGAACCTCGCGCACGACCAGGCCGAGCGCGCCCGCGCCGCCGCCGCCGCGCTGATCGGGGCCGAGCCCGACGACGTCGCGGTGATCTCCTCCGTCGGCTACGGCGTCGCGACCGCCGGCCGCATCCTGCCTGCCGGTCCGGGCCAGCGCGTGATCGTGCTGAAGGACGATCACTCCTCGCCCGTGCTGGAATGGCTCGGCCGCGCCGAGACGCAGGGTTTCACGGTGGAGACCGTCGCGCGCGGCGAGGATGGCGACTGGACCGCGGCACTGCTCGCCGCCATCGAACGTCCGGGCGCGGCGCCGCTTGCCGTCGTGTCGGTCTCGTCGGTGCATTGGTCCGATGGCGGACTGATCGACCTTGCCCGGATCGCGCCCGCCGCGCGCGCTCAGGGCGCTGCGCTGGTGGTGGACGCGACCCATCATGTCGGCGTGCTGCCGATCGACGCGGCGCGGCTCGATCCTGACTTCCTCGTGTTCCCGACCTACAAGTGGGTGCTCGGCCCGTACGGCCGCGCGTTCCTCTACGTCGCGAAGCGCTGGCAGCACGGCGTGCCGCTGGAACAGACCAGTTCCGGCCGCAAATCCATCGACGCGACGCGCGCCCCCTATTTCGCGGACGCCACCTATGTGCCCGACGCGCGACGCTTCGACATGGGCGAGCGCGACTTCTTCATCGGCCTGGAGATGGCCTCCATCGGCATGGAGATGTGCGCGTCCTGGCAACCCGCGCGCATCGCCGAACGGCTCGGCATGCTGAACGCGCGGCTCGCGGAAGGACTCTCCGGTGAAGCCGTTTCGCTGCTGCCCCCCGACATGCGCGCGCCGAACGTGCTGAGCCTGGGCTTCCCGGACGGCATGCCGGAGAGCCTCCCGCAGCGCCTGGCGGAGCAGCAGGTCCATGTCAGCCCCCGGCTCGGGCGGCTGCGAATCAGCCCGCATGTCTACAACGACGAAGCCGATGTCGACCGGTTCCTGGAGGTGTTCCGCGCGCTGATGCGCTGACGGATCAGATCACGCCGCGCTCGCGCAGCGCCGGCAGGTCGTCCTTGCTCACCCCGGCGCGGGCCAGCACCGATGCGGTGTCGGCGCCCAGCGCCGGGGCGGCGCGCGCCGGCGTGGTTGCGCCGTCCAGGCGGATCGGTCCCGCCAGCATCGTGACCGGCGCGCCGCCATCCGCGCGGGCGTAGTCGGCGATGCGGCCGGTGTCGCGCACGAACGGGTTCTCCAGCGCCTGTCCCACGTCGTAGACCGGCGCCGCCGGAACCGCGCCGCCGAAGCGGTCCAGCCACTCGGCGGTCGTGCGCCGCATCAGCGCGGCATCCAGTTCCTCGGTCAGCGCGGCGCGGTTCGCGAGCCGGTCGGGGAAGCGCGCAAAGCGCGGATCGTTCGCCAGCTCCGGCCGGCCGATCCGTTCCGCCAGGATCGGCCAGAACTTCTCCTTGTTGCACATCAGGAAGATCCATCCGTCCTGCGTGCGGTACAACTGCGATGGCGTCAGCGAGGGATGCGCCGAACGCGGCTCGCGCCCCTGCGCGTGTCCCCCGTTCAGGAACCATGTCGAGAGATAGCTGAGATTCTGCAACGCGGTGTCGAACAGCGAGGTATCGACATCCATTCCGCGCCCCGTGCGTCGCGCGCCCAGCACGCCGGCGACGAGGCCGAAGGCGCAGGTCAGCCCCGTCATCATGTCCACGACCGACAGGCCGAACCGCGCGGGCGGCCCGTCCGGCTCGCCGGTCAGCGACAGGTAGCCGGCCTCCGCCTGCATCAAGTAGTCGTAGCCCGGCCAGGACCGGCGCGGCCCCTCGCGCCCATAGGCCGAGAGATGCGCGCAGACGATGGCGGGATTAACGTCGGCGAGCGCCGCATAGGTCAGGCCGAGTTTCTCCGGCAGGTCGCCGCGCAGATTGTCGAGCACCGCGTCCGCGCCGCGCGCAAGCTCGCGCAGCAGCCGCATCCCCTCCGCCGATTTGATGTTCAGCGTGATGCTGCGCTTGTTGCGGTTGAACGCCTGGAAGAAATGCGTGTCGCCCGGCGCGAAGGAGAACGGCCCGACGCTCCGGCTCACGTCGCCGCCCTCGGCCGGATTCTCGATCTTGATGACCTCGGCGCCAAGATCGGCCAGGAACATCGAGCCGAAAGGCCCCGCGCCGTACTGCTCAACGGCCAGCACCGTCACGCCGTCGAGCGGCAGGGAAGGGCCGGTCATCGCGCGTCCGGCGGCGGCGGCAGCGCGACGCCAAAATGGCGGCGCAGCACATAGGCGATGTCCGCGAAGCACGAGCCGTAGCGCACCACGCGCAGCGTCTCCACGTCGAGCAGCGTGGAGGATGCGGCGTAGGGGTGATAGCGTTGCAGGCCGTGGTCGATCACCACGTCGGCAATGGCCAGGATCTCCGGCTGGATGTCCTCCACGCAGAACTTCGTGCCGCTCAGGCTGAGATTGGCGGACGAGCCGAACAGCATCGTGCCCGCCTGGAAGCTCAGCGCGGTGAGCGCGGCGTGGAAGCGTCCGGCGTTCAGCAGCATCACCAGCGTGCCGTCCACCGTGCTGTCGCGCAGCGTCTCCGGCGGGCAGGCGCGCACCGCGTCCGCATCCGCCCGGAACGGCGCGATGCAGCCCAGCGGCAGGCCGTAATCGCCGGTGATCGCCTCCACGATCTCGCGGCCGCGCGTGCCGCACAGGTGCAGCGCGCGGTGCCAGTCGCCGTTCCCCACCATCGCGTTGCGCTTCGACGCCTGCCGCCCCTTGGTGCGGAAGATCAAGGATAGCGCGTCGGGTGAGCCACCCAGGACGGAATAGCCGATATCGTTCGGAACGATGGCGACGCCGCCCGCGCGCAGCACGCCAAAGGCACGGGCGGCGTCGCCGTCGATGTCGAACAGGGCTTGCATCAGGCTAGAATGCGGCGTCCGCCCGGCGCGGCATGCCGGACACCGCGAGATCCTCGGCCGGGGCCAGCGCCTCCAGCGGCTTGCGCCGCGTTTCCACCCCGAACAGCCCGACGACCACGGCTTGCAGCAGCAGCAACCCGCCCACCACGCCGACCACCGCGTTTACGCCGCCGGTTGCGAACAACGGCACCAGAATCTGCGGCGTGACGATGGTCATCATCCGCCCGGCGGTGTTGCAGAAGCCCGCGCCGCGCATCCGGATGTCGGTCGGGAACAGCTCCGGCACATACAGCGCCCAGGCGATCGCGACCAGCACATAGACCGCGGTGACCAGCAGGAACCCGGTCAGCGTCACCAGCGTGGGATCGCGCATCTGCGGATAGATCGCGCCGACCGCGACGGCGATCAGCGAGAACCAGACGATGCACGCCTTGCGCCCCATCCTGTCGGCCAGCAGCAGCCCGATGATGGCGCCCACCGGGCCGCCGAACATCATCAGCGTGGTGTAGTTCAGGCTGGCGACGATGCTCAGGCCCTGCTTGACCATGAAGGTCGGCATGAAGGCGATGAAGCCGTACACCGCCGTGTTCATGGCGATCAGCACGATGCTGCCGATGATCGTGCGCGAGATCATCCCCGGCGCGAACAGCGCCATCAGCGACGGATGCGGCCGCACCGCCGGGGCCGGCGCGGGCGTAGGCAGGTTGCCGCCGGGCGCGACGCTGCGCTCGATTGCCGCGATGCCCGCTTCCGCCTCCGCGAGCCTGCCCTTCGCTTCCAGCCAGCGCGGCGATTCCGGCATCTTCCGCCGCAGCACCCAGACGACCAGCGCGCCGATGCCCACGATCACGAACATCCAGCGCCAGCCGTAATCGGGGATCACCGTGCGCCCCACCAGCGCGGAGACGAACAGGGCGGAGTTGGTGATCGTTGCAAGCGTCGCGCCCCATCTGCCGCGGCTCAGCGGGGGGACGAACTCGCTGATCATCACGTAGCCCACGACGATCTCCGCGCCGAGGCCGATGCCCATCACGAAGCGCGCGGCGATCAGCCACGACATCGACGGCGCGGCGGCGCCCGCCAGGGCCGCAAGGCCAAAGACCAGAAGGTTCACCTGGTAGGCGAAGCGCCGCCCGTAGCGATCCCCATAAATGCCGGATAGCCAGGCGCCGACCACCATGCCCGCGAAGGTGGAGGAGATGAAGTTCGCGTTTTCGGCGGGGGTGGACCAATGCGAGGCGATGAGCGCGGCGAGCACGCCGCCCTGCAGATAGATTTCGAACGCGTCGAGGAACATGCCCGCGCCGATCAGGCCGAGCAGCCTGTAGTGGAATCCCGCGATCGGCAGCCGGTCGAGCCGTCCCCCCGCGTTCACCGCAGTGCTCATCCTGGTCCTCCCTTCCGCCGGCTTGTGTCCGCCGGGTGCTATTCTCAGTCCTTCAGCGCGATCCCGAACCGGTCCTGGAAAATCTCCGTCAGCCTCTCGCAGCAGACGCCTCGCCGGATCAGGCGGAATTCGCGGAAATCGACGATCGTGCTCGACTTGCCTTCCGCATTCGCATAGCGCGACGTGCCCCCGTCGATGGCGAATGCCGCCGCCTCGCGGATCTCGGGCTCGATATCGGCAAGTCGGTATTTGCTGCCGGTCAGCGATCGGTTGGCCGAGGAGCCGAATACGGCGATGCCGCGCGCCAGCGCCCGGCGCGCGACGGCGTCGTGCCATTTCCCTGCATTGATCAGCATGTCCAGCGTGCCCGCCTTCGTGGAGTTCTGCAGCACGAAGGGATCGACCGCGCGCAGCAGCGGGTGGTCGGCGCGGAATGGCGCCACGATGGAAAAGGGCAGGCGGTATTCCTCGACGATCACCTGCGCGATGGCGTGGCGGTCGGCGTCCATGACATGGATCTCACGCGACATTTCCCATGTCGCGAACATCCCCGAAGGCTTTTCGTAGCTGCGGCCCTTGGCAGCGAAGATGCGGCGTATGGCCGGCTCGGTCGTGCCGACGATGGCATAGGCGACATCCAGCGGCAGGATCGCGCAGCCGCCCGCCTGCATCGCATCGATCGCGGCGTCCGCCTCACTCTGGCTCGCGGAACCGGTCGCCGCTTCGGTTGGCACCGTCCTGTCCGCCTCTTCCCTGAACGTGTGGTTGTGCGAAAGTTGCAGGCCGGTGCCGTGACTGTCAAATGCGTGCATTCGCGGCCGTTTTTATTCCGCGATACGGGAGGGATATCCGAATGAAACCGACGATGCGGAACGTACTGGCGGCGCCCGGCCTGGTCTGCCTGCCCGGCGTCTATGACGGCATTTCGGCCAGGATGGCGAACAGCCTCGGATTCCCCGGCCTGTACATGACGGGGTACGGAGTCGTGGCCTCCGCCCTCGGGATTCCCGACGCCGGCCTCGCCACCGCGACCGAGATGCTGGACCGCGTGCGCTGCATCGCCTCGGCGGTCGATGTGCCGTTCATCGCCGACGGCGACACCGGCTATGGCGGGTTGCTCAACGTGGAACGCACGGTGCGGCTCTACGCCGCCGCCGGGGCTGCCGGAATCCAGCTCGAGGATCAGGTGTTCCCGAAGAAGTGCGGCCATACCGAATATCGCCGCGTGATCCCCGCGGAGGAGGCAGAGCAGAAGATCCGGGTCGCCGTGGCAAGCCGCCCGAGCGAGGATTTCCTGATCGTCGCCCGCACCGACGCCCGCTACGCGGAGGGGCTGGACGAGGCGCTGCGCCGCGCCGAACGCTTCCTGCGCGCGGGCGCGGACGTGCTGTTCGTCGAAAGCCCGGAGTCGGAGGAGGAATTCCGCCGCGTCGGCGAAACCTTCGCCGGCGCCTGCCTGCTCGCCAACATGGTGGAGGGCGGACGCTCGCCCTTCCTCTCCGCGGAGACATTGCAGGCGATGGGCTTCAAGATCGCGATCTTCCCTGCCAGCGGCTTCCTTGCGGCGGCGCAGGCGCTTCGCTCGGTCTATGCGCGCCTGAAGGAAGCCGGCACCAGCAACGGCGGCCCGGAACTCTATCCGTTCCCCGAGATGAACCGCCTGATGGGCTTCGGCGCGGTGCACGAATTCGAGGCGAAGTGGAGCTAAGCCTCACGCCCTCGCGGCGTTGCCCCGCGTGACGCCCAGATGGCGTTCCAGCAGCGCCGGATCGGCGCGCAATGCCGCGCTCGGTCCCGCGTGCACGATGCGGCCGCCTTCAATCACGATCGCCGCGTCGGTCACGCCCAGGATCTTGTGCGCGTGCTGCTCCACCACCAACGCGGACAGTCCTTCCTCGCGCATGATGCGCGCAAGCGCCGCGAGCAGTTCCTCAACGATGATCGGCGCCAGCCCCTCGGTCGGCTCGTCCAGCAGCAGCAGGCGCGGGTTCAGCACCAGCGCGCGGCCCACCGCGAGCATCTGCTGCTCGCCGCCCGACAACTGGTCGCCCATGTTGCGCCGCCGCTCGCGCAGCCGGGGAAAGATCGCGTAAACGCGCGCCACCGTCCAAGCGCCCGGCCGCGCCACGGCGGTGAGGTTTTCCTCCACCGTGAGCGAGCGAAAGATGTTGCGCTCCTGCGGCACCCATCCGATGCCCGCCGCCGCGCGCTGCTCGGGCCGCAGCGCGGTCAGCTCGCGCCCCGCCAGCCGGATCGTGCCGCCACCATGCCGCGTCACGCCCACCAGCGTGTTGAGCAGCGTGGTCTTGCCCATGCCATTCCTGCCCAGCACGGCGAGCGAGCGTCCTTCGTCGAGCGAGAACGACACGTCCTGGATCACCGCCGCGCCGCCATAGCCCGCGGATAGGCCGGATACCGACAGAAGCTCAGCCATGCGCGGCCTCGCCCAGATACACCTCGCGCACGCGGGGATCGGCGGCGATCTCGTCGGGCGTGCCTTCGGTCAGCAGCGCGCCGCCTACCAGCACGGAGATGCGCCGTGCGAACCGGAACACCAGGTCCATGTCGTGCTCGATGAGCAGCACAGCCACGTCGGACGGCAGCGCATCGACGGCGGCCAGGATGTCGTCGCGCTCGGACTCCGGCACGCCCGCGGCGGGCTCGTCCAGCAGCAGCACGCGCGGCGCGCAGGCGATGGCGAGCGCCACTTCCAGCAGCCGCTGCCGTCCGTAGGGCAGGGCGCCCACGCGCCGGTCCATCACGTCGTCCAGGCGGAAACGTTCCAGTATAGCGGCGGCTTCCTCCACCACGTCCGGCCGCCCCCCCAGCCGCCGCCACGCCTGCCGGTCCCCGCCGAGACGGTGCGAGACCGCGAGCCCCACGGTTTCCAGCGGCGTCATCTCTGGGAAAAGCTGGTTGATCTGGAACGTGCGCACCAGGCCGCGGCGCGCGCGCTCGTCCGGCCGCAGCGCGGTGACGTCCGCGCCTTGCAGCATCACGCGCCCGGCGGAAGGACGCAGCACGCCAGTCAGCAGGTTGATCAGCGTCGTCTTGCCCGCGCCGTTCGGCCCGATCAGCGCGTGGCGCGCGCCGGGCATCAGGCGCAGGCTCACATCGCTGGCCGCGCGCAGCGCGCCGAAGCTGCGGCACAGGCCGACCGTTTCCAGCGCAACGATGGCGGTCATGCGGGCTGCCGCCCCGCCACGCGCCGCCACAGCGCGCGCGGCCACGCCGCCAGCCGCTCGCGCCCGATCAGCACCAGCGCCACCAGCACCAAGCCGATCCAGAACTCCCAGTATTGCGGCGTGATCGTCGCAAGCTGGTCCTGCATCAGCTTGAACAGCACCGCGCCGATCAGCCCGCCATACAGCCAGCCCACGCCGCCGATCACCAGCACCAGCAGCACATCGGCCGAGCGGTGGAAGGCAAGCCCGTCGAGCGAGACGAACTGCGTCGTCTGCGCGAGCAGCGCGCCCGCGATGCCCGCGATCGCCGCGCCGATCGTGTAGGCGACGGACAGCCGCGCATCGACGGCAATGCCGATGCTCGCCGCGCGTAACGGGTTGGCGCGCACCGCGCGCAGCGACCACCCGAATGGCGAATGGACGATGCGGCGCACGATCAGGAACACCGCGAACAGCGTCGCAAGGCTGTAGACCGCCGCCGTGCGACCCGCGAGGTCGAAGGGAAGCAACCCCAGCACCGGCCCGACATCCATGCCCTGCAACCCGTCCGCGCCGCCGGTCAGCGCGGGCAGGCGGTTCGCGACTTCCAGCAGCACGGCCGCGACGCCAAGCGTAACCATCAGCCGCGTCAGGTCCGATCCGCGCAGCACCAGCAAACTCGTCGCCGCGCCCAGCAGCGCCGCCGCCGCGCAGGCCAGCGCCATCCCCAGCAGCGGATCGCGCAGCCCATGCGTCGCCGCGATGCCCGCGACATAGGCGCCCAGGCCGAAGAACGCGCCGTGCCCAAGCGTCAGGATGCCCGCGTAGCCGAGCACGAGATCGAGCGAGAGCGCGAACAGCCCGGTCAGCGCGATGTCGGAAATCAGCAGGTAGCGCGATGGGAAAACCAGCAGGCTCGCCGCCGCCAGCGCCCAGAAGACGTATTCGGCGGGATGCCAGCGCGACAGGCGGTCAAGCTGCGCGGCGGCGCGCGCGGCGGTCGCGGCGGCATCGCTCACCGTGTCGCGACCCGGCCGAACAGGCCCTGGGGCCGCCAGATCAGGACGCCGATCATCACCGCGTAGATCGCGAAGGCGCCGAAGGCGGGGATGTAGTATTTGCCCGCCACGTCGGCGATGCCGAGCACGAGCGAGGCGAGGAAGGCGCCGCCGATGGACGCGGTGCCGCCCACCGTGACCACGATCAGGAAGTAGATCATGAACTTCAGCGGGAAGGTCGGATCGAGGCCCAGGATCTCAGCCCCGAGCGCGCCGCCCAGTCCCGCCAGCCCGGAGCCGACGGCGAAGGTGACGGCGAAGATCAGGCTCACGTTGATCCCCAGACCGCGCGCCACGCGCGGATCGTCCACCGCCGCGCGCAGCCGCGATCCAAAGCGCGTGTAGGACAGGATCAACTGCAACGACAGCGCGACGGCCGCGCACACCGCGATAATCAGCAGCCGGTACGCGCCGACCGACACGCCGGCGATCTGGAAGCGCAGGCGCAGGAAGGCGGGCAACTGGATGAACTGCTGCTGCGATCCCTGCGTGTAGTCCACCAGCGCGACCGCCATGAACACCAGGCCGATGGAGAACAGCACCTGATCGAGGTGCGGCCGCGCATAGACATGCGCGTACAGGAGCCGCTCCAGGACCAGCCCGAGCAGGGCGGCAAACAGGAACGCCAGCGGCAGCGCCGCCAGGAACGGCACGCCCCAGCGGTTCACCATGATCGCCGCCGCGTAGCCGCCCGCCATCGCGAAGGCGCCGTGCGCCAGGTTGACCAGGTTCATCAGCCCGAGCGTGACGGCAAGCCCGCAGGCCAGGATGAACAGCACCATCCCGTAGGCGATGCCGTCGAACAGGACGGTCAGCACGCCGGCGGGTTCGTCAGGCCTTGGTGTTCGCCGGGTCCTTCACGGCGGGGAAGGTCTCGAACTCGATGTTCCACAACTGCCCGTCGCGCTTCTCCACCTTCCGCATGTAGACGTTCTGCGTCAGCTCGCGCGTCGCGGGATCGACGGCGATCGGGCCGCGCGGGCTCTCGAAGCTCAGGCCGCGGATCGCGTCCACCATCGCCTCGCCGTCGGTGTTGCCGCCGGTCTTCTCCAGCGCGCGGTAGATCATGCCCATCGCGTCGTAGCCGCCCACCGCCATGAAGTTCGGGCGCAGCCCGCCATTCGCCTTGCCGAACGCATCGACGAAGGCGTGGTTCACCGCGCTGTCGTGCGCGGCGGAATAGAAGTGCGAGGTGATGATGCCCAGCGCCGGATCGCCCATGCCGTTCAGGATGTCGTCGTCGGTCAGGTCGCCGGTGCCGAACAGCTTGATGCCCGACTGGCCCATGCCGCGCTCGGTGAACTGGCGCATCACCGCGGCGCCCATGCCGGACGGGACGAACACGAACAGCCCGTCGGGGGATTCGTCGCGCGCCTTCTGCAGGAACGGCGCGAAGTCCGGGTTCTGCAACGGCACGCGCAGGGACGCCGCGATGGTGCCGCCGCCCGCCGTGTAGCGCTTGTTGAACCACGCCTCGCCGTCGATGCCGGGGCCGTAGTCGCTCACCAGCGTGACCACCTTGCCCATCTTGTTGCGCGCGGCCCAATCCCCCGCGATGGAGGCGGTCTGCGCGATGGTGGAGGACGCGCGCACCACGAAGGGCGAGGCCTGCGTGATCGAGGCCGTCGCCGCCGAGGTGACGATCAGCGGCACCTTTGCGCGCGTCGCGATCGGTGCGGCGGCGAGCGCGAGCGGCGTCAGCCCGAAGCCCGCCAGCACCGAAACCTTCTCGTTCACCACGAATTCCTGCGCGAGCCGCCGCGTGGTGTCCGGCACGCCCGCGTCGTCGCGCGTGATGATCTCCACCGGGCGCCCCTGCGTTGCCGCCGGGTTCTGCTGCACATAGAGCCGCGCCGCCGCGTCCACCTGCCGCCCGGTGGATTGGAACGGCCCCGTCATCGGCAGGATCAGGCCCACCTTCACCGGATCGGCGGCCCTGCCGCGTGGAGTGCCGATTGCGAACGCGGCGGCGGAAGCGGATAGGCCGAGCAGGCCCCGGCGGTTCAGTTGCATGGACAAGTTCTCCCGTGGTCGCCTGGCGCGGCCTCGTACGCGGCGATTCTTGTTCCCCCGCCGGCCTAGGGCGGACGATAGCTTGCAGCCGAGGCGCGCCAAAGCCCGCGCGTTCAGGATTTCCTGCGCCGGTCCTCCTGTCCCCTGTCAGGATGGCGGCGCGCCGCCGAGGTGGCGCAACAGGACGAGCGCGCCGGGCATCGTCGCGGACTTGCTTTCCAGGAGATCGCGCCCGCCGACAGCGTAGACCGCGACGGCGGCGAGGATCTCACGGAGCCGCCCGGGCGCGCCCGCGTCAAAGGGCAGCACGCAGCCGCCGGTTCGGCGCGCGAGGTCCAGGAACAGTTCGGCGTCGCGCCGTGCGGTCCAGTCGGCGACATCGTGCAGCACGATGAGCCGGATGCCGCGCCGTCCCATCTCGTCGGCGAGCTTGCGGCCGCGTCCGGGCGACTCCTCGAAGACGTCGCCCGTATAGATCACGACGCGCATGCCGGGCTCGGCCAGCGCGCGCGCCAGTATGGGCAGCATCCGCGTCGGGCCCGAGACGCACGTAATGGCTGCGGCGCGGTCGCGCAGCGTCCCTGGGTTTGCGGTGAAGTCCGTGAACGTGTGCAGCCGACCGCCGCCGTGCACGGCGAGCGCGACATCGAGTTCGCCGGGCAGGGCGCGCGCCAGCGCGTCAGTGGTGCGCCGCGCAGCCTCCCACGCCGGTTCGCGCGAAGCTGTGGCGTCGAAGCCGAAGATCAGCCGGGGCCTGACGGCATCGCCCGGCGCTTGGGTGGGCGGCGAAGCGGGCATGCGGGCGGAAAGCGCGCCCCCGACCACCGGCAGGCGCGCGATGGCGGCGCCGAGAACGGCCAGCAGCCCGCCGCCCGCGGGGGCAGGCTCGCCGCGCGCCGCGGGCTCCGGCTCGGCATCGTCAGGGACCAGCACGAAGTTCGGCTTGTCGGCCATGCTCGACATCGCTCCGCGATGGGCGATCATAGCGCGAGGCGGCGTGGGGGAGGAACGAGGGATGCGGACGCGGACACTGGGCCGGACCGGCCTGAGCGTATCGGTGCTGGGCCTGGGCTGCGGCGCGGTGGGCGGGCTGATGGTGCGTGGCAGCGCGGCCGACCGCGAGCGCGTCGTCGCCCGCGCGCTGGAAGAAGGCGTCACCTATTTCGACACCGCGCCGCAATACGGCGACGGGCAGTCGGAGACCAATCTCGGCGTCGTCCTCGCCGCGCTGCGGCCCTCCATTGTGCTCGGCACCAAGGTGCGCCTGAAGGTCGAGGACAAGGCGGATATCGCCGGCGCGGTCGCGGCGGCGATGGATGCCAGCCTGAAGCGCCTCGGCCGCGACCATGTCGATCTCTACCAGCTCCACAACGCGATCACCGCTGAAGGCGCCGGGCCGGACCTGACACCGCGCCAGGTGCTGGAGGAAGTCGCGCCCGCGTTCGAGGCGCTGCGCCGCCAGGGCAAGACCCGGTTCATCGGCATCACCGCGGTGGGCGACACCGACGCGCTGCATCAGGTCGCGCTGTCCGGCGCCTTCGACACCGCGCAGGTGAGCCACAACCTGCTCAATCCCAGCGCCGGCGGCCCGATGCCCGCGGCGCTGCCGGGGCAGGACTACCGCGACCTTCTGGGGGCGATGGCCCGTGCGGGCATGGGCGCGATCGGCATCCGCGCGCTCGCCGGCGGCGCGCTGTCGGGCAGCGCCGAGCGCCACCCGATCGCCAGCCCGCCGCCTGAGCCGATCGGTTCCGCGCCCGACTACGAAGCCGATCTGGCCAATGCCGCGCGCTTCCGGGTGCTCGTGCAGGAAGGACACGCCGTCACGCTCGCGGAGGCTGCGATGCGCTTCGCCGCCGGCAACCCCGCCATCGCGACGACGCTCATCGGCATCGCCACCATCGGGGAATTCGACGCCGCCGCCGCCGCCGTCGCGAAGGGCGATCTCCCCGCCGCCGCGCTCGCCCAGGTGCGGAAGATCTGGGCCGGGTAGGGCGGATGCGCGAAGCGCGATCCGCCGCTTCTACTGCGCCACCCCCGCGAGCGCCGACCGGAACACTTCCCGGTCGCCCGCGAACCCCGCCTCGTTGAACATCTCGGCGGTGAGCGCGTCGATAGTTTCGCGGCTGACCTTCACGCCGTTGCTTTCCAGGTAGTCGCGCGCATCGGCGACGGCCTGCGCCATGTCGCCGCCGGTCTTGTAGAGCTTGTAGTAGTCGGTGCGCCCGCCGCGCCCCAGCGCCTCGGCGATCACGTCGGTGAAGTTCATCACCCGGAACGGATACAGCGCCTCCGCGCCCGCCAGCGCGCGATGGCAGGAATGGTACATCGTCACCACCATGTCCGCGCCCGCCGCCACCGCGCCGCCGGCCACCGCGTCGTGGATCGCGCGCTCGCGCTCGGCATAGCGCGCCGCCTGCCCGCCGCAGGTGTACGAAAAGCCGCTGTCCTGCGGCAGGTCCACCAGCGTCAGGTTCGGCACCGCCGCCAGCATCGCGCGGATCGCGGGCAGCGTGTGGCCGATGCCCTGGTGCTCGTGCAGCACCGCGCGGCGCGGCGGCAGATCGACGAAGCGGGGCTTCATCGCCTCGATCTGCTCGGCGAGGAATTCGCTGACGTGATTGAGGTCGAAGCTGGGCGGCGCGCGGTCCACCTCGATCTCGCCGAAATTCTTCGTGCAGGTCGGGCACCAGGTCAGCACGCGGGATGCGCCGGATTCCCCGAAGTTCCGGAACGTCCTGCCGCCCATCTTGTCGTAGCCCGCGGTGTCGCCCGCGTTGAACTGATAAACGCCGCAGCAGTTGGACGGTCCGCCGACCACGTCCGCCTCGATCCCCAGCGTGTCGAGGATGTCCATCACGTTGAAGACGATGTGCGCGGTCTTCAGGACGTTGCAGCCGGTGTAGAACAGCACGTCCGCCTTGCGGCCCTTGATCGGCGCCAGGATGCGCGCCAGCTCGGCCGAGGGCATCTGCATCGCCGCCAGCACGCGCACCGCGTGCGACATCGCGCGGAAGCGGCGCGCGGCCTCCTCCTTGCGCGCGGCGGGGTCGACCCGCGCCTGCTGCGCATTCAGCCGCGCGATGGACACCCACTGCCGCACGTTGATGCCTTCCGGACAGGCCGCCGAGCATTGCCCGCTGGCGTCGCATCCCGTCACCCAGTCGTTCGCCGGCCCCGCCGCCTCGGGATCGCGGGTCAGCGCGATCAGGTTCGCGACCAATCCGCGCGGATCGTCCTGGCTCAGCCCTTGTTCGCGCGCCGTCGGGCAGGCTTCCGCGCATTTCCCGCAGCTCGTGCAGCGCGCCATCGCATCCTGCGCGAGCGCATCGAAGGTGGCGGCGAGGTCGGTCATCGCGTTCCTTCCCGCTGGAGACACGCAACTACGCACCCCGGCGGCCGCTTTGGCAACGCCGCCCGCGCCCGCGTCCCGTCAGGATGCTCCGGACAGAAAGGCCCGGACCGGTGCGAGCGACCGCTCCGGCGCTTCCTCCTGCGGCACGTGGCCGAGATCGGGGAACGTGACGAGGCGGCTGCCCGCGATGCTGCCCAGGTAATCCTGCGCGTTCGCCACCGGGATCATGCGGTCCTGCGCGCCCCAGGCGAGCAGGGTCGGCGCGGCGATCCGGCGCAGCATCGCCTCCGGGTTCTCCGGCATCACCTGCTCCATCCGCGCGATCATCGCGCCGCGCGTGCCGGGGGCCAGCATCATGTCGCGGTAGCGCGCCACGCGCTCCGGGGTCAGCGCGGAGGGATCGGCGTAGGCGGGGGCAAGTGTCGCGCGCACC
>JAFEFJ010000549.1 GCA_018240635.1 Pseudomonadota bacterium | reverse complement strand
CGGCGGCGCTGCCGAGGATGACCGTGCTCTGCGCCGACAGCACGCCGCCGTTGCCGTGCACGATGGCGGTGTCGCAGTTCGCGACCTGCCGCTCGCCGCATTCGCCGCGCACCTGCCGCACGCCCTCGATCAGGATGAACAGGCCGTACATGCCGGGATGGCAGTACGATAGGCCGCCGCCGTTGGTGTTCACCGGCAGGGCGCCGCCGGGCGCGATGCGGCCGCCGGAGACGAAGGCGCCGCCTTCGCCTTTCGCGCAGAAGCCCAGATCCTCCAGGAACAGGATCGTGTTGATCGTGAAGGCGTCGTACAGCTCGGCCACCTTCATGTCGGCGGGGCCGAGCTTCGCCATCCGGTAGGCCTGTTCGCCCGACTGCTTCGCGCCGGTCACGGTCAGGTCCGGCATCGAACTGATCGCGGCATGCGTGATCGCCTGCCCGCAGCCCAGCACATAGGCGGGCTTCTTCTTCATGTCGCGCGCGCGCTCGGCCGAGGTGACGATGATCGCGCCGCCGCCGTCCGTCACCAGGCAGCAGTCGCGCACCGTCAGCGGCTCGCTGATCGGGCGGGAGGCGAGAACGTCCGCGACCGTGAGCGGCTTCTTCTCCCACGCGGCGGGGTTCATCAGCGCCCATTGCCGCGCCGCCACCGCGACCTCGGCCAGTTGTTCGCGCGTCGTGCCGAATTCGTGCATGTGGCGGGAGGCCGCGAGCGCGTAGGCGCTGGCGGGCAGGAAGGGCTTGAAGGGCGTTTCATACAGATTGTATTCGCGCGCCGAGGCCTGCCGCCGCCCCACGGTTCGCTGCGTGCTGCCGTAGGCGATCGCCGCGACCGAGCAGAGGCCGAGCTGGATCGCGGCCATCGCGTGCGCGACATGCACCTCGAACGACGAGCCGCCGACGATGGTGGAGTCGGTGAACACGTTGTGCAGGCCGAGATATTCGCAGAGCGACATCGCCGAGGTGCGCGCCTGCGTCGTCGCGCAGAACAGCCCGTCCACGT
>JAFEFJ010000548.1 GCA_018240635.1 Pseudomonadota bacterium | reverse complement strand
CGGCGGCGCTGCCGAGGATGACCGTGCTCTGCGCCGACAGCACGCCGCCGTTGCCATGCACGATGGCGGTCTCGCAGCCCGCGACCTGCCGCTCGCCGCACTCGCCGCGCACCTGGCGGACGCCCTCGATCAGGATGAACAGGCCGTACATGCCGGGATGGCAGTAGGACAGCCCGCCGCCGTTGGTGTTCACCGGCAGGCTGCCGCCCGGCGCGATTCGCCCGCCCGAAACGAAGGCGCCGCCCTCGCCCTTCTTGCAGAAGCCCAGATCCTCCAGGAACAGGATCGTGTTGATGGTGAAGGCGTCGTACAGCTCGGCGACCTTCATGTCCGCCGGTCCGAGCTTCGCCATCCGGTAGGCCTGCTCGCCCGACCGCTTCGCGCCGGTGACGGTCAGGTCCGGCATCGAACTGATGGCGGCGTGCGTGATCGCCTGGCCGCAGCCCAGCACGTAGGCGGGCTTCTTCCGCATGTCGCGCGCCCGCTCGGCGGAGGTGACGATGATCGCGCCGCCGCCGTCGGTCACCAGGCAACAGTCGCGCACCGTCAGCGGCTCGCTGATCGGGCGGGAGGCCAGCACGTCCGCGACCGTGAGCGGCTTCTTCTCCCACGCGGCGGGATTCATCAGCGCCCATTGCCGCGCCGCCACCGCGACCTCGGCAAGCTGTTCGCGGGTGGTGCCGAATTCGTGCATGTGGCGCGAGGCAGCGAGCGCGTAGGCGCTGGCCGGCAGGAACGGCCTGAACGGCGTTTCATACAGATTGTATTCGCGCGCCGAGGCCTGCCGGCGCCCCACGGTGCGCTGCGTGCTGCCATAGGCGATCGCGGCGACCGAACACAGGCCGAGCTGGATCGCCGCCATCGCGTGGGCGACATGCACCTCGAACGACGAGCCGCCGATGATGGTGGAGTCGGTGAACACGTCGCGCAGGCCGAGGTATTCGCACAGCGACATCGCCGAGGTGCGCGCCTGCGTCGTCGCGCAGAACAGCCCGTCCACGT
>JAFEFJ010000547.1 GCA_018240635.1 Pseudomonadota bacterium | reverse complement strand
AACGGCCCGGGCATCCCCTAGGATATAAGGCCGCATCTGTTCGAGCCCTTCGTCAGCTCCAAGGCCACCGGCAGCGGGCTCGGGCTTGCCCTGGTCGCGAAGATCGTCGGCGATCACGGCGGCTTGATCGAGGTGGACAGCCGGCCCGGCCGCACCGAGTTCCGTCTGCACTTGCCGGTGCTGAACGAGGACGAGGGCGACGGCGGGATCTAGATCGACGCCGCGGACGCTCCAGGGACAGAACCTGGGGCGCACACTGTGAAATCGCGCTTTTCTGGATTGAGATTGCACCGATGACCTTGCCCACCGTGCTCGTCGCCGACGACGACCGTTCGATCCGCACCGTGCTCACGCAGGCGCTGGGCCGCTCCGGCTATCAGGTGCGCAGCACCGGCAACGCGGCGACGCTGTGGCGCTGGGTCGAGGAGGGCGAGGGCGACCTCGTGATCACCGACGTGGTGATGCCCGACGAGAACGGGCTGGACCTGATCCCGCGCATCAAGCGCGTGCGGCCCGATCTGCGCGTGGTGGTCATGAGCGCGCAGTCCACGCTGATCACGGCCGTGAAGGCAACCCAGCGCGGCGCGTTCGAATACCTTCCCAAGCCGTTCGATCTGAAGGAACTTCTGGCGGTGGTGGGCCGTGCACTGGCGGCGCCGGCGGAAATCGCCGTCACCGCGCCTGATCAGGCGGACGGCGACGAGCGCCTGCCGCTGATCGGCCGCAGCCCGGCGATGCAGGAAATCTACCGGACCATCGCCCGGCTCACGACCGCCGACCTGACGGTGATGATCAACGGCGAGTCGGGGACCGGGAAGGAACTGGTGGCGCGCGCGCTGCACGATTACGGCAAGCGCCGCGGCGGGCCGTTCGTCGCGATCAACATGGCGGCGATCCCGCGCGAGCTGATCGAAAGCGAGCTGTTCGGCCACGAGCGCGGCGCCTTCACCGGCGCGCACAACCGCAGCCAGGGCCGCTTCGAGCAAGCCTCCGGCGGCACGCTCTTTCTGGACG
>JAFEFJ010000546.1 GCA_018240635.1 Pseudomonadota bacterium | reverse complement strand
CAGCGGATGCACCACGCGCACATGGCTCACGCCGCCCACCGGCGCCAGCATGCTCGCGCCCACCACCATGCGCGCCGCTGGCTGCTTCTGCGCCCGCCAGATGAACTGCAGCGGCGCGGCGCGCTGCGCGTACTCCGCCGGATCGACGCCCAGCGCCCGCAATCCGGGGGCGAGCGCGGTCACGAAGCGCGTCGCGCTCTCGGTGTCGAACAGCCGGGGCACCACGTCGCACGGCGAAAGCCCCGCCGCCTCCAGCCCGCGCCGCATGCCGTCGAGCGAGAACCAGCGCAGATGCCCCCGCGCCAGCAGCCCATCGTCCTCGTAGTCGAAACCGCCGCGCAGCAGCCGCTCCGTCAGGCTCCAATGCTCGACGTTCGGCACGCAGAGCAGCATCGTGCCGCGCGGCGACAGCGCAGCGGCATGCGCGCGCAGCGCCGCCCAGGGGTCGCGCAGATATTGCAGCACGTCGCCATAGACGATGCAGTCGAAGGGCGGCGCGTCGCGGAACGGCAGCGGATCGGCCTCCACGTCGCACAGCGCCACCGCGTCCAGCCGCCCGGCGGCGAGCGCCGCCGCCTGCGGATCGATCTCGATCCCGAAGAGCCGCGCGCGCGGATTGCGCCGCCGGTAGGCCCGTCCCAGTGCGCCGGTCGCGCAGCCGACGTCCAGCACCGATCCCGCGCTCAGCGGCAGACGTGCGAGCAGGTCCAGGTTGGGCGTATCGTGGCGGATCGCCATCGGCGGCGCGGCTCCAGATCAGCGTCGGGGCGAGAGGAACCGAAACCCCGCGCCCCTGCAAGCCCTCGCGGCGGGTCGATCCAATTCAGCCGTGATGGCCCGCGAAGGCGGGCCATCCACGTCTTCCTTCCTTGCCGCGACAAGACAGGGATGGCCGCCTCCGCGCGCCATGACGGGGAAAGGGAGGCCTGATCAGACCGAAAAATACTTCGCCCGTGGGTTCAGCACCACGATCGCGCTGGTGGACTGTTCCGGATGCAACTGCCATTCGTCCGACAGCGA
>JAFEFJ010000545.1 GCA_018240635.1 Pseudomonadota bacterium | reverse complement strand
ATCGGCATTGCTGACGCGGGGGATGTTGAACGGACAGCCCTTCACGCAGTAGCCGCAGCCGATGCAGTTCTCGCTGATGAAATCGACGATGCCGTTGCCGTACTGCACGATGGCGCCAGGGCTCGGGCACGCCTTCAGGCAGCCCGGATCGGCGCAATGCATGCAGCCGTCCTTGCGGATCAGCCATTCCAGGTTGCCGGTCTCGGGATTGTCCCATTCGGTGAAGCGCATCACCGTCCAGGCCGCCGGCTCCAGATCGAGCGGGTTGTCGTAGCTGCCCTCGAAATAGCCGATCTCGGGGCGCAGGTCGTTCCATTCCATGCAGGCGGACTGGCACGCCTTGCAGCCGATGCAGCGCGAGACGTCGATCAGCTTCGCCACTTCCTCGGTCTGGCGGATCTGCGGCGGCGTCTCGGTGGAGGCGGAGCGGCGGCGGATGTCGAGCGACTGAAGATCGGCCATGGCGCGTCCCTCAGGCCACCGGCGGGGGTTCGGCTTTTTCGACGTTCACCAGGAACGCCTTGAACTCCGGCGTTTCGGTGTTCGCGTCGCCGACGAAGGGCGTCATCGTGTTGGCGCCGAAGCCCTTGCGCGCCGATCCGGTGAAGCCCCAGTGGATCGGAAAGCCGATCACGTGCGTCGCCTTGCCATCGACCATCATCGGCTTGATGCGCTTGGTCACGTACGCCTTGCACACCACGAAGCCGCGCTTCGATGTCAGCTTCACCCAGCCGCCCTGCGCGATGCCCTTCTCCTTCGCCAGCGCCTCGCCGATCTCGACGAACTCCTCCGGCTGCAGGATCGAATTGATCGCCGCGTGCTTGGTCCAGAAATGGAAATGCTCGGTCAGGCGGTAGGTGGTGCCGACATAGGGGAAGGCGTCGGAGGTGCCGAACTGCGCGGCGTCGTCCGCGAAGACGCGCGCCACGGGGTTCGACTTCACCGCCGGGTGCAGCACGTTGGCGGCCGGGCTCTCGAACGGCTCGTAATGCTCGGGGAACGGCCCCTCGCGCATCTGGTCGCGGGAG
>JAFEFJ010000544.1 GCA_018240635.1 Pseudomonadota bacterium | reverse complement strand
CAGCGCCAGCAGCAGGAGCAGCAGGCCGAGCAGCCAGGGCCACAGGCGGCGCGGCGGCGCGGGCGGCGGCGGCAGCACCGGCGGCTCGGGGCCAAGGGGCCAGAACCCGCCGCGCCCCGGCGCGCGGAAGCCCCAGAAGGTGAGCACCAGCCGGTCGCCCACCTGCCAGAGATGCTCCGGCCCCGGCACCGTCATCGCCGCTTCCAGCAGGTGCGAGAGGTTGCCGAGCGGGGTGTTCGCGCCGCTGCGGCGCAGGCGGTCCGCAAGCCCCGCGAGCGACTCGCCAAGGCCGCGCCGCCGCGCCTCCAGCGCCGCGCGCTCCGCGGGCGAAAGCGCGGTCCAGGCGCGCGCCGGCCCCGGAACGGCGGTGGTCCAGGCGATGTCCGCGCCGCTGCGGACGGGGCGGGCGAAGGCGTCGGCCGCCTCGGCGCCCAGGTGCTGGCGCAGCGCCGCGGTCAGCGCCGCGTGGGATTCGAAGACCGGCGCGTTGAACGCCGTCGCCGCCTCCAGCCCGGCGGCGGGCGCGCGGGCGAGTTCCCGCTCGGCGCCGGACGCGGCCTGTCCGGGGCGGTCAGACACCGCTCACGGCGACTTCACGCCCTCGATCCGCACATCGAACTTGCTGCCGTCGCTGGTGTTGGTGCCTTGGCAGGACGCGCCGCCCGCGCCCGGCGCGCAAGTGGTGAGCGCGCCGGTGACGGAGCTGCCGTCGGAGCATGACAGCGTCGGCGCTTCCTTGAAGGTGAGCTGCCGGTTCGCGCCGACGGCCACCTGCGCAGGGCCGGTGCACTGCACGGCGCCGTCGCGGGTGCGCAGCGTGACGTCGCCCTGCCCGGACTTGTCGAAGCGGTAGTATTCCTCGGCCGGCTTGCCGTTCAGCAGCAGGCCGGAGCGGCTGCGCCAGACGCCCTCGGCGAAGGCCGCCGGGCCGGGTGCGGCGTCCTTCGGCATCGCGAGCGCCGGGCCGCGGTCCGGCCCCGCGCCGGGCGCGGGCAGCGGCGGCAGCTTGGCGGCATCGGCTGGCGAAAGCG
>JAFEFJ010000543.1 GCA_018240635.1 Pseudomonadota bacterium | reverse complement strand
GGCCAGATCGTCGAGCGTCTTCACGCCCTTCTCGC
Organism: Pseudomonadota bacterium; assembly: GCA_018240635.1. GTDB lineage: Bacteria > Pseudomonadota > Alphaproteobacteria > Acetobacterales > Acetobacteraceae > JAFEFJ01. Next base: position 996 of record JAFEFJ010000543.1, on the reverse strand, counting down.
CCAGCGCCACCAGCATGGCGGGCGTCAGCGTCTCGATCGCCGCGATCTCGTCGGTCACGCCGAGGGCCACGCGCCGTTCGTCGAGTTCGCTGTCGCGGCGCACCAGGAACGCCTCGGCGCGGCGGATCAGCTCGGCGGCCACGGCTTCGTCGAAGCCTTCGATCGAGGCCAGTTCCTCGGGATCGACGAAGGCCACGTCCTCGACCGTGGTGAAGCCTTCGGTCACCAGCAGGCCGGCGATCACGTCGTCCACATCGAGCGCTTCGACGAACAGCGAGCTGCGGCGGCGGAATTCCTCCTGCCGGCGCTCGCTTTCCTCGGCCTCGGTCAGGATGTCGATGTCCCAGCGCGTGAGCTGCGAGGCGAGGCGCACGTTCTGCCCGCGCCGGCCGATGGCGAGCGAAAGCTGCTCGTCCGGCACCACGACTTCGACGCGCCCGGCTTCCTCGTCCATCACCACCTTGGTGACTTCGGCGGGCGCCAGCGCGTTCACCACGAAGGTCGCGGCCTGCGGGCTCCAGGGAATGATGTCGATCTTCTCGCCCTGCAGTTCCTGCACGACCGCCTGCACGCGCGAGCCGCGCATGCCGACGCAGGCGCCGACCGGGTCGATGGAGGAATCGCGGGAAATCACCGCCATCTTCGCGCGGCTGCCGGGATCGCGGGCGACCGCCTTGATCTCGATGATGCCGTCGTAGATTTCCGGCACTTCCTGCGCGAACAGCTTGGCGAGGAAGCCGGGATGCGTGCGCGAGAGGAAGATCTGCGGGCCGCGCGGTTCTTCGCGCACGTCGTAGATGTAGGCGCGCACGCGGTCGCCGTTGCGGAAGCTTTCGCGCGGGATCAGTTCGTCGCGGCGCAGCAGCGCCTCCGCCCGGCCGACTTCCACCATCAGGTTGCCGTACTCGGTGCGCTTGACGGTGCCGTTGATGATCTCGCCCACGCGGTCCTTGAACTCGTCGTACTGGCGCTTGCGCTCGTATTCGCGCACGCGCT
>JAFEFJ010000542.1 GCA_018240635.1 Pseudomonadota bacterium | reverse complement strand
TGCCGCTGCTGGTCTATCGCCAGGCCTTCCAGATGCTGAATTTCGGCCGCGGCGCAGCGGTCGCCTCGGCGATGTGCGTTTTCATGCTGCTGTTCTTCGTCGTCTACGCGCGCGCGCAGCGCCACATCCGGACCGACGGGCAATGACCGCCCCCGCGCTGCGCCGCCGCCTGGGCTTCGCGCTCTACAGCCTGGGCGCGTGGTGCGTGGTGCTTCTCGTCACCTTTCCGCTGCTGTGGATGCTCAGCACCGCCTTCAAGCCGAACGACGAGACCTTCGCGCTGCCGCCCACGCTGCTGCCGCAGCATCCCACGCTGGAGCAGTTCCACCGCCTGCTGGCGGAGACGCCGTTCCTTACCTACGCGCTGAACAGCGTCATCGTCGGCGTGTCCACCACCGCGATCGTCATCGTGCTTGGCGTGGCGGCAGCGTACGGGCTGGTGCGGTTCCGCTTCCCGGGCCGCGAGGCGGTCGCACAGATCGTGCTGTTCACCTACCTGCTGCCCGCGGTGGTGCTGCTGCTGCCGCTGTATCTGATGATCTCGCGCATGGGGCTGGCGAACAGCCTGCTCGGCCTCGTGCTGGCCTATGTCACGGTCTGCCTGCCCTTCGCGCTGTGGCTGCTGCGCAGCTTCATCGCCGGCATCCCGATCGACCTGGAGGAAGCGGCGATGATTGACGGCGCGAGCCGGATGCGCGCCTTCATCGACGTGGTGCTGCCGCAGGCGCTGCCCGGCATCATCTCCACCGCGCTGTTCTCATTCATCATGAGCTGGAACGAGTATCTCTATGCCCTGGTCTTCATCAATGTGGACAACCGCAAGACGCTGCCGCCCGGCGTGCTGACGATGCTCAACCAGAACCAGAACGTGGAATGGGCTCTTCTGATGGCTGCGTCGGTGCTAATGACGCTGCCCGTGCTTATGTTCTTCTCGCTACTGCAGAAGCATCTCACGAGCGGCTTCGGCGCCGGCGCCGTGAAGGGCTGAGCGATGGCGCGCGTCCGGCTCGATCGCCTGCGCAAGGTCTTCG
>JAFEFJ010000541.1 GCA_018240635.1 Pseudomonadota bacterium | reverse complement strand
CCAGCCCGTCATCCCCTACGAACAGGACGAGGTCACCCGCCTCATCCTCGACACGCACGACGCCCGCGCCTTCGCCCCCCTCGCCTCCCTCACGGTCGGCGAATTCCGCGAGTGGCTGCTGCGCGCGGCACCCGAAGACCTCGCCGCCGCGCGGCCCGGCATCACGCCGGAAATGGCCGCCGCCGCGTCGAAGATCATGCGGCTGCAGGACCTGATCGCCGTCGCCGCCAAGTGCCGGGTCGTCACGCGCTTCCGCAACACGATCGGCCTGCCCGGCCGCCTCTCGGTCCGCCTCCAGCCCAACCACCCCACCGACGATGCGCGCGGCGTCGCCGCCTCCACGCTCGATGGGCTGCTGCTCGGCGCGGGCGATGCGGTGATCGGCGTCAATCCCGCCACGGACAGCGTGCCCGCCACCATGACGCTGCTCGCCATGCTCGACGAACTGCGCGCGCGCTACGCCATCCCGACGCAGACCTGCATCCTCGCCCACGTCACCACCACGCTCCGCTGCATCGAGAAGGGCGCGCCCGTCGATCTCGTGTTCCAGTCGATCGGCGGCACGGAAGCGGTGAACCGCAGCTTCGGCGTCTCGCTCGCGCTGCTGGCCGAAGCGCGCGACGCCGCGCTGTCGCTCAACCGCGGCACGCTCGGGCGAGACGTGATGTATTTCGAAACCGGCCAGGGCAGCGCGCTCTCGGCCGACGCGCATCACGGCGTCGATCAGCAGACGATCGAGGCGCGCGCCTACGCCGTCGCCCGCGCCTTCCCGCCGCTGCTCGTCAATACCGTCGTCGGCTTCATCGGCCCCGAATACCTCTACGACGGCAAGCAGATCACCCGCGCCGGATTGGAGGACCATTTCTGCGGCAAGCTGCTCGGCCTGCCGATGGGGGTGGACGTCTGCTACACCAACCACGCCGAGGCCGATCAGGACGACATGGACGCGCTGCTCACGCTGCTCGCCGCCGCCGGCGTCACCTACGTGATGGGCGTACCCGGCGCGGACGACGTGATGTTGTCCTACCAGAGCACCT
>JAFEFJ010000540.1 GCA_018240635.1 Pseudomonadota bacterium | reverse complement strand
GCGCGCTGCGACCGGCGGATGCTGCAGCAGGCGCTGACCAACCTTCTGTTGAACGCCGCCGACGCGGTCGAGATGCGGGAGAATCGCGACGAAGCGGGCATGATAACCCTGCGCGTGGAGAGCGGCGCCGAAGAGGTGCGGCTGAGCGTCATCGACAACGGACTGGGCCTGCCCGACGACCGTACGCAGCTCATGGAGCCCTATGTTACCCATAAGCCGAAGGGCACCGGACTTGGCCTGGCGATCGTGAAGAAGATCATGGAAGACCACGGCGGAAAGATCGAACTGGAAGACCGGGCGGACGGGCACGGCGCGGTGGCAACGCTGATACTGCCGGCCGACGAAGCGGCCGAGGCAGCGCTGTCGCCGCCGCTACCCGCGGCTGCATCGGCCGCCGCCTCGCCGTCCGCGCAGGTGCCGCATGGCGCATGAGATCCTGGTCGTCGACGACGAGCCCGACATCCGGCTGCTGATCGACGGCATCCTGCGCGACGAAGGCTACGAGACGCGGCAGGCCGGCGATTCCGACAGCGCCATCGCGGCGTTCCGGCAGCGCCGCCCGTCGCTGGTGATCCTCGACGTGTGGCTGCAGGGCTCGCGGCTGGACGGGCTCGGCATCCTGACCGCGCTGCACAGCGAGGAGCCGCATGTGCCGGTGGTGATGATCTCCGGCCACGGCACGATCGAGACCGCGGTCGCGGCGATCCAGCAGGGCGCCTACGACTTCATCGAGAAGCCCTTCCAGTCGGACCGCCTGCTGCTGATCGTGCGGCGGGCGCTGGAGGCGGCATCGCTCGCGCGCGAGAACGCGGAGCTCCGGCTGCGCGCGGGGCCGGAGACGACGCTGACCGGCGACAGCCCGGCGATCACGCAGCTGCGCGGGCTGGTGGAGCGCGTGGCGCCCACCGGATCGCGCGTGCTGATCAGCGGGCGTCCGGGCACCGGCAAGGAGGTGACGGCGCGCATGATCCATGCCCGCTCGCGCCGTGCCGATGGCCCGTTCGTGGTGCTGAACTGCGCGACGCTCGCCCCAGGACGCT
>JAFEFJ010000053.1 GCA_018240635.1 Pseudomonadota bacterium | reverse complement strand
GGCAAGCTGCCGACGCTGGAACTGCCGGACGGCACGGTGCTGTACGATTCGCCCGTCATCTGCGAATACCTCGACACGCTGCATGACGGACCGAAGCTGTTTCCGCCGCCCGGTCCCGCGCGCCTCGCGGCGCTGCGCCGCCACGCACTGGGCGACGGGATGCTGGATATCGGGCTGCAATGGCTGTCGGAACGCTTCCGCCCCGCCGAGCGGCAGTCGGCGCCGCACATCGACCTATGGCGGCTCAAGCTCGTCACCTGCGTGCATGCGCTCGAAGGCGAGGCGGACGCGCTTGCCGCCGTGCCCTACGGCATCGGCCATATCGCCATCGGCGTCGCGCTCGGCTATCTCGATTTCCGCTTCGCCGAACTCGCTTGGCGGGACGGGCATCCGCGGCTTTCCGCCTGGTACGAAACATTCCATGCGCGTCCGGCCGTGCAGGCCAACCTGCCCGTCGATGACCGCTGAGCGAGGGCACGATGCGGCTTGAAACGCTGCTGCCGCTGGGCAAGGTCGATCCCGGACTTCGCACGCCGGAAACGCCGCTCGACATCGGCTCGGTCGGCCGCCTCGCCGCCTTCCTGGAGGAGATCGGCTACGGCGGCATCGCGGTGGAGGAGACGAAGGACGATCCGTTCATCGTCATGGCGCTGGCCGCCGCCGCCACGACGCGGCTGCATCTGACCACCGCCGTCGCCATCGCCTTTCCGCGCAGCCCGACCGTCACGGCGATGACGGCCTGGACGCTGCAGAAACTCTCGGGCGGGCGCTTCACGCTCGGCCTCGGCTCGCAGGTGCGCGCGCATATCCAGCGCCGCTTCGGCATGGCGTGGTCGCCCGCCGGTCCGTGGATGCGCGAATACGTCGCCGCCGTGCGCGCGGTGTGGGACTGCTGGCAGAACGGCACGAAGCTGGATGTGCGCGGCCAGCACTACAACATCGACCTGATGGTGCCGCTGTTCGATGCCGGGCCCATCGCGCATCCGCACATCCCGATCCATCTGGCGGCGGTGAACAGCGTGATGTGCCAGGTGGCCGGCGAAGTCGCGGACGGCATCCGCCCGCATCCGGTCTGCACGCCGTCCTACATCGCCGAGGTGATGCTGCCCGCCGCGCGGCGCGGAGCGGCGAAGGCCGGGCGCAGCCTTTCCGATTTCCGCGTGGCGATGAAGCCGCTGGTCGCCTCCGCCCGCACCGAGGAAGCGCTGGCGCCCAAGGTGCGCGACGCCCGCGCGCGCATCGCGTTCTACGCCTCCACCCCCGCCTACCGCGCGGCGTTCGAGCATCTGGGGCTGGGCGAGATGGCGAAGGAGGCGAGCCTGCTGTCGCGCGCGCAGCGATGGGAGGAGCTGCCCGCGCTGATCTCCGACGAGGTGCTGCACCAGTTCGCCGTGATCGGCACGTACGATACGATCGGCCGCCGCCTGACTGAACGCTTCGCCGGGGTGGTGACGGACGTGGAATTCTCCATCGCCGTGCAGGACGATCAGGACCGGGAAACGCTGGCCGGATTGGCGCGCGACATCCAGGCCGTGCCGGAGGACCGCGCGCGGGCCGCCATCATGGGCGCCCGCTGAGGCCCTCTATCCCGGGCGGCGTTCGTAAGTCGGCACGCCGTCGGCGATCAGGTGGAATTGCTGCTTGTCGATGGTGAAGATCGCGGCGTCGGGGCGGCCGAAGACCGACGGATCGTCCAGCGTGCCGACCTTGACGATGATCGCGGGCAGCGCGACCGAGCGGGTCATCAGATGCGTGCCGCAATCGGGGCAGAACTCCCGCGTGACGGGGCGCGCAAGGTCGCTGCGCTTGAACGGCTTCGCCGTGCCCTGCGTGTAGCGGAACCCGTCGACCGGCATGGCGATGAACAGGTTGGGGCCGCCACCGGTGATGTACTGGCATTCTCGGCAATGGCATTGCCCGCGCAGCAGGGGCTCGCCCTCGGCCACGTAGCGCACGGCGCGGCAGTAGCAGCCGCCTTCGAGCTTCATCGCATCGTCTCCTTTACGCGGCTTCCTGCACCTGGCGCGGTTCGTAGATCGCGGTGTGTTCGATGCGCGCGACCGGCGCGCCGTCGGCCCGTGCGATCACATCCAGAACGACGAATTTATGTCCCTTGTGGACGTGGTTGCTGACCACGCGGGCGAGCGCCGTCAGTTCCTGGCCGACCCGCGCGACGCCCAGGTTCTGCACCCGGCTGCCGACGTGAATCCACGGCCCCAGTACCACGTTGTGCGACAGCGCCCAGTTGCCGAGCCGCAGGATCAGGCCGGGATGCAGCAGGCCCTCCTTCGCATAGAGCGGATCGGTCTCGCGCAGGTCGCGCAGGTAGTTGCGGGCGAAATCGCCGTCCGCGCGCATCGGGCGGATGCCGAGCAGGCGGTCCACCGGCAGCGACGCCTCGCTCGCCTTCGGGCGGGCATCGGCGGCGACCGGCGCGGGAGCGACGCGGTTATCGGCCGGTACCGCGGGCGCGGTGTCCGGCAGCCATGCCTCGCCCGAGGCGCAGGCAAGCCCCAGGCTCTCGACCTTCAGCGCAATCCGGCCGTCGCCGAACTCCCGTGATGCCACCTGGGCTTTTTCGCCGTCGTACACGGGCTTGGCGAAGCGGCATTCCGCCGCGCCGCGTTCCAGCCAGGCGCGGCCCCAGCGCGCGACCGGCATGTGCGCCATGTAGGCATACACATCGACGCCCGGCACCAGCCCGCCCGAGAAGCCGAAGCGGCGCGCCACGGCGTCGTCGTGGATCTTGTTCTCCGATTCCTTGGCGGTGTTGTACGCCTCGACCTCGTAGCGCCCGTCCATGTCCCGGTCCTTTCAGGTCATACCATCACGATGGGACGCACCGGGCTGCCGGTGGCGCCGCGGTATTTCACCGGCAGCATCACGAAGCAGCCGGTGCGCGTCCCCGCCGCGGCCAGTTCCTCCAGCGCAAGGTTCTCGATCAAGTGCACGCCGGCCTCCACCAGCGCGTGCTGGTGCACCGGCAGCGCGAGCGCATGGTCGGGATTCGGCAGTACCTCCACCGCCATGTTGTCCGCGCCGATCGCGACCACGCCCTGCCGCGTGAGCCATTGCGCGGCAGGAACGTCGATACCGGGCTCGCCTTGCAGGTAACGCGGCGTGTCGGCGCTGAAGTAGCGGCCCCAGCCGGTGCGGATCATCGCCACGTCGCCGGCTTCGATGCCGGTGCCGGCGACGTCGGCCGCGCGGGCAAGGTCGTCGGGCGTGACCACGCGGCCCGGTTCGAGATGCGCGCCGCCATCGGCGCCCGCCACGTCCAGCAGCACGCAGCGCGCGATGACGGGCGGCATCTTCTCGATGCCCAGGCTGGTGAGGCCCCAGTCGGTCACGACGTCCTCTGCCGCGATGTTGTTGTACAGGCGGTTGCCTTTGCTGACATGGCCGAGCGCATCGACATGCGTGCCGACATGCGCGGTCATTTCCATCCGCTCGATGTTCACGCCCGGTTCGTTCTTCGCGCCGAGCGCGCGGCGGCGGCGCATCGAATCGCGCCACGTCGCCCACAGCGATAGCATGAACGGCGTCTGGTTCGGCGCGAAGAACGGCGCGCCGAGCGCGATCTCGTGGCTGACGTCGAAGACGCGGCCTTCGCGCACCATGCCCAACGCCGCGAGCCGGCGCTCCGGCGTCAGCAGGTTGCCCGCACCAAGTTGGTCGTCCGGCCCCCAGACCGGCGCGCCCCATTTGCCGTGATCGTGTCCCGTGTTCGCCATCGGCTTCTTCCCCCCCGTTCCGGCCCCGAAGGGGCAGGCTTGCAGACCGCGGCCCGCCCGGCAATCTTGGCCGCGCAGCGGGGAGGCGGCGATGGCAGCGGCGGACAGGCTTGGATTCATCGGGCTCGGCATGATGGGCCTGCCGATGGCGGCGAACGCGGCGCGGCGCGGCCATGCGCTGCTGGCCTGCGACGCGGCGCCGCAGCGCATCGCCATGCTGCGCGAAGCGGCGGGCGCCGATGCCGCGGTCGAGGCGACGGCCGACCCTGCGGCGGTCGCCGCCGCGTGCAGGACGATCGTGCTGATGCTGCCCACCAGCAAGCAGGTCGCTTCGGTGATCGAGGTGATGCGGCCCGCGCTGACCGCGGGAACGCTCATCATCGACATGGGATCGTCGCTGCCCGCCGAGACGCGGCGGCTGTCGGCGGAACTCGGCGCGGCCGGCATCGGCTTCATCGACGCGCCGGTTTCGGGCGGCGTTCCGAAGGCGAAGAACGGCACGCTCGCGATCCTGGTGGGCGGGCCGCCTGCGCTGGTGGACCGCGCCTGGCCGGTGCTGGAGACGATGGGCGAGAGCATCATCCGCACCGGCGCGGCCGGATCGGGCCATGCGATGAAGGCGCTGAACAACTTCGTCTATGCCGCCGGGCTGCTCGCCTCGGTCGAGGCGCTGCGCGTCGGCGAGGCGGCAGGGCTGGATCTCTCGATCCTGACCGACGTGCTGAACGCCTCCTCCGGCCGAAACGTTGCGACCGAAACCAAGCTGCGGCAGTTCGTGCTTAACGGCGCCTACAACGGCGGCTTCAAGCTGGGGCTGATGGCGAAGGACATCGAGACGGCGGCGGCGCTGGCGGACGAGGTGGGGGTGGCGGGCGCGTCGCTCGCCACCTGCCGCGACACCTGGCGGCGCGCGCTGGCGGAGCTCGGCGGCGATGTGGACAACACGGAGATTCACAAGACCGTCCGCGTCCAGGCCGGCGGCGGGCTGGGCAAGGCGGCCGAATAGACGCCGCGCCGGGTCCGCCCGGGCGGTGGCCGCCGGCGCGCCGATGAGGCGCGTGCCCATGCAGCGTGTTTTGGTTCTCGGCTGCCCGGGCGCGGGCAAATCGGTGCTGGCGCGGCGGATGGCGGCGGCGACCGGGCTGCCGGTGGTGCATCTGGACCGGCATTACTGGGGCGAGGGCTGGACCGAGCCCGCGCCCGAGGCGTGGCACGCGCGCCTTGCCGGGCTGCTGGAAGCGCCGCGCTGGATCATGGACGGCAACTACGCGGGCACGCTGCCGCAGCGGCTGGCCCATGCCGACACCGCCGTGCTGCTGGAGGCGCCGCGCTGGCTGTGCCTGGTCCGGGTGCTGCGCCGCGCGCTGGCCTCGCTCGGCCGGCGGCGCGGGGAGGACATGGCGCCCGGCTGCCCGGAGCGGATCGACTGGGCCTTCATCACCTATGTCTGGCGCTTCCCGGCCGAGCAGCGCCCCCGCGTTGCCCGCGCGCTGGAAGGCTTCGCGGGGCGGGTGGTGACGCTGCGCGGCGCGCGGGAGATGGATGCCTTCGTCGAAGGACTGGACCACGCGCCGTGAGGCGGGCCGCCATTCCGGCCTGCGCCCTTCTGGCCTGCGCCGCGCTGATCGCGGCGGCGGCGGCGCGGGCGGAGACGCCGGGGCTTGTGATGCCGGTGAGCCCCGCCTGCGTGTCCTCGCCGTTCGGGCCGCGCATCCTGCCGGGCAAGCCGAAGGCCGGCACCTACCACTACGGCATCGACCTGCCCGCCCCCGCCGGCGCGCCGGTCCGCGCCATCGCGGCGGGCACGGTGGCGAGCATCCGCAAGCGCGGCCCCGGCGGGCTGGAGGTGGTGCTGCGGCACGAGAATTTCATGACGCTGTATGCCCATCTCGGCTCGGTTGCCCCCGCGCTGGCCGAAGGCGAGCGGCAGGTCGCGGCCGGGGAGACGCTGGGCGTGGTGGGCCGCACCGGCGTGAGCTACGGCACGCATGTGTATTTCGAGCTGCGCGTGAACGGCGAGCGCGTCGATCCCGCGCCGTATCTGGGGGTGCGTCCCTGCGGGAAGCACCCGTCCTGACAGCCGGATGGGACCGGCGGCGCCGCTCAGTTGGTCGCAGGCCCGCCGCCTCCGCCGCCGCGCTGGGCGCGCATCCGCTTCACGTACTCGCGGATCTCCGGAAGCGTGACGTAGCCGCGGTTCTGCGCGTCGATCTCGGAGAAATGCTTGACGATCGGGCCGAGATTGGCGGCTTCGGCCTGCTGAAGCGTCAGCTTGCCGTCATGCGTGGTGTTGGCCTCGTGGAACCGATCCACCAGTTCCCGGGCGCGGGACTGGCCCTGCCCGCCCTGGCCGCCCCCCTGGCCGCCGCCCTGGGGGGCGCCCTGCTGGCCGCCGTTGGGGCCGTATTGCGCCCAGGCCGGCAGCGCGACGGCGCCGGCGGACAGCATCAGCGCCAGAAGGAATGCGGGGACACGCTGCATCGGCACGCTCTCCTCGGTTGCGGCGCCGCGTGTTATCGGCGCTTCCGCCGGAATGGCAAGGGGCGCAGGGCGCGGCTACTCGGGCGGAGGCTCCGCGCCGAAACGTTCGGCGGAGTTGCGCTTGCGCGTCTGCGCCTTGCCGATCGGCATCAGGATCATGGACAGGCCGAGCAGCACGAGCAGCGCGATCGCGAGGAGCAGAACGACCATCGTCAGCCAGCCTCCGTCCAGCGCATAGCCGCCAGCGCCCCGGAGGCGCCGGGGGTGGGCCGCCTAAGCGGGGCGCCGCGCGTCCAGGAACGGCACCTCGAAGCATTTCCGGTGCATCACGGGGCCGTGGCCGAAATAGTCGTCCTCGCCGAACAGCTCCCCGTGATCGCCGGCAATGACGAAATGCGTTCCCTTCGGGCACTTGTCCAGCAGCGCGCCGAACACGCCATCGACGTATTCCACGCAGCGCACCTGCTGATCGTGCAGGAACTGCATGGTTTCGTGCGCGAAGAACTCGGGCTCCGACGACGGCAGATCGCTGGTGCGGGCGAGCAGGTCGTCCATGCCGCGGGCGACGCCGTGCACGCCGGAGATGATCGGCAGCGACTTGTCGTCCAGCATGTATGGGTAGTGCGTCTCGCCCAGGTTGAGGAAGTAGAAGCGCCGCTCGCTGCGCGGGAACTCCATCTCCTCCACCATGCCGGCGAAATCGTTGTGGTTCGACATGAGCTTGTAGTCGTCGAAGCCGCGCGTCAGGCCGGAATACGGGTTCAGCACCGGCATGGAGACGCGGGCGAAGGTGCGGTAGCCGTGCTTCTTCGCGACGAGGGCGAGGCAGAGCTCGGGCACGAAGGTCTTGAACGACAGGTCGGGCACGCCGAGCCGGTCCACCCACTGGGCGAACTGTTCTTTGTACACCTCGGAAGCGAAGACGCGGCGCGGGCTGCTGTGCGGCACCTGGCCCATCAGCAGCGAGAAATGCGAGGGCGCGGTCCAGGAGGCGAAGCTGAAGCGCTGCTGCGCCTCTCCCAGCCGGTCGAAATTCGGCTTCTTCGCCTTCATGAAGCTGTCGAACCGGCAGCTATCGAGGATCATATAAACGAGATTGTTTCCGGCCATTGCTATAATTCCGAGTGAATACCATCGACGATCGAGCGGGTCTCCCGAGCGCGGCTGCCGTGCAGCGGGACGTCAGGGCCCGGACCGGCCATCCACGCCGGATTGCCCCGGGAAGGGCCTCTTCAGGCCCGCAACGCCCGTGGAGCCTACGCCGATTATCGGCTCGCCGGGCGCCGGCGTGCTGCGGCCGGCGATCTCCAATCCGGCGATACCGGTGGTGCTCGCCCTGATTTGCGATCCGGGCATCGGATCGGCCCTGGCCGCTGACTTGAACCCCAGCACGCCGGAGGGGCTCGCGCGGATGATCGGGGCGTTAGTGCCGCCCGATCCCCCGGAAATCGGCGAAACCACCGGCCCGGCCGGCGGCGCCGCGTAGGAAGTGGCGAGCGCGCTCGTCACCTGGCTGTCGGCCATGCTGGTTTCGGACATTGCCGACCCGCCGGAGGAGGCGGAGGCGACTTGCGACAGCACCTCATGCGGAGCGACCAGGATCCAGCCGCCCTGGAAGTCCATGCAGGTCTGCACGATGCCCGAGCCGATGCAGTAGAGCTGCACGACTTTGCCGCCGGGCGAGACGCAGGAATAAAGCTGCGCCGTGTGCAGGCACCCGGCCTCGGCCCGCTTCGCGGGCATCAGGAAGGTGGCGGCGCAGACCAGCGCCGCGACGGCGAGCAGCCGCAGCAACCCGCGGCGCGCCCGGCCGGTTTCCTCCGGCGCGGTCACTGCCGCAGCCCCGTGCCGGCGAGCAATGGGCGGGCGGGGGCGTCCGCCTCGATGCCGTCGAAATCGTCTTCGAAGGTGCCGTCGTCATCGTCGTCGAACAGCGGGCCGTGCTGGATGTCCGGCGGCGCCAGGGCGTCGGACGCGCCTTCGAGGAATTGCAGCGCGACATGCGAGAAGATGCGCGGACGGGTCAGCGGGAAGAAGTGCCCGGCGTTCGGCACGATCTCCAGCCGGCAGTTTGGGCAGAGCCGCATCAGCGCGCGGGCCGACCGCTTGCGCTGGGTCTGCGCGCCGAACACCGCGAGCACCGGCTGGCGGATGCGCCGCAGGTCGCGCGCGGCGAAATCGAGGCCCGAGGTCATTTCCGCGTAGGCGCGGGTCTTCTCGATCAGGTTCAGCCAGCGTTCCGCGCCGCGGCGGCCCTGGAACAGGCCGCGCCCGCCCTGGAATTCGGCGAGCGCCGCGTCGGCGTGCTCCGGGCGTTCGATCTGCATCCGCGCGAGTTCCACCAGCACCTGCACGCTGGGGTCCATCGGCGATTCGTCCATCCGAAGCCCGGCGCGGCGCAGGCGCTGCAGCCAGGCCGGCGGCACGGTCTTCCACGACGGCGGCTCGACCTGCCAGACGCGCACATCGGCGAGCACGAGGCTCTTCACCCGGTCGGGCTGCTGCAGCGCGAAGGACAGCGCGACCATCCCGCCGAAGCTATGGGCGACGAGATGCACCTTCTCGATTCCCAGGTGATCGAGCATGCGGCCGAGATCGCGCGCCATCTGGCCGGGCGAATAGCCGGTTTCCGGCATGTCGCTGCGGCCGTGGCCGAGCATGTCGTACAGCGTCACGCGGCCGAAATGCGTGAACAACTGGGCGCTGGCGAGCCAGAAGCCCATGTTGGCCGCAAGGCCGTGGATCATCACCACGTCATCCGCACGGCCGCCCGAGGCGGCTTGCGGAAGCTGCAAGACGTTGAAGTGCGCCGATCCGATCGCGACGCGGCCGCTCAATTCTCGAGGTATCCGAGGGCGCGGAGCTGCTCGAGGATCTTGGCGCGCTCGGCCTCCGACACCCCGGACGACGCGGCGCCGCGGGCGTTGGTGACGGGCAGCGTCGGCGGACCGAACAGGACCGGGTTCTCGTCGAACATCTCGTCGGTGAACATCTGGTCGCGCACCCGCCCCTCGAAGTCCTGGGGCACCGGCAGGCCGAGGCTGTAGAGCAGCGTCGGCGTCACGTCCACGATATTCATCAGCTTGCGGCTGTGGTCGTTCGACACGCCTGGCCCGTAGCCGATGAAGATGCCGTCCGGGTGATGCGTGCCGGCGATGATGCGGCGCGATTCGACGACCGGCGCGCGGTTGCGGACCGAGACGAAGCCGTGATCGCGCAGCGTGACGGTCAGGTCCGGCGCGGCGTGCATGGCGGCGCCGGGGAACACGTCCTCGCGCTTCATCACGCCGGTGATGACCTGGCCGCCGTCGGGGCCGCGCAGCGCCAGCAGGTCCTCGATCAGCTTGGCACGGAACGCCTCGTACTGCTCGGGCGGCACGCCGGGATGGCCGGGCTCATTCGCGACGCGGATGACGATGCCGTTGCTCGACGGGGTCGGGCAGAAGGCGAGCGTCTTGGTCCAGTCGAGGAAGGCGAAGTTCGCGTCCTCGCGACGCTTGGCGGTGGCGCTGCCGTCGTTCTCCGCCCAGGCGAGGTAGCCGAGTTCGCCCAGATAGCGGTTGATGCGCACCACCTCAGTGGAGGCGGTGAAGCCGTGGTCGGAGGCGATGAACACGCGCGCATCCGGCCCGGCAAGCTCGGCCAGGCGCGCGATGTACTCGTCGAGCCGGCGGTAGTAGCCGAGCACGCGCTCGCGCAGCCGCTTTTCGGCGTCGGTCATGCCGTTCTTGATCAGACGCGGGTCCAGCACATGCCAGACCTGGTGCTGCAGCTTGTCCGTGCCGTCGAACATGACGGCGAACAGGTCGGGCTTGTCCTCGGCCAGCAGCGTCTCGGCGACGCGGAACCACTGCTCCTCGCGCGGGCGGTGGTGATCGACCCAGGCTTCCAGCTCGGCCTGCGTCATCTCCTCGCCGATCTGGGATTCGCGCTGGAAGTCCCAGGCGAGCTCCTTGGCGCTGAAGCCCGGGATCGCCTTGATGCGGTCGTAAAGCCCGTCCGGCGTCATGTTCCGGCGCAGGTGCTTCCACGAGACAAAGCCCGATACCAGGCAGCCGTTGACCGGCTCGGGCGGCGACATCATCGGGAAGTTCAGCGACACGACCCGCTTGCCCTGGCGGCTGGCGATCGACCACAGGCTTTCGACGCGGATGTCGAGCCGGTCGCTCAGCGTCCAGTAGAAATCGGTGATGCGGTCTTCCGACCGAACGAAATCGAAGATCCCGTGATGGCCGGGATTGCGCCCGGTGATCAGCGACACCCAGGCCGGCGGGGTCAGCGGATGGGCGGTCGAGCGCAGCGGAGCGTGGAATCCCTCCCGCATCAGCTTGGCCACGAACGGCATCGCGACGCCCTCGCCGGGCAGCTCGCGAACCAATTCATCAAGCAAAGTGAAAGTAACGCCGTCTAGGCCAATGAAAAGAGTGCGGGCCATCTAACTCTCGTATGAAAAACAGCAGTCAGATACGCGCGTCGAGCGCCTCGGCGATCTGGCCCACCGTGAGATCATCGACATAGCGGCCGTCGACGATCAGCAAATCCGCGAATGAAAAATTCGGGCGGCCGAATTCCTGCTCCAGCGCCGCAGCCATCTGGATCAGGTCGATCGACTCAAACCCCAGGTCCGCGACGAGCCGCGTACTCGCGTCCACCGGCTGGTCCAGGTCCCAGTCCTGGACAATACTTTCGATGGTCGCAATAACGCTCGCGAGAGTGGAGCTGGAATTGTAGGTGTCTGAAATTTCTTCTTGCGCCTGCATCATCGCTTCAATCTTCTTCCATGACTGCAGACCCAAAAGTCTGCCGGGCGAAACGGTTCGGCTCGATGACCGGGCGGGCTTAATCCAACAGCGCGCAGCCGGCCTTTGCCGCATCTGTAAGACGTAGGATCAATTTTTGTTATCAGGTCTATTGCGAAAAGTCACGCACCAATGCCGCACCGCAACCAAAAGAAAGGGCCTGACAACCTTAATGTTATCCGCGGCGCCCGGTCGCCGCGTCCCGATGGTTGCAGTGCTTTTTTATTCTACACGCCGCGCCCCGGCGCGGACAATGAAAAACGCCCCTCAGCCGCCCGAGGCGGCGCCGCCGGTGCGTGCCCGAATTGCCGCAGCCCGGGTCAGCACGCCGCGCGCCCGCTCGACCACGGGGATGTCGATCATCTTCCCCTCGAATTCCACCGCCCCGCGTCCCTCGCGCATCGCGGCGTCGTAGGCGGCCATCATGCGCTCGGCGGTCGCAACTTCGGCCTCCGACGGCGCGAATTCCTCGTTCAGGATGGCGACCTGCAACGGATGGATGCAGGCAGCCCCCAGGAATCCCAACTTCCGCGAGCGCTGGATCGTCGCGCGGAAGCGTTCGGTGTCCTTGTATTCCGCGACGGTGCCGATGAAGCCCAGCGGCAGGATGCCGGCGGCGCGGGCGGCGAAGACGGATTGCTGCTTCGGGTAGAACAGCCCCTCGGCCTCCGGCAGCATGCCCACCGACAGCGCCAGATCCTCGGCACCGATCGTGATCGCCACAACCCTGGGATGTGCCCTCGCGATCGCCTCGGTGCGGAAGAAGCCGCTGGCGGTTTCGATCATCGCGACGAATTGAACGCCCCCCGGCGGCAATCCCCGTTCGGATTCGAGTTCGTCCACGATCTCGGCGATCGCCTGGACGTGTTCGGCGCTTTCGATCTTCGGCAACGCGAGCGCGGCGACGCCCGGGATCACCGCCGCCTCCAGGTCGCGGACCATCATGCGCCACGGGCGGTTGACCCGCACCAGCACGCTGGCGCCGCGCCGCCCGACTTCGGCCACCGCGCCCGGCAGCATCTCCCGCGCCGCCGCCTTCTGCGCGGGCGCGACCGCGTCCTCCAGATCGAGGATGATGCCGTCGGCCCCGCGGTCGGCGGCGGTGGCGGTGAATTTCGGGACGTTGGTCGGTACGTACAGAAGGGAGCGCCAGACCGGCAGTTCGCGGGTCGGTTTGCCTGTCACGGGGCAGCCTCCTTGATGATGCCGCGGGCGGCGAGCGCGTCGATGCGGCGATCGTCCCAGCCGACCGAGCGCAGCACGGCGCGGCTGTGCTCGCCGAGCGCCGGCGCGGGATGGCGCAGCGCGCCGGGCGTGTCCGACAGGCGCGGGATGACGGCGTGCATCGCGACCGATCCCGCTTCGGCGTCGGGCGCCTCGACCAGCACGCCGCGCGCCTGCACGTGCGGGTCCTCGATCAGCTGGTCGATCTCGTAGACGGGCGTGGCGGTGATCTCGGCGGCGCGGAACGCCGCCATCGCCTCGTCGAGCGTGCGTTCGGCGATGAAGGCCGCGATCGGCGCCTCGCACGCCTCGGCGTTGGCGACGCGGTCGGTGTTGGTGCGGAAGCGCGGGTCCTCGATCATGTCCGGGCGGCCGACGCAGCGGAACAGCCGCTCCGCCATCGCCTGGATCGAGGCCGAGATCGCGATCCAGCGGCCGTCCTTGGTGCGGAACGTGTTGCGCGGCGAGGTGGTGAGCGAGCGGCTGCCGGTGCGCGCGGGCTTCTCGCCGCTGGTGAGGAAGGTGGCGGCGTCCGGCCCCAGCACGGAGATGATCGGGTCGAGCAGCGGCAGGTCGATCACCTGCCCGCGACCCGTCGCCTCGGCATGGCGCAGCGCGATCATCACGCCATAGGCGCCGTAGAGCCCCGCGATCATGTCCGCGAGCGCCAGCGGCGGCAGCACGGGCGGCCGGTCCTCGAACCCGTTCTTGGCCGCGAAGCCCGACATCGCCTCGACCAGCGTGCCGAAGCCGGGACGGTCGCGGTACGGGCCGTCCTGCCCGAAGCCGCTGATGCGCACCACGATCAGGCGGGGGTTGAGGGCGTGCAGCGCGTCCGGCCCCAGCCCCATCTGCTCCAGCGTGCCGGGGCGGTAGTTCTCGATCAGCACGTGGGAGGCGGCGGCGAGGTCGCGCAGCGCCGCCATGCCTTCCTCGGCGCGCAGGTCGAGCGCCAGGCTCAGCTTGTTCCGGCCATACACCTTCCAGTGCAGGCTGAGCCCCTCGACGCGCCAGGCGCGCAGCGGGTCGCCCTTCCCGGGGTCCTCGATCTTGATCACTTCGGCGCCGTGATCGGCGAGCTGAAGGCTCAGCATGTTGCCGGCGACGAGGCGCGAGAGATCGAGCACGCGGATGCCGGCGAGCGCGCGTGGCGCCGCCGGATCGAAGGCGACGCGCGGGATCATCCGGCGCCCTCCTCTCCGCCGCCCGTCCTCAAGCCGGCTTGCGCTTCATGAAGGCGCTTCGCAGGCATGTCGCCACCAGTTCGCCGCGCTGGTTGATGCCCTGGTGCTCGATCTCCACCACGCCCGCGTCGGGCCGCGACTTGCTGGCGCGCACGCCGCGCACGATGCTGCGCGCGCGGATCGTGTCGCCGTGGAAGACGGGCTTGGGGAACGCCACCTTGTCCATGCCGAGATTGGCGATGGTGGTGCCGAGCGTGGTTTCGCCCACCGTCATGCCGATCACGAGGCCGAGCGTGAAGATCGAGTTGACCAGGCGCTGGCCGAATTCGGTCTGCTTGGCGAATTCCTCGTCCAGGTGCAGCGGCTGCGGATTGAGCGTGAGCGTGCTGAACAGCACGTTGTCCATCTCGGTCACGGTGCGGCTCATGGCGTGCTCGAACACCTGACCGACGTAGAATTCCTCGAAATAGAGTCCGGCCACTGTCTGTCCCTTCAGTAGGATTTCGGCAGGTCGAGCACGCGCTCGGCGAGGTAGCTCAGGATCAGCTGCGGGCTGACCGGCGCGATGCGCGGGATCATCGATTCCCGGAAATACCGTTCCACATGATACTCCTTCGCGTAGCCCATGCCGCCATGCGTCATCACCGCCTGCTCGCAGGAGTGGAACCCGGCCTCGGCGGCGAGGTATTTCGCGGCGTTCGCCTCCGCCCCGCATTCCTTGCCGGCGTCGTAGAGCGCGGCGGCCTTGAACGTCATCAGGTTGGCGGCTTCGAGTTCCGCCCAGTTGCGCGCCAGCGGATGCTGGATGCCCTGGTTCTGGCCGATCGGGCGGCCGAACACGACGCGCTCGCGCGCATAGCGGGCGGCGCGGGCGAGGGCCGCGCGGCCGATGCCGATCGCCTCGGCCGCGATCAGCACGCGCTCGGGGTTCAGCCCGTGCAGGATGGCGCGGAACCCCTCGCCTTCCGCGCCGATGCGGTTCTCCTCGGGGATCTCCATGTCCTCGAAGAAGACCATGTTCGAATCGACCGCGTGGCGGCCCATCTTCGGGATGCGCCGCACCTCGGCGCGGCTGCGGTCGAGGTCGGTGTAGAACAGCGTCAGCCCGCCGGTCTTCTTCTTCACCTGATCCTTCGGCGTGGTGCGCGCGAGCAGCAGGATCTTCGTCGCCTCCTGCGCGGTCGAGGTCCAGATCTTCTGCCCGTTCACCACGTAGCGGTCGCCGCGCTTCTCGGCGCGGACGGCGATTTCGGTGGTGTTGAGGCCGGCGTTCGGCTCGGTGACGCCGAAGCAGGCCTTGTCCCTGCCCGCGATCAGCGGCGGCAGCATCCGGCGCTTCTGCTCCTCGGTGCCGTGAACGACCACCGGGTTGAGGCCGAAGATGTTGATGTGGATGGCGGACGCGCCGCTCATGCAGGCGCCGGATTCCGCCACCGCCTGCATCATGATGGCGGCTTCCGTCACGCCGAGGCCGGCGCCGCCGTATTCCTCGGGCATCGCGATGCCGAGCCAGTTGCCTTCCGCCATCGCGGCGTAGAAGTCCTCGGGGAAGGCGCCGTCGCGGTCGCGTTCGAGCCAGTAGGTTTCGTCGAAGCGCGCGCACAGGCGCAGCACTTCCTCGCGGATCTGGGCCTGCTCGGCCGACAGTTCGAAATCCATCGCCCCCTCCCTGCGCGCAGCGCGCCGCGCAGGATGGCGGGCGCGGGGCCGGGCGCAACCCGCCCCATGAAGGCGGGGCGGCGGTTGCTTATCAACCGCCGGTCAGCGGGCGGTCAACGGCGGCGGAGCGTGTCCGAGGCGAGGAACACCAGATAGGCCAGCACGATCATGGCGGCGGCCATCGGCACCGCGCCGACCCAGTTGAACACCCGGCCGAGCGACATCCAGTGGTAGTCGGGCACGCGGCCGAAGAACGGCTCCCACAGCGTATGGAAGGGCACCATCGCCCAGTTGCCGGTGATCCAGTAGTTGAACACCTGGAACCCGAGCACGCCGATCGCGGCGCCGGTGAGCAGGAACGCAAGGACGTAGAGCCTGCGGGACATCATTGGAGCCTCCCGGCCGGGTGCGGCGTGGTCATCGGTGCGGGCCTATTCGTTGGGCAGGGCGGTCGCGAGCACATCGGTCTGCCCGCGGCGATGCGCGCGGTGCGCGGCGCGGCGCTGGCTGCGCGCGTCGATCAGCTTGCGCTTGAGCGAACGGATGGTGGCGGCCTTGGCGAGACCGAGTCCGACCGCGATCAGACAGACCGCGAAGCCAAAGCCATAATAATCCCCGGTCAGGCCGATGGCGAAGGACAGCAGCGCCAGGATGACCACCACGAAGGCGAGCAGCATGCTGAGGCCGTAGAGCGTGAGCGCCAGCCTCTCGACCAGCGACAGGTGGCGCGGCAGGCCCTTCGGCATCATGAACAGCGAGCGCAGCGCGGCGAGGCCGCGGTCCTGCAGCACCGGGTCGCGGGTGAAGGCGCAGAACCAGAAATAGGTTTCGTTCTTGAACATCGGCAGCGTGGCGGTGACGAAATCCACGATCGCCGCCTGCGAGGCCAGCAGGCAGTAGCCGGACAGGTGCGATCCGTCGCCGCGGAACCACCACCAGCCGAGCGTTCCGAGCGTGAAATAGCTCAGCCGCACGAAGAACGGCGTCGCGTGGCTCCAGAGCTGCGGCCCGCGGTCGAGCAGCAGGATCCCCTTCTTGTCCTCGTGGAACCGGGGCCAGACGCCGTAGACGAGGTCGATGGACATGTAGCGGACGCGCGCGCCGTAGTAGCGCGACACCACGCCCTGCGCGATCACGCGCGTCAGGTTCACGGTGAACAGCGTGAACACGGCGTGCGGAATCCGCGTCCAGGTCAGCACCAGGGTGTGGAAGTCCGACGAATAGTCCGTGGCGTGCTTGCAGATCACCAGCACGCTGACGACGGCGCCCACCACCAGCGGCCAGCGCAGGAAGCGCATCCAGGCGAACCAGTGGCCCAGGAAATCGAAGAACTTGTTGGGATCGCCGAGCACGAAGCGGAACGGGGTGTGCGGCGGCGTGCGCGTGCCGGTCGGCGGGTCCACCAGGAAGGGGCGCCAGCGGAGCTGCGCCTCGCTGCGGTATTCCTGCACCAGGTCGGGCGGCAGGTCGCCGCCGATCAGCCCGCGCGTGGCGAGGTCGCCCAGGAAGCCGCGCAGGCGCTTCTTGAATTCCGCCCCGAAGCGCGCGCCCATTTCGCGCTCGGCATCCTCCAGCGAGGCGCCACCCTCGAACTGCTTCCAGATGTCGTACTCGGCCTGCCCGAACTCGAAGATCTCGCCGGTGGCATCGACCTTGACGAAATACGTGCGCCGTCCCGTGGTGATGTCCGTCGAGGACGTCACCACCACGTCGTCCAGCGCCCTTATGACGCCGCGGTCGGGATTATCGGGCAGATCCATGGCTGCTAGACGCTCGGGCTCCGATACGCGCGCCGCTTGCACGCGGCGCCCCCGCAATCATCTTCGGGGACAAACCTTATGAAACACGAATATCACTAAATACAAAGGAAGATTGACTAACTTATCGGCGATGACGACAGTGGACAAGCCGCCTGTCGGACTGCACTGGGAAGGCTTGGCGCGAGAAGGCTTGGGATGAGCGAAACGCAAAAATCGCCGACGAAGAACGTGGACGCTCTCCGCCGGGAGCTGCGGGAGTTGCGCGGCAAGGCGCGCGAGGACGGCATGACCGGCGCCATCGTGGACGACTGGACGGGCACCGGCCTTGCGCCCGGCAGCCGCAAGGCGGTGATGGACGCGATCAATCAGGAGGACAAGAGCAAGTCGGCGGCGACGATGCTGCTGACCCTGCTCCGGCGCGTGGACAAGGACGACACCCCCCTGGTGCCCGGCACCAACTTCACCGAAGCCGGCGTGCAGCGGCTGCTGCGCCAGATGCAATTGCCGAAATACAAGACGGGCCCCGCCGGGAAGATCATCCAGCGGCTGCACACCTACCTGACCAAGCAAGCCAAGCCCGGCAGCATCCAGGTGGCCGGCGTCAGCATCGAGCGGCTGCGCCAGCTTGCGGGGCTCCTGGAGCAGATCGAGAAGCACGGCTGGGAACAGGCCAAGGCGGTGCTGGAGGCGCAGTTCGATATCCCCACCAAGCGCCCCAAGCCGGTGATCGACGCCGAGGCCGAGCCGGACGAGGACGACGCCCCGCCCGCCACCGCGGGAACCCAGGTCGCGGGCCCGCGTTCCGCTTCCTGATCCGCTGACCGTCCCGGAAGGACCGGCCTCGATGTCCCTGCTCATCCGCCCACGTTCCGGCGAAACCTCCGGCGCGGGCGTGCCCCGCCGCGACATCGGGCGCATGGCGCTCGCCGCGCTGCTGGTCTGTCTCGTCGGATGGTCGTCCGGCGCCTGGGCGCAGGCGCAGGAGCGCAGCGTCTCCGTCGGCGGCGTGCAGCGCAGCTACCTGCTGTTCGTCCCGCCCGGCGTCAGCAATCCGGCACCGCTGGTCATGGTCTTCCACGGCGGCGGCGGGCGGGCGCAGGGGATCATGCGCTCGACCGGCATGAACGCCGTCGCCGAGCGGGGCCGTTTCATCGTCGCCTATCCGCAGGGCGAAGGGCGCGGCGGGGGCAAGGGCACCTGGAACATCGGCGGCCCGAACAGCGCAAGCTCGGCCAACGACATCGGTTTCGTGCAGGCGATGCTCGCCGATATCGAGCGCAGCTACCCGATCGACCGGCGGCGCATCTTCGCCACCGGAGAGTCGATGGGCGGCGTGTTCGCCTACCGCCTCGCCTGCGAGATGTCGGACACGTTTGCGGCGATCGCGCCGGTGGCGGCGACCATGGTGCAGCCGAACTGCGCGCCGCGCAGCCCGGTGGCGGTGCTGCACATCCAGGGCAGCGCGGACCAGAACATTCCGCTGAACGGCGGCACCGGATCGATGACCGGCATGGGCCGCGCCTGGCCCTCGCCGCGCGGGGCTGTCGATTTCTGGGCCCGCGCCGATGGCTGCTCGCCCGCCGTCAGCAGCCGGCAGGACGGCCCCGACACCACCTGCCAGACGCACACCACCTGCCGCTCCACTGTGGAGATGTGCATCGTCAACGGCGGCGGCCACGCCTGGCCCGGCAGCCCGCCGCAACGCTGGCAGCAGCGCTACCGCGTCTATGTCAGCCAGAACTTCCCGGCCTCGCAGCGGATCTGGGAGTTCTTCGCCGCGCATCCGAAGCAGTAGCGGGACACCGTCCGCCGGGGTGGTGGCGGGATCAGCCTGCGCGGATCATGCGGCGACGGGCGTGGCCAGCGTGCAGACGAAATCGCCCTCG
>JAFEFJ010000539.1 GCA_018240635.1 Pseudomonadota bacterium | reverse complement strand
GCCGGCGATCACAATGTCACCGACGCCCAGCGTTGGTGCCAGGAACTGCTCGACATAAGCCCGAAAGCTACGGCCGTTGATTGCGCCGTCCAGCACCAGCGGTGCGACGATCCGATCATGACGCAAGCCAGCCAGGAACGTGCGGGTGTTCCAGTGCCCGAATGGCGCGGCTCCGACCAGGCGCTGGCCTCGTCGGCTACGACCGCGCAAGGGCGTCATATTCGTCTTGGTCCAGGTCTCATCGAGGAAGATCAGGCGCTCCGGCTTCAGCCGGCGTTGCAGGCCTCGCCATGCGTCCCGTGCGGCTGCGATGTCGGCGCGCGCCTGTTCGGCGGCGCGGAGCGACTTTTTTTGAGCGTCAGCCCGAGCTTGCGCACCGTCCGCCGCATCGTGCCCGTGCTCAGCGACACGCCATGCTCGCTCAGCAACCAGGCGCGTAGGTCGGCCAATGTCGCGGACGGCCGACGCTCCACTTCGCGCACAATCAGCGGCCCCGATCTCCCCACTTGGCGTCCACCGCGTGCAGCGCGTTGCTGACTGCCTCAGACAGGGGGATCAAGGCGTTCACGGCCGATGCCGGCAAGCTGAGGTTTCTCACGCGCCGGGCTAAATCGAAGGAGAATGCGGCATCCTTCTGGCCCACGTTGGCGTCATGCTTCTACTTGTACGTTTCGCTGTGGATGATGCCCATCGTCAACAGATCAAGCAACACGAGGCAGGAACGACTCTAGATTAGCCGGGCAGACGCCACGCATCGCCGGGCCGGTATGACCAAAATACGCGTCTCGCAATGACGCCTCTACAGCGGACTGCCAGCAACCGGCCAATCTTAGCAGTGCGGCTATGACTAATGGTGATTTCGTCTCTCCGGCGCAGACTCCTGCACCGACCTAGCCCCTCGCCAGCGAAGGCCGGCCGCCGCCCGGCCTGCCGTATCCCGACGGGGCGTTTCCCCAGGCCGCATCAGCGCAAATGCGCAACGCGGCCGCGAGCGGGACCGGAGAGGCGGGCGGCGGCCTGTGGCGGGGCCGCGGGCGGCTAG
>JAFEFJ010000538.1 GCA_018240635.1 Pseudomonadota bacterium | reverse complement strand
CGCGCTGCAGCCCGACGGCACGTTCCGCGCGAGCGAGGTGCTGGCCAAGCACGACGAGACCTACATGCCGAAGGACGTCGCGGACGCGCTGAAGAAGTCCGGGCACTGGAACCCGGACAACGGGCCGCCGCCGCCCGCCGCGACCTGGAACACGCTGACACCGAAGGCGCAGGCCGGCGGATGATCGGCCGGAGAGTGATCGACCGCGCATGATCCCGGAACTCGGACACTTCGCACTCGCGCTCGCGGTGGCGCTATCGGCGGCGCAGGCGGTGCTGCCGCTGTGGGGCGCGCACCGGCGCGACCTGCGGCTGATGGCGGCCGCCCCGGCGCTCGCCATCGGCCAGTTCATCGCGCTCGCGGCGGCCTATGCGGCGCTGGTGATCAGCGCGGTCACCGACGATTTCTCGGTGCTCAACATCGCCGAGAACTCCAACACGCTGAAGCCGCTGCTCTACAAGGTGACCGGCACCTGGGGGAACCACGAGGGCTCGATCCTGCTGTGGTGCCTGATCCTGGCGATCTGCGGCGCGGCGGTGGGCGGTTTCGGGCGCAACCTTCCATCGGCGCTGCGCGCCCGCGTGATCGGCGTGCTGGGCGCGACATCGTCCGGCTTCCTGCTGTTCGCGCTGACCTCCTCCAACCCGTTCCTGCGCCTGTTCCCGCCGCCGCTCGACGGGCGGGACATGAACCCGCTGCTGCAGGACCCGGGCCTCGCCTTCCATCCGCCGGTGCTGTACGCGGGCTATGTCGGCTTCGCGATCCCCTTCGCCTTCGCCGTCGCCGCGCTGCTGGAAGGCCGCGTCGATGCCGCCTGGGGGCGCTGGGTGCGGCCCTGGACGCTGGCCTCCTGGTGCCTGCTGACGGGCGGCATCGCGCTCGGGTCCTGGTGGGCGTACTACGAGCTTGGCTGGGGCGGCTACTGGTTCTGGGACCCCGTCGAGAACGCCTCGCTGCTGCCGTGGCTGACCGGCACCGCGCTGCTGCATTCCGCCATCGTGGTGGAGAAGCGGGAGGCGCTGAAGACCTGGACCATCCTGCT
>JAFEFJ010000537.1 GCA_018240635.1 Pseudomonadota bacterium | reverse complement strand
ACCTGTCCGACCTCGGCGACCTGCCCTGCACCGTCCCGGTCGCGAGCCTGGAGCCGCTCCGCATCCCGCCGCGCCCGCCGCTCGCGAAGGGCCGCGTGCGCCATGTCGGCGATCCCGTCGCCTTCGTGGTGGCCGAAACCCGCGACGCCGCGCGCAGCGCCGCCGAGGCCGTCATCGTCGAATACGACGCGCTCCCCGTGGTCGCCGACGCCGTGGCGGCGCTCACGCCCGGCGCGCCGCAGCTGTGGGACGACATACCGGGCAATCTCTCCTACCGCTTCCAGAAGGGCGATCAGGCGGCGGTGAAGGCGGCGCTCGCGCAGGCCGCGCATGTTGCGGAGCTCACGCTCGTCAACAACCGCCTCATCATCTGCCCCGCCGAAACCCGCGGCGGCATCGCCGAATACGCCGAGACCGCCGGGTATCACCTGCAACTATCCGGCTCGGGCGTGCATACGCTGCGCAACGAACTCGCGCGCAGCATCCTCCGCATCCCGCCCGAGCGGCTGCGCGTCTCCTGCCCGGATGTGGGCGGCGGGTTCGGTGTGAAGAACCCGGTCTATCCCGAATGGCCGATGCTGCTCTGGGCGGCGAAGCGCTTCGGCCGCCCCGTCAAATGGATCGGCGAACGGACGGAGGATTTCGTCACCACCACCCAGGGCCGCGACAATCTCACGCGCGCGCGCCTCGCGCTGGATGCGGACGGGCGCTTCCTCGCGCTGGACGTGGACACCATCGCCGATCTCGGCGCGTACCTGTCGCAGGGCGGGCCGGGAAGCTCCACCAACGCGCCCGCCAACGCCATCGGCAGCGGCTACGACATCCCCGCCATCGTCATGGACGTGCGCGGCGTCTTCACCAACCGGGTGCCGATCGACGCCTATCGCGGCGCGGGCAAGCCCGAAGTCAACTACATGATCGAGCGGCTGATCGACGAAGCCGCCCGCCTGTTCGGTTTCGACCGCATCGATCTTCGCCGCCGCAACGCCGTCACCGAGTTCCCCTATCGCAAGGCGCTCGGCACCGTCATCGACACCGGCCGCTTCGCCG
>JAFEFJ010000536.1 GCA_018240635.1 Pseudomonadota bacterium | reverse complement strand
AGCGCATCCGGCTCGCGAGCCAGATCGGCTCGGGCCTGACCGGCGTGCTGTATGTGCTGGACGAGCCCTCGATCGGCCTGCACCAGCGCGACAACGAGCGCCTGCTCGGCACGCTGCGGCGGCTGCGCGACCTCGGCAACACCGTGCTGGTGGTGGAGCACGACGAGGACGCGATCCGCGCCGCCGACCACCTGATCGACATGGGCCCCGCGGCCGGCATCAACGGCGGCCATGTCGTCGCCCAGGGCACGCCCGCGCAGGTCGCCGCCGCCACCGGCTCGCTGACCGGCGACTACCTCTCGGGCCGCCGCCACATCCCGGTGCCGCCGATCCGCCGCCCGGCGCAGAAGTCGCGGATGCTCCGCGTGATCGGCGCGCACGGCAACAATCTCAAGGACATCGATGCCGCCTTTCCGCTCGGCACCTTCACCTGCGTCACCGGCGTCTCGGGCGGCGGCAAGTCCACGCTCGTGGTGGACACGCTCTACAAGGCCGCCGCGCGCCGCCTGATGGGCTCGGGCGAGGTGCCGGCGCCGCACACGCGGATCGACGGGCTGGAGCATCTCGACAAGATCATCGACATCGACCAGTCGCCGATCGGCCGCACGCCGCGTTCAAATCCAGCGACCTACACCGATCTGTTCGCGCCGATCCGCGACTGGTTCGCGGAACTGCCTGAAAGCAGGGCGCGCGGCTACAAGCCCGGCCGCTTCAGCTTCAACGTGAAGGGCGGCCGCTGCGAGGCCTGCCAGGGCGACGGCGTCCTGAAGATCGAGATGCACTTCCTGCCCGACGTTTACGTGACGTGCGACACCTGCAAGGGCCGCCGCTACAACCGCGAGACGCTGGAAATCAAGTTCCGCGACAAATCCATCGCGGAAGTTCTTGATATGACAGTAGACGAGGCGATCCCATATTTCAGTGCCTCCACAAGAATCAACGACAGGCTGCGGATCTTGCAGCAAGTCGGCCTGGGCTACATCAAGCTCGGCCAACAGGCCACCACGCTCTCGGGCGGCGAAGCGCAGCGCATCAAGCTGTCCAAGGAACTCGC
>JAFEFJ010000535.1 GCA_018240635.1 Pseudomonadota bacterium | reverse complement strand
CGGGCGACGGGCATGCGCACCTGGTGCAACTGATCCCGGAGAAGCTGGGCGGGCGGGGGTTCGACTGCCCGAACCTGAAGGCGCTGATGGCCGATCCGGCGACGCTGAAGCTGATGCACTTCGCCCGCTTCGACGTGGGCGTGCTGCAGCACAGCCTGGGCATCACCGTGGCCCCCGTGGTCTGCACCAAGATCGCCGCCAAGCTGGTGCGCACCTTCACCGACCGCCATGGGCTGCGCGACCTGTGCCGCGAGCTGCTGGGCGTCGATCTGTCCAAGCAGCAGCAGACCTCGGACTGGGGCGCGCCGGAACTGACCGCCGAGCAGCTCGCCTATGCGGCGTCGGACGTGCTGCACCTGCACGCGCTGTGGGCGAAACTCGAATCGCTGCTGGCCCGCGAGGGACGGCTGGAGCTGGCGCATTCCTGCTTCGGCTTCCTGCCGACGCGGGCGCGGCTCGACCTGCTGGATTTCGACGAGCCCGACATTTTCATGCACTGAGGCCTCGCTGCGCGCAATTTGCCGCCTTGGTTGGCACGATTTTTGTCAGGATAGGTTTCAAACGGCGGCATTTGATTGACCCTGGCCGGTGCGGTGCCCATACAGGGATGCTGCGACTGCTCAGGAACCGCCCTCGCCGATGACCGCCGCCGTGCCCGTCCTTTCCGGTTCCGACGCCGACCTGCCCGACCGGCGGGCGCTGGAGGCCGACCGCGAGGCGGCGCGGCAGGTGCTGCGCACCGAGGCGGCGGGCCTGGCCGCGCTGGCCGACGCGCTCGACGATCGGCTGGGCCGCGCCGTCGCGCTGCTGGCCGGCGTGACGGGCCGCGTGGTGGTGACCGGCATGGGCAAGTCCGGCCATGTCGGGCGCAAGATCGCGGCGACGCTGGCCTCCACCGGCACCGCGGCGCTGTTCGTCCACCCGGCCGAGGCCTCGCACGGCGACCTTGGGATGGTGCTGCCGGGCGATGCGGTGCTGGCGCTGTCCAATTCCGGCGAGACCGCCGAGCTGGCCGACATCGTCGCCCATGCGCGCCGCTTCGGCCTGCCGCTGGTGGCGATCACCG
>JAFEFJ010000534.1 GCA_018240635.1 Pseudomonadota bacterium | reverse complement strand
GGGGCGCCCTGCCCTATTCGGCGGCGAGATCCGGCACGCGGCCGAGGGCGGCGAGCGGGCCCAGTTCGCGTTCCACCAGCGGCAGCACCTCCGCCCCGAAGCGTTCCAGCGCGCGGCGGGCGCGGTCGATGGGCATGTCGCCGAACTGGAAGAAGCA
Source organism: Pseudomonadota bacterium (assembly GCA_018240635.1). Taxonomy (GTDB): domain Bacteria; phylum Pseudomonadota; class Alphaproteobacteria; order Acetobacterales; family Acetobacteraceae; genus JAFEFJ01. Next base: position 919 of record JAFEFJ010000534.1, on the reverse strand, counting down.
GTTGTAGTGCGACGGCGACAGCGCGCGGATTTCGGCGACGAGCTTCTCCGCCACCAGGTGCGGATCGCCGATCAGCAGGTTGTCGCGGAAGGTTTCCAGCGGCGGCTCGTCGGGCAGCGGCGCGGCATCGACGAAGGTGCCGTCGATGGGCAGTTGCTGGAAGCGCAGCGCATGGACCATGCGGCCCACGTAGCGCGCGCGCTCCGCCGCCTCCAGCGCCTCGGACGCGCTGTCGGTGACGTGGATGTATTGCTGCAAGGCGATCGGCATGGCGGCGGGATTGAGCCCGGCCGTGCCCCAGTTCTGGCGCACCTGGCCCGCGATCTGGTGCAGCGCCGCGGTGCCGCGCCAGCCCGCGGTGATGAAGGGGGTGGCGCCCCATTTCGCCAGCGCCTTCAGGATGACCGGGCCGTTCGATGTGCAATAGACGGGCGGCAGCGGCTTCTGCACGGGGCGCACGGTGAAGACGGTTTCCGGCACCGTGATGTGCTGCCCGTCGAACGCCGCGCGGCCTTCCGTCAGCGCCTGTTCCAGGACCGACCAGTATTCCAGGAACACCTCGTTCTTCTTCGCGACATCCGGCCCGAGGCGGTCGAACTCGTACACCTGATAGCCGGTGCCGACGCCGAGCACGGCGCGGCCGTCGCTGAGCTGATCGAGCAGCGCGATTTCCTGCGCGACGCGCAGCGGATGATACAGCGGCAGCACCACCACGCCCGCGCCAAGCCGGATGCGCTTCGTCGCGCCCGCGAAATGCGCCGCCATCATCAGCGGCGAGACGCTGACCGAGTAGTTGGTGAAATGATGCTCGGCGAACCAGGCGATTTCGAAGCCGATATCCTCGGCGAGCCGCACCATCTCGCGCGTATCCGCGACCACGCCGCCGACGCCGCCAGGGTTGTCGCGCAGGCCCATCAGG
>JAFEFJ010000533.1 GCA_018240635.1 Pseudomonadota bacterium | reverse complement strand
TCATCAGCCCGACGCCGTTCAGCCTGGGCGCCAGCATCGACTACCTGTTCATGGTCATCATCGGCGGCGCGGAGTCGCTGTGGGGCGCGCCGCTGGGCGCGCTACTGGTGACCGTGCTGCGCGATCAGTTCAACGACTGGATCCCGCGCCTGACCGGACGCGCCGGCGATTTCGAGGCGCTGGTCTTCGGCCTGGTGGTGATCGTTCTGTTGCAGCGCGCGCCCGGGGGCCTGCTGCCGCTGCTGCGCCGCGCGCTGGCGCGCCACCGTCCGGCCGCCGTGGAAGCGGCGGGAACGGATGATACCATCGCGCCGCCCGACGACGACGACGGCAACCGCCCCGAACCGGGCGCCGAGCTGCTGTCGCTGGAAGGGGTGACGCATTACTTCGGCGGGCTGGCGGCGAACCAGAACGTGAGCTTCACGGTCCGCGCCGCCGAGATCGTCGCGCTGATCGGGCCGAACGGCGCGGGCAAGACGACGCTGTTCAACATCGTCAGCGGCGTGCTGACGCCGACCAGGGGCAGCGTGCGCCTGTTCGGCCAGCCCGCCGCACATCTGCCGGCGCGGCGGATCGCGCGGATGGGGGTGGCGCGCACCTTCCAGCACGTGAAGCTGCTGCCGGGGCGCAGCGTGCTGGAGAACGTGGCGCTGGGCGCGCACCAGGCGGGCCGCGCGGGCTTCCTGCGGGCGATGCTGCGGCTGGACCGTGCGGAGGAAGCGCGGCTGCTGAAGGAGGCCCGCGCGCAGGCGGAGCGGGCGGGGCTTGGCGCGGTGCTGGACAAGCCCGCGGGGGACTTGCCGCTCGGCCAGCAGCGGATCGTGGAGATCGCCCGCGCCTTGTGTCTGCGTCCGCGCCTGCTGCTGCTGGACGAGCCGGCGGCGGGCTTGCGACTGCCGGAGAAGACGCGGCTCGCGGCGCTGCTGCGGCAGGTGCGGGCGGACGGCATCGGCGTGCTGCTGGTCGAGCACGACATGGATTTCGTCATGCGGCTCGCGGACCGCGTGGTGGTGATGGATTTCGGCCAGAAGATCGCCGAGGGCGCGCCCGAGGCGGTGCAGCGCGACCCGGCGGTGCTGGAAGCCTATC
>JAFEFJ010000532.1 GCA_018240635.1 Pseudomonadota bacterium | reverse complement strand
GTGAAGCCGGGGATGCCGTACCTGGACGTCATCCGCCGCGTGAAGGACCGCTTCGAGGTACCGACCTTCGCCTACCAGGTGTCGGGTGAATACGCGATGATCATGGCCGCGGTGCGCAACGGCTGGCTGGACCACCACAAGGCGATGATGGAGAGCCTGATGGCCTTCAAGCGCGCCGGCGCAAACGGCGTGCTGACGTATTTCGCCCCCGAAGCGGCACGCCTGCTGCGCGGCTGACCGTCCTCCCCGGCCAGGATTGCCGCGCCGCAGCAAAGTGTGCCGCGGCGGAGAAAGGGGCATGCTAGAAGCCCTTCGCCCGCCCGCCGGAGAGGTTAGCCCTTGGCCACCGACCAGCCCCGCACCAAGACCCGCACGCATCACGGGCTCGGACGCCCGCCCTTCGAGTGCGTCGCGCTGCTGCTTCAGGGCGGCGGCGCGCTCGGCGCCTACCAGGGCGGCGTCTATCAGGCGCTGGACGAGGCGGACGTGCTTCCCGACTGGGTCGCCGGCATCTCGATCGGCGCGATCAACGCGGCAATCATCGCCGGCAACGCGCCCGGCAAGCGGGTGGAGCGGCTGCGCGATTTCTGGGAGACGATCACCGCCTCCCCCTTCACGCTCGGGCATCTGCCGCCGGACCTGATCCGCGGCGACGCGGCGCACAGCGTGGTGAACCAGCTCGCGGCGTTCGGCGCGCTGGTGGGCGGCGCGCCAAGCTTCTTCACGCCGCGCTTCCCGCCGCCCTACCTGAACCCGCCGGGCAGCGTGGAGGCGACGAGCTACTACGACGTGTCGCCGCTGCGCGCGACGCTGGAGCGGCTGGTCGATTTCGACCTGCTGAACCGCGCCGAGACGCGCTTCACGGTGGGCGCGGTGAACGTGCGGTCGGGCAACTTCGTGCATTTCGACAACCGCAGCGACCGCATCGGCCCGCAGCACGTGATGGCGAGCGGCGCGCTGCCGCCCGGCTTTCCCGCCGTGGAGATCGAGGGCGAGCAGTACTGGGACGGCGGGCTGGTTTCCAACACGCCGCTCAACTGGGTGCTGGAGGAACGGCCCTGCCAGCACACGCTGGCGTTCCAGATCGACCTGTGGAACGCGCGC
>JAFEFJ010000531.1 GCA_018240635.1 Pseudomonadota bacterium | reverse complement strand
GATCCTGGCTGACCAAACGCTTCCGCCAAGCCGGCGCCAGGACATGGCGTCGGCCCTCCGGGCGGTCGCCAAGGCGCTGAACCGGAAGATCGAGGCCATCCCGGCGAACCCGGCCTACCTGACCACCGCCTTGAAGGGCGTCTCGCCGGCGATGGCCGGCCTCAAGGTCGCGCGGTGGCGCAACGTCATCAGCCTGCTCCGCAAGGCGTTGAAGCATGTCCGGCTGGCTCACGTCCCAGGCCGCTACAGGGCCCCGCTGGCGCCGGCCTGGGCGGCCCTCTATGCCCTGATCGAGGACCGCGGCACGCTGCGCGGCTTGTCCAAGTTCATGCGGTATTGCACGGACGAGGGCATCGAACCGGCCTCGGTCGACGATCAGATCGTCGCCCGCTACGGGCACGATCTGCAGAACGGCGGCGTCAATCAAAACGCCCGCCCAGCCCTGCGGACGACGTGCGTGGCCTGGAACGCGGCTGTCGCTGCCATCCCGACATGGCCGCGGCAGACCCTTGCCGTTCCCGACCATCGCCAAAGCTATGCCCTCCCCTGGACCTGCTTCCCCGCGACGCTGAAGGCGGATGTCGACGCCTACCTCGACCACTTGGCCGGCAAGGACCAGCTGCGGACGCTGCGCTTCAAGCCGGTTCGCCCCGCCACGGTGGTGACGCGCCGGAAGCAACTGCACGAGTACCTGTCCGCCCTGGTCCATCGCGGCCACGACCCGGCGACGCTGCGCAGCCTGCACGATGTGGTGGCCATAGAGACCATCAAGGACGGCGCCCGGTTCTTCCTGGAGCGGTCGAACGGCAAGCCGTCCGTGCAGCTCGGCAACATCGTCGGCGTCATCACCGCGGTTGCCCGGCATTGGGTGAAGGTCGAGGAGGAGCATGTCGACGAGCTGCGGGCGCTCGGCCAGCGCGTGACGCCCCCGTCCGACGGGCTCGCCAACAAGACCCGCCTCCTGCTCGGCCAGTTCGACGATCCGGCGAACGTTCGGGCTCTGATCATCCTGCCGCAGAAGATTTTCAAGGAGACGCGCGAAGCCCTCCGGAAGCTGAAGGCTCAAGGCGCGCCGCTGACCCGGCGCCACGCCCTGGAACTCCAGACG
>JAFEFJ010000530.1 GCA_018240635.1 Pseudomonadota bacterium | reverse complement strand
CACCGAGGCGAATCGGTGAGTCGCGGCCCAGATCTCGGGCTCGGCTTCCGCGCTCAGGTTGATCACCTTGGCGTAGCAGCCGCCTTCGAAGTTGAAGACGCCGTCCGGGCCCCAGCCATGCTCGTCGTCGCCGATCAGCGGGCGCGAGGGATCGGAGGAGAGCGTGGTCTTGCCGGTGCCCGAGAGGCCGAAGAACAGCGCCACGTCGCCGTCGCGGCCGATATTGGCGCTGCAATGCATCGGCAGCACGCCCTCGGCCGGCAGTTTCCAGTTCATCACGGTGAAGATCGATTTCTTGATCTCGCCCGCGTATTCGGTGCCCGCGATCACGATGGTGCGGCGCGCGAAGGACAGCGCGATCGCGGTGGTGCTGCGCACGCCGTCGATCGCCGGGTCGGCCTGGAACTGCGGCGCGTGCAGGATGGTGTAGTCGGGAACGAAACCGTCAAGATCGGCCGCCGGCGGCCGGATGAACATGTTGCGCGCGAACAGCGCGGCCCAGGCGGCGGTGGTGACCAGGCGCACGCGCACGCGCCGCGCCGGATCGGCGCCCGCGTACAGGTCCTGCACGAACAGCTCCTGGCCTTGCAGATAGGCGCGCACGCGCCCCGACAGCGTGGCGAATCGTTCCGGCGCCATGCGCTGGTTGATCTTGCCCCACCAGACCTCGGCCGAAACCTCGGGCTCGTCCACGACGAACTTGTCCTGCACCGAGCGTCCGGTGTGGATGCCGGTGCGCACGATCAGCGCGCCATCGGCCGACAGCCTGCCCTCGTGCCGGCGCAGCGCCTCCGCCACCAGCGCGGGCGCGGTCAGGTTGGCGTGCAGCGGGCGCGTCGTATGGACGCCCGCTTGAGCGTGATCGGCAGAAGTCACGGAACGGTTTCCTCCGATAGTGAACGCGCGTTCGGCGCCTTGCCGACCGTTCTACGGGCGGGGCGGGGCGCGGTCCAGACCGGGGGATCGCTCTACGGATTCGTTATCCGCGCGCTTCCCGCGCGAGCCGCACGAGTTCGCCGCGGATCGCGCCCGCATCGGCGGCGGGTGCGCTCCAGGCGACACGGATCACCGTTTCGTCCTGCGCGAGATCGCAGCCGTCCACATCGGCCGTGACCATCCGCCACGGCCCGCGT
>JAFEFJ010000052.1 GCA_018240635.1 Pseudomonadota bacterium | reverse complement strand
CTGCGGTGGAAGGCGGTATCGAAGCACGCAACTTGCTGCACATGCGGCCAGGCCTCGCGCGCCGCCAGGATGCCCGCGATGTTGTGCGGCTGATGCAGGGGCGCGAGCGGCACCAGGCGTTTCAGTTCGTCCAGAACGGCAGGGGTGATTAACACCGGGACATCGTGGTTCACCCCGCCATGCACCACACGATGACCCGCTGCCACCACGCGGGCGGCAGGAAACGTCGCCTGACGCCATCCCAGGATGCGGCGAAGCGCATCGGCATGGAAGTCGCCGTCGCCAGCCCAGCGCACATCGTGCACCGTTGCGCCCGCACTGTCGCGCACGGCGATGTGGCGCTGGCCATCCACGATTTCCACAAGGCCGATCGCGGCGGCGGAAAGCGCACCGTCATTGGCCTCAAACAGCGCGAACTTGATCGAGGACGAACCTGCGTTCAGCGTCATCACATGGCGCGTCATTCCACCTCCCGCATCCGCTCCGCCGCCTCGTCCGCGCGGATCACCGGGGGAACCATGCTCTTGCCGGACGCGAGCCAGTGCGCATACAGCACCGCCACCGCACAGGAGAACAGGCGCGAGCCCTCGTCGTCCGCGCGGCTGGTCAGCAGCACCGGCACCTTCGCGCCCAGCACGATGCCGGCGCCTTCCGCCTGCGCGGCGTAGGTCAGTTCCTTCGCCAGGATATTGCCCGATTCCAAATTCGGCACGACCAGCACATCGGCGCGCCCAGCCACCAGGGAACGCAGGCCCTTAGTGCGCGCGGCGGTCAGGCTGATCGCGTTGTCCATCGCGAGCGGCCCATCGACGATGCCGCCGCGGATCTGGTCGCGCTCGCTCATCTTCGACAACGCGGCGGCATCGAGCGTGGACTGGATCTTCGGGTTCACCGTCTCGATCGCCGACAGCACGCCCACGCGCGGGCGTGGGATGCCGAGAGCGATGCCGAGGTCGATGGCGTTCTGGACGATATCGACCTTCTCCTCAAGCGTCGGCGCGATGTTGATCGCGGCGTCAGTAACCAGAAGTAGATCGGTCAGCGACGGCGCGTCCATCACGAACACATGACTGATGCGCCGGGTCGTGCGTAGCCCGCCCTGCGTCTTCACCACATGGCGCAGCAGCGCATCAGTATGCAGGTGGCCCTTCATCACCGCCGAGACGGCTCCCTCGTTCACCATCTCCACCGCGCGCGCCGCGGCCGCGTCGTGGCTCGGTAGATCGACGATCGCAACGCCAATCAGGTCCGCGCCATGTGCCTCCGCCACGGCGCGGATCTTCGCCGCGTCGCCGATCAGGATCGGCACAATCAGCTTCTCGCGCGCGCCGGCCAGCGCACCGAGCAGAGCATTCTCCTCCTCCGGCGCCACCACCGCCGTCGGCATCGGATCGACATGCGCGCAGGCTGCCAGCAGCCGCTCCATATGCCGGTGGCGCACCACGGTCAGGCCGGGCAGCGACGCGTCGTCGGCGGCATGCCGTTCCGTCGGCGCAAGCACCTCCGCCACGCCGTCGGCGATCACCTGGCCCGCGCGCTCGATGCGGGTGTCCAGCACCACCGTGCGGGGCGCGATCAGGCGCGCCACCCGCACGCCGACATTCAGGCTGTCGCCCACGCGCGCGCGGTCATGGAAGCGCAGCGTCTGCGACAGGTAGACGGTTCCGGGTCCGGGCAGAAGATTTCCGAGCACGGCCGAGAACAGCGAACCGACCCACATCGAGGGCGCCGAGGCGGCTTCGGCCGCGCCGCCGCCCGCGGCGCCAGCGGTCGGCAGGTTGGATGGATTCAGATTGCCGCTGACATGGGCGAAGACATACAGGTCCTCGGGCGTCACTAGTCTCGTGATCGCGGCGGCATCGCCGACATTGATCTCGCCGAACAGCTTGTTCGTGCGCGTCATTTCGCCCTCTCTCCCATGCCGGCCGATGATTGCGTTCGGTTGCGCTTTTCCGCCCGCGCGCGCTCAGGCCACGATGTGCAGCCCGGCATCGACATAGATCGTATCGCCCGTCATGCCGGATGCTGCGCCGCTAACCAGGAACGCGACCACGCGTCCCACCTCGGCGATATCCACCAGCCGCCCGGCGGGCGCGCGCATCACCGCCGCCTCGATCAGCTCGTCGAAGGCAGCAATGCCGCTGGCAGCGCGCGTTTTCAGCGGTCCCGGCGAAACAGCGTAGACGCGAATGCCCTTGTCGCCCAGCTCGGCCGCCATATAGCGCGTGCTCGCTTCCAGCGCCGCCTTCACCGGCCCCATCATGTTGTAGTTATTCACCACCTTGTCGGCGCCGTAATAGGTCATCGCGATCAGCGCACCGCCCTCGGTCATCAGCGGCTCGGCCAGATGCGCCATGCGGATGAACGAGTGACAGGATACCGCCATCGCCTGCTGGAATCCTGCAAGCGAGCAGTCCACCACGCGCCCGTGCAGATCGGCGCGCGGCGCGTAGGCGATGGAATGCACGACGAAGTCGAGCTTTCCCCACTCCGTAGTGATGCGCTTGAACACGGCTTCCAGCTGGCCCGGCTGCTCCACGTCCAACGGCGCGATGATCGCAGTCCCCAGGCTCTCGGCCAGCGGACGGACGTATTTCTCGGCCTTCTCGTTCAGATAGGTTACCGCGAGATCGGCACCGAAGGCGCGCAGCTTGGCGGCGCAGCCGAAGGCGATGCTGTCGCAGTTCGCGATCCCCACCACCAGCCCCCGCTTTCCACGCAGCATCTCGCCCACGCGCGTCGCGGGGTCCCACACCGTGGCAAGCTGATCGGCGCTCGGACGGGCATCGGAGCTGGTCATGGGCGGGTATCCTGGCGGTTTCTCCGCCTCGGTTTAGACGCCCGACCCGCACCGCGCCATTGGCAATTTCGTTACGTCAGACCCGGAATCGGTACGGATGAAAGCGTCCAGGAATCGGTAAAGCCGAATTGCGCCGAAACGATGCCGGCAACCGGCTTGGGGGCCAGTAGGTAGCGCCGCGGCAGGTCCATTCGGTTGGGTCGGCCGGATCGAATCGCATCCATCGCCCTTCCGCGCGAGCATATATCAGCGGATAGCAGGCCAGCGCCCCCGCCGCGGCGAGGCCGGCGGTAAGCCGCATCTGCGCGGTGCGGTACTCGTCCGTCCCGTCTTGCAGATTGAACAGATGAAACGAGACATGCAGCACCGGCATCCGTTCGGCCAGAAGCCCAGCGATGCGGGGCAGGACGCGGTATTCCGAGCCCTCGGTGTCCAGCTTCACCAGCGTGCGGCGGGTCATCGGCAGGGCGCCCAGCTCGTCGGCGGCGTTGCGCGGCGCGACGGTCCCGGCAGGGCGGCCCGCAACGACGCCGCGACGCTCCACGCGTGCGTGCAGGCTGCTGCCGCTGTCGCCATGCGCCTTGGCGAACAGCGTCGCCGCCTCGAACGCGCCGGTGGACTCGGGCAGCATTCGGGTGGCGGCCGGATGGTTGAGCATGGCGAAACCCCGCCCACAACGCACGAGTCGCGGGGATTTTCCCGCCATTTCGTCCTCCTGCGCGGAACCGTCCCGCGGAATGCGGGCAACCGGAGCCGGCGCAGCATGTGAGCGCTGGATGACCGCCCGGTTGAAAACCCGTCATGCCCGCCATGCCGGGGCACCCGCGGCGATGACAGGGCAGCCGGGGTAGCGTATCTAGCCGCCGTGTTCTCCCGATAAGCGGATACGTGCATGGTCCGGCTTCGCGGACAGGGACTGGCCTTGCCCCTGCTGTTGGCACTCGCCGGATGCGGCCCGTCCTATTCTCCCGACACCTACGCCTCCTCGGCAGCGCAGCAAGCCGCCAAGGTGGAGCAGGGCGTGATCGTGGGCGTACGGCAGGTGCAGATTTCCGCCAGCGGCGTGGTGGGCGCCGCCGCCGGCGGTGCCGCGGGCGGCGCGATCGGCTCGCAAGCGGGCTCCGGCGGGCTGTCGGCCGCGCTCGGCGCCGTCGGCGGCACCCTGGTCGGCAGCCTGATCGGCACCTCGGTCGAACATGCCCAGGGCGACACCACCGCCTGGGAATACGTGGTGAAGGAAACCAAGGGCGACCTCGTCTCAGTCACACAGAAGGACGAGAAGCCGCTCGCGATCGGGCAGCGCGTGCTCCTGATCGCCGGCAGCCAGGCCCGCGTCGTGCCGGACTACACCGTGCCGCCGCCGCAGACCGCCCCGCCGCCCGACCCGGTGGCGGCAACGCCGCTGCCGCCGCCCACGGCGCTCGCTCCCGCGCCGTCCTCCGCGCCTGCTCTCGCGACCAGCATCCCGGCGACGGCCGCTCCCACGCAGCCCGCAACCGCCGCGCCTGCCCCGACGCCCGCCCCCGCCGCCGCGCCTGCGCCGTCATCTTCCGGCAACTCCGCCGCGCTCGCGCCTAGTGCCGCGGCTGAGCCGTCATCCTCCAGCGACCCGGCCGAGCAGGCACAGGCCAGGGCGCTGGAGGCATCGCACCCCGCCACGACTGGCGAAGGCGCAGCTTCCAGCGAGGCTACCGCCGCCGTTGGCACACTCGATCCCACCGTGCTGAACCCGCTCGCTGCGTCGGTGCCATAGCCGCCGCGGCCTGCCTGATGCGGCGGATGTCCAACTAACGCGCCGGCGCGCGGCGCGGCCACTCCGTCGCTGCGGCGGGCGAGCGGCTTGTCCTAGGCTTCCGCACGCGCCCGCAGAGGCGCGGCATGCGCAGAACGAACGGGCGCACCGATACATGAACCACGAGCGTGGCGAGCTATCGTGACCAGGCTTGGCTGCATCCGTGAGAGCCGACGATCCCGCGCCGGAACGCAGGCCGGCCAAGGCCGCCGGACTGGTTTCCGGCGCTTTGGCCTTCACAAGCTCCCAGGGCGCTGCTATCCCGGCCCTAATGGCGGGGGAACGCAAAACCGGAATCACGGCGGAGCCCGGCGAGCCCTTCATGGGCCCGCGGCAGATCGCCTATTTTCGCGACAAGCTTCTTCGCATGCGGGCCGAGACCGAGCTCGAACTCGCCACGGCCGCGACCCAGGATGCGGTGGGATCGGACGGCGTGGGGGACCAGGCCGACCAAGCGAGCGGCGCTGGCGACCGCGAATTCAACATCATCAACCGCGAACGCGCCCGCGGATTGCTGGCCTCGATCGAGGCCGCGCTTACGCGCATCGAAAACGGCACCTACGGCTATTGCGAGGATACCGGCGAGCCGATCCCGCTGAAGCGTCTGGACGCGCAGCCCACTGCCACGCTCACCGCCGCCGCGCAGGCGGCACGCGAGCAGCAAAGCCGGTAATCTCTTCGCCTCCCGCTTAGGGGCTCGATGACCACACCGCGAAATATGATGTAACGGACCCGCTCGACCGGGCGCGGATCGAGCCCGGTCCGCTAGGCGGCAGCACATCGACCGCGCAGCCCGCCAGAGCGGCGAACCCCAGGCAGAACGCGGCGTGCATTAGCCGACTCGCCATGCCGGGTCTCATGGTGGAGCCAATCGGAATCGAACCGACGACCTCCTGAATGCCATTCAGGCGCTCTCCCAACTGAGCTATGGCCCCGCCGATGGGACGCGGCTTATAGACCCGGCTTCGCAAGTCGATCAAGGGCGCACCGGCCGGCGGAAAACGCGCGTCCGGCATGCCGGCCCGGCGGCGCGGCACCCGCAAACTGCATTTGCAAATGCTCTGCCCCGTCGCCAACTGCGCGCGATGAACCGACGCGCCATCCTTCTCGCCCTCCTCGCCGCGCCCATCGCGGTCCGCGCTGGCTTCGCGGCGCCCGCCGCGGCCGGATTCCAGCCCGCCGAGCAGGACATAGCCGACCTCGCCCGGATCGAAACGTACCTGAACGGGCTGCGCAGCCTGAAGGCGCGCTTCATCCAGGTGGCGCCGAACGGCGCGGTCAGCGGCGGCACGGCATGGCTGGAACGGCCCGGACGCATGCGGTTCCAGTACGATCCCCCCTCGCCGCTGCTTCTTGTCGCCGGCCATGGGCTGGTGGTGTTCCACGATTCGCAGCTCAACCAGACTAGCAACATCCCGGTCGGCCGCACCCCGCTCGGCATCCTGCTGGCCGACAAGGTCACGCTGTCGGGGGACGTGACCGTAACCGGCATCGCCCGCCAGCCGGGGCAGATCCAGGTCAGCCTGATCCGCACGGCAAGCCCGGCCGACGGCACGCTGACCCTTGTTTTCGCGGACAATCCGCTGGTGCTGAAGCAATGGAGCGTGCTCGACGCTCAGCGGCGGGAAACACGCGTCACGCTCTACGACCCCGTGCTAGGCGGCAATTTCGACCAGAAGCTGTTCGAATTCATCGATCCCCGCTTCTTCCAGGGCCGCGAAGGCAGCGGGGGATAGAAGAAAACCGCGCATTTGGTCTTTTTCCTGACACGATTTTCCTTGATGATTGGGGCGTGAAAGGACGCCTCCCGTTGTGACGCCGCTGGTCGGGATAAGCTGCTGCAGCCTGCAGTTCGGCGTGTTCGGTATGCCCAAGCATGCGGCGTCCGACACATATGTCCGGGCGACCGATCACCTCGTTGGTGCTGTCCCCGTATTGATCCCCGCCAATGGTGACAAGGCGGACATCGACACGCTGCTGCGCCGACTCGACGGCATCATCCTCACCGGTAGCCGCTCGAACGTGCACCCCAGCCTGTACGGCGGTCCTCCGCACGCCGAGGGAACCAGCGAAGATCTGATGCGCGACAACGTCACGCTGCCGCTGATCCGCGCCGCCGTAGCGCAGCGCGTGCCGCTGCTCGCGATCTGCCGGGGCTTCCAGGAGCTCAACACCGCCCTTGGCGGAACGCTGCACCAGCGCCTGCAGGACCTGCCCGGGCGGCTCGACCACTCCACGCCCATGCAGCCATCGGCGAGGATCCGCCAGGGTAAGGCGCACCGAGTGCGGATCACGCCGGGCAACTGGCTGCACCGGCTAGCCGGCACCGGGGAAATCGCGGTGAACTCGCTGCACAACCAGGGGATCGATCGGCTCGCGCCCCGGTTGGTGGCCGACGCTGTCGCGCCCGACGGCACGATTGAGGCGGTCCACGTTGCCGGCGCGGCCGGGTTCGCGGTCGGCGTGCAATGGCATCCCGAATACGATTTCGAGACCGACGCGGTCTCGCGCGGCATTTTCGAGCTGTTCGGCGAGGCTCTGCGCGAGCGCATCGACCGCACGGCCGCCGCCGCCGACTGATCCCGCCGGCGCGCTACTCCATCACTGCGTGTGATTCCAGAGCGGGCGGCGCAACCCGCGGCCGCCGCAGCAGCAGCAGCAGCAGAAGCGCCGGCAGCGAGGTGAAGATCAACAGCTTGAAACTGTCCAGATAGGCGATGATCTGCGCCTGCTGGTTCACCAGCCGGTCCAGCATCGCCGCGCCGTGCGGCGTCGATGGATCGAGCATCTTGAACCCATGCAGGGTCCGGTTGAAGGGCGTCACATAGCCGCCGATTTGCTCGTGCAAGGCCTGCGTATTGCGCGTCAGCAGCGCTGAGGTGGCGGAGACGCCGATCGCGCTGCCCACGTTGCGCGTCAGGCTCAGGAAGGCGGTGCCGTCGGTGCGCAGAACGGGCGCCAGCGTCGCAAAGGCCAGCACCTGCAGCGGGATGAAGATGAATCCGAGGCCCGCCCCCTGCACGATGATGTTCATCACCACCACCTGGCGCGCGACATCGGGCGTCCAGCCGGTCATCTCCCACAAAGACCAGCATAGCAACAATACGCCCAGCGCGATGAAAAGCCGCGGATCGAAGCGCGAGGACAGCCGTCCGCCGATCAGCATGGCGCCCATCGTGCCGATCCCGCGCGGTGCCAGCACAAGCCCCGCCGTCTCCACCGGAAAATTTGCGAGGTTCTGCAGCCACGGCGCCATCAGCGCCGAGCTCGCCAACAGTACCATCCCAATCGCGAACATCAGGCACGAGCTGACGAGAAAGTTCATGTCGGCGAAGATGCCGGGCGGCAGGAACGGCTTCTCGGCGGTCATCATGTGGACCGCGAACAGATAGATGCCGAGCCCGGCCAGCACCGCCTCGACGATGATTTCGGTAGAGCTGAACCAGTCCTGGTCCTGGCCGCGGTCCAGCATCATCTGCAATGACCCGATGCCGAGTGCCAAGACGGCGAAGCCGATCCAGTCGAAGCGCAGCGAGGCTGAGGGCTGGTTCCGCGGCATCAACACCGACAGGCCCGCAACCGCCAGGATGCCGAATGGCAAGTTGACGTAGAACACCCAGCGCCAGTTATAGAGTTCGGTCAGATAGCCGCCCAACGTCGGCCCCAGGATCGGGCCGACCATCACGCCCATGCCCCAGATCGCCATGGCGGTGCCGCGTTGCGCTGGTGGATAAATGTCCAGCATCGTCGATTGCGACAGCGGTACGAGCGCGGCGCCGAATACGCCCTGCAGCAGCCGGAACGCCACCATCTGCGGGAGCGACTGCGCCGCCCCGCACATCATGGAGGCGACGGTGAAGCCGATCAGGCAGGCCAGGAACAGCCGCTTACGCCCGAAGCGCATCGCCATCCAGCCGACCGGCGCGGTCATGATCGCGGCCGCCGTCACGTAGGACGTGAGCACCCAGGTGATCTCGTCGTAGGTCGCGGATAGGCTGCCCTGCATGTAGGGCAGCGCGACGTTCGCGATCGTCGAGTCGAGCGCCTGCATCAGCGTCGCGATCATCAGGCAGACGGTGATCAGCGCGCGGTGCGGAACCTGCTCGAAGCCCTGGTTCATCGCGGGATCAGAAAAGGTCGCTAATGCTGCGGCGATGCCCGGTGTCGATCGTCGCCTCCACGCTCATTCCCGCGCGCAACGGGGGATCGTCGGGGCGGCGCTCCACCGCGATGCGTACCGGGATGCGCTGTACCACCTTCACCCAGTTGCCCGACGTATTCTGCGCTGGAAGGATCGAAAACTCGGAGCCGCTGTTCGGGCTGATGCTCTGCACCGTCCCCGGCCAGGTCCGGCCCGGATAGGTATCGACCGAAATCGCCACCGAATCGCCTGGCTTCACATGGGTCAGCTCGGTCTCCTTCGGGTTCGCCTCGACCCACACATCGGCGGTAGAGACGATGCCGAATGCGGGGGTTGCGGCCGCCAGGTACATGCCGGGCTGTACGCTATCGACCTGCGTTACTGTGCCGTCGAAGGGCGCGCGGATCACAGTGTGGTCAAGCTGGCGCTGCGCCTCGTCCACTTGCGCCTTTGCTTCACGGTACTGCGGCGTGTCGCGCACGTCGATGTCGGCATTGCCGCCGAGCTTCGCGAGCTGCACCTTCGCCTGCACCCGCAGCGCCTCCACCGCCTGCCGGTCGGCGGCGACGGCAAAGCGGGAATTGTCGTACTCCGCGCGCGTCACGCTGCCGGATTTCACCAAGTTCGCGAAGCGCTCGTAATTCGCCTGATCGGCATCGAGCTGCGCCACCTTGGCGTCAGCGTCGTGCAGCATCCGCCGGTAGTCCTGCTTCATCGCCTCCATGGTCAGCGCGACTTGCGCCAGGTTGGCGCGTGCGCGGTCGAGCGCGATCACGAACTGCCGGTCGTCGAGCTGCAACATCACCTGCCCTGCCGCGACGGGCTCGCCCTCGTGCACCGGCACCTGCGCGACGATCCCCGAGACATCGGTCGCGGGGCTCTCCTTCGCCGCCCGCACGTAGGCATCGTCGATAGAGACATAGCGGCCGCCTGTAAGCCAGAAATACCCCGCGCCGACGGCAACCACGGCGATGCCGCCCAGCATCAGCAGCGGACGCAGAACCCGTGTCCGGGCGCGCGAGCGCTTCGGCGCCGCATCGGCGACGCGCGGCGCCGCGGTTGCTGCCTGCGACATCAGGCGACCTCCTTGACCGTGACGGCGATAGGATCGTCGGGACCCTGACCAAGGCCGGGGCCGGCATCGGACGGAACGTCCGGCGCCCTGGCCCGCGGCTCGCCGGTCAGCGCGGCCTTCATAATCATCAACGTCTCGCTCAGCCGCGCGATCGCGATGGCGTCGAGCCCATCCGTCACCGCGCGCGCGAGCCCGGTGCGCGCTGGATGCATCGCCACGAGCACCGGCTGCGCCGCCGCGCGCAAATGCAGCCGCCACACCCGGCGGTCGCGCGCATCTGGCCGGCGCTCAACCAGGCCGCGCGCCTCCATCCGGTCGATCAGCCGTGCGACCGTGATCGGCTCCACTTCCATCGCCTCAGCGAGTTCCTTCTGCGTCATGCCCGGCTGGCGCTCCAGCCGCACCAGGATCACCCATTGCGCGCGGGTCATGCCGTGCTCGCGCGCCCGCTTGTCTGCTTCGACGCGGATCAGACGCGCCAAGTCGTGCAGCACGAACAGCACCTCGCGGCGTGCCTCGTCCTCGTCCTCCGGCGGGGGGATGCGGGACCCGGTGGCCTGATTGGGGGGCGGCATGCGGAAAGCACCTCGAATGAGACGAACCACATGATAAGCAACCTTATGATAAGGTGCGCAGAGAGGCAGCCATGCGAATTCAGCAAGTCCGCTCCGTTGCGCACGGTGCCAAGGCGTGCGCCGGACGGGGCGCGGGCCTATGCTGCCTCTTCGGCAAGCGGGAGATGCACTAGGTGACGGCAAGCCGGGTTTTCGTGACCTACGCCTCTGCGGCGGCGGGCGGGGCGATCGGCACCATGGCACGACTCGGGTTCGGCGACGCGGTCGCGAGCCTCGTGGGCGCGACCTTCCCCTGGGGCACCCTGCTCATCAACATCCTCGGCAGCATCGTGATCGGCTGGTTCGACGGTCTCACAGGCTCGGCCGACTCCCTCGCCCTGCCCCCGGAGATCCGCGCCTTCGTAATGGTGGGCTTGTGCGGCGGGTTCACCACTTTTTCGGCCTTCAGCCTGCAAACCCTGCAACTGGCCGAAGGCGGGGAGATGCTGCGCGCCGCCGCCTACGTGATTGTGTCGGTGGTGCTGTGCCTGCTCGGAGTCTGGGCCGGCGCGATACTCGGGCGGGCATGAACCGGGCCGGGACGGCCACTTGCGTTTGCGGAATTGGTTGGTCCATGCAAGTTGACACGCTGGCGGCGGTGGCCGTCCGCGGCTGGGACAGGGAACAGGTCTGGCTATGAAGGTTTTGCTGACCGGCGGGTGCGGGTTCATCGGCTCCGCCGTGGTGCGCCACATGCTGCGCCACACCGGCCACGTCGTCGTCAACGTGGACAAGATGACCTACGCGGCGTCCGAGGACGCGCTAGAGGAAGCACGCGGTCACGACCGCCATACGCTGCTACGAGCCGACATCGCCGATGCCACCGCGATGCAGGAGATTTTCGCCGCGCACGATCCGGACGCGGTAATGCACCTCGCCGCCGAAAGCCATGTCGACCGCTCGATCGACGCGCCGGCCGACTTCATCCACAGCAATATCGTCGGCACCTTCACGCTGCTGCAGGCGGCGCGCGCGCATTGGCAGTCCCAGCCGCCGGCCCGCCGCACCGCATTCCGCTTCCACCACGTCTCCACCGACGAAGTGTTCGGCGCACTCGGCCCACACGATCCGCCGTTCACCGAAACCACCGCCTACGATCCGCACAGCCCCTACTCCGCCAGCAAGGCGGCATCGGATCACCTGGTCCGCGCCTGGCACCACACCTACGGCCTGCCCGCCTTCGTCTCGAACACGGTGAACAACTACGGCCCGTGGCAATTTCCCGAGAAGCTCATACCGTTGGTGACGATCAACGCGCTCGAGGGCAAGCCGCTGCCGGTCTACGGCGACGGCTCCAACACCCGCGATTGGCTTTTCGTCGAGGACCACGCTGCAGCGCTTGCCACCGTCCTCGAACGCGGCGAGGCTGGCGCCACCTACGCCATCGGCGCCCGCCAGCCGCGCAGCAACCTCGACGTCGTGCGCGCGATCTGCGCCGAACTCGACCGCCGGCTGCCCGACCGGGCAGGCCCGCGCGAACGGCTCATCACCTTCATGAAGGACCGCCCGGGCCACGATTTCCGCTACGAGATCGATCCCTCGCGGGCCGAGGCGGCGATCGGCTGGAAGGCGGCGCACGATTTCGCGGCTGGCCTGTCGCGCACGATCGACTGGTATCTCGCCAACCGGGAATGGTGGGAGGCGCTGCGAGCTAATCGATACGCCGGACAACGGCTCGGCACCACCGGCGCGAAGGATGCCGCGTGAAAGGGATCATCCTCGCCGGCGGGTCCGGCACTCGGCTGCATCCGATGACGCTGGCCGCCTCCAAGCAGCTACTGCCCGTCTACGACAAGCCGATGATCTACTACCCGCTATCCACGCTGATGCTGGCCGGCATCCGCGACATCCTGGTGATCTCCACGCCCGAGGATCTGCCGCAGTTCCGCCGCCTGCTTGGCAGCGGCGAGCGGCTCGGCGTGCGCTTCGCCTATGCCGAGCAGCCGCGCCCGGACGGGCTCGCGCAGGCCTTCCTGATCGGCCGCGATTGGATCGAGGGCGGCCCCTGCGCGCTCGCGCTCGGCGACAACCTGATCCACGCCGACCATCTCTCCACCCTGCTGCGCGCCGCGTCCCACCGGCCACAGGGCGCGACGGTGTTCGCCTACCAGGTACGCGATCCGGAACGCTACGGCGTCGTCTCTTTCGATAAAACAGGCCGCGCAGTGGAGATCGTCGAGAAGCCCGCCGCGCCGCAGTCGAACTGGGCTGTAGTCGGACTCTATTTCTATGACAGCCAAGTCAGCGATATCGCCGCCTCGATCCGCCCCTCGGCGCGCGGCGAGTTGGAGATCACCGACCTCAACCGTGTCTATCTCCAGCAAGCCGCCCTGCATGTCGAACGCCTCTCGCGCGGCTGCGCTTGGCTCGATGCCGGCACGCCGGACAGCCTGCTGCAGGCCGCGACTTTCGTGCAGACGATCCAGTCCCGCACCGGCATGCTGGTGGGCAGCCCCGAGGAAGTGGCTTTCCGCATGGGCTTCATCGACGGCGACGCGCTGCGCGAGCAAGCGCGCCAGCTCGGCAAGACCGATCTCGGACGCGCATTGATGGAACTGGCCGAGAGCGCAGCGCCATGAACGTCGAAAGCCTGGCGATCCCCGAGGTGAAGCTGATCGTGCCCGCACGCTTCGCCGACAGCCGCGGCCTGTTCGCTGAAACCTGGCACGCGGAGCGCTACGCGGCCGCGGGCATACCCGGCCCGTTCGTGCAGGACAACCACAGCGTTTCCGTCGTCGTCGGCACGATCCGCGGCCTGCACTGCCAGATCGCTCCCAGTCAGCAGGGCAAGCTGGTGCGCGTCGTGCGTGGCGCGATCTGGGATGTGGTGGTGGATGTGCGGCGCGGCTCGCCGAGCTTCGGCCTGCACGTCGCAGCCAACCTGTCAGCCGCGAACTGGGCGCAGCTCTGGGTGCCGGCCGGCTTCCTGCACGGGTTCTGCACGCTCGAACCCGATACCGAGGTGATCTACAAGGTCACCGCCCCCTACGACCGCACGGCTGAGCGGGCGGTGATCTGGAACGACCCGGCACTTGACATTCCCTGGCCAGCGGCGCCGGACACGGCGGTGCTGTCCGACAAGGATCAGGCCGCACCGGCCTTCGATCCTTCCTGCGACTGGTTCCGCTACGGGGCGCCCGAGTGACGGCACGCCCGATCCTGGTGACAGGCGGTGGCGGCCAGCTCGCCAGCGCCCTGCTCGATGCGGGCGGCGCGTCGCTTATCCGCCGCGTCGGGCGCCCGGAATTCGATTTCGATCGTCCCGAAACGATCGACGCCACCTTCCAAGATGCCACGCCCGCCTTGGTGGTGAACGCCGCCGCCTACACCGCCGTCGATGCGGCGGAAACCGATGCCGAGGCCGCAGACCGCGCCAATCATCTCGGGCCGAAGCGCCTTGCCGCGCTCTGCGCTGGCGCGAGCGTGCCGCTGATCCACGTCTCGACCGACTACGTCTTCGACGGCGGCAAGGGCGCGCCCTATGTCGAGACCGACCCGACTGCCCCGCAGGGCGTCTACGGCGCGACCAAGCTGGCGGGGGAGCAGGCTGTGCTCGCCTCCGGCGCAAGGGCGATGGTCGTCCGCACCTCCTGGGTTTATGCAGCTACAGGGCGCAACTTCGTGCGCACCATGCTTGCACTCAGCAAGACACGCGAAGAACTCACTGTAGTGGCCGACCAGAAAGGCTGTCCAACGGCCGCCGCCGATCTGGCCGAGGCGATTTTGGCACTGGCGCGTCGCATTATAAGCGAGGGATGGCATTCAAAATTCGCCGGTATCTTCAATGCCGCCGGCTCGGGCTGGACGACATGGCACGGGCTCGCCGTTGCCGCGCTTCAAGAAGCCGCCGCGCGCGATCCCGCGCGACGGATGCCCGAGGTCGTGCCGATCGCAACGGCCGACTGGCCAACGCCGGCCAAGCGCCCTGCGGACTCCCGGCTCGATTGCGGCAAGCTCGCCGCGGTGTGGGACATCCGGCTGCCCGACTGGCGCGATGCGCTGCGGCGGACGGTGGCGGCGATGGATTTGTCGGCGTGATCCGCGCGGACCGGAAGCCCGACTGTTGGATGTATTGCTGCGGTGTTGCCGCGTTCGTGACTATGCTGCGCGGCCGGGTCCCGCAACGATGCGGTCGCGGTTGCTGACGCGGAGACGCGCCCCTGATGGACAAGCCTTGCACCCCCACGTTGCCATTGTTGTTCCAGCAGCCGGACGGCGCGATCTGGCCGAACCGCACTGAAGCGGGTGAGGCTGTGTCGATCCTGATGCGGACCAAGGATCGGCCAGTGCTTCTACCGCGCGCTTTGCGAAGCGTGGCCGGGCAGAGTTTTGCAGACTGGCGACTTTATTTGGTCAATGACGGCGGCGATCCGGGGACGACGGAGGCGCTGCTCGCAGCAGAGGCGGCGGTGATCGGCACCCGCCTGACGGTGCGACATCACTCGGTGTGCCTGGGGATGGAAGCCGCTTCGAACCAAGCGATCGAGATGGCCCGCGGCGAATTCGTCGTAGTGCACGATGACGACGACACGTGGCACCCAGATTTCCTCGCGCGTACGGTGGCCTTCCTGCGCGACCCGTCGAACGCTCGCTTCATCGGCGTCGTGACGGACAGCCGCGTGGTGTGGGAGCGCATCGACGGCGGCGCCGTGATCGAAGAGTCGCGCGAGCCGCTGCCGGACTTCCGCCCGAACATCGAACTCAGCCGAGTTTTCGCAGGCAACAACTTCCCGCCGATCAGCCTGATGATGCGCCTCGCGGCCGTCTTGCATATCGGCGCGTTTAATGCCGACATGCCGGTGCTCGGCGACTGGGAATTCAACCTCCGCGCGCTCGCCTTCGGTGACCTCGGCGTAATCGAGGAGCCACTTGCCTTCTATCATCTGCGCCGCGGCTTGGCCGATCCGGTATACGGAAACTCGGTGATCGCGGGGACGCGCGAACATCAACGATATGACGTTCTGCTTCGCAACAGCGTCATCCGCCTAGCGCTGCGGAACAACCCGGCACTGATCGGCGTGCTGCAACCCCTGCTGCATGCCGCGGATGAAACCAACGAAACGGTCTTCTCGCTGCACCGCGCGGCCGACGATCAATTTGATCTGTTGCGCCGCACGCTCGACCGGCGGTTCGCAGACCTGCATGCGCGGATCGACGAGATCAACGACGCTGTGGCCGAGATCCGCGCCGTTTCTGCCGCTCAGGGACGGATGCTCGCCCCGCTGCGCCAACTTTGGCAGCGCCTGCTGCCACTCCGCCGCGCGATGGGCGGCGGCAAAGCGGTTTAGCGGGCGCGCACTTCCGCCCATGCCGCGCCGGTCAGGCGCTGCAATGCCTCGGGCGTGGTACGGAAGACATGCATCGGAGAGCCAGCGGCCGCCCAGATCGGATCGAGCGCGCACAGGTCCTCGTCGATAAGCAGCAGCGGCGGCGAAAGGTGACCCACGGGCGCGACCCCGCCGATGGCGAAGCCCGTCGTCTCGCGGACCCAACTGGCATCGGCGCGCGCAAGCGCAACCCCAAGCGCCGTGCCCGCCCGCGCCTGATCGACGCGATTTGCGCCCGAAGTTACGATAACCGCGGCCCGTCCGCCCGCACGGAAGACGATGGACTTGGCGATCTGCGCCACCGTGCATCCGACCGCCGCAGCCGCATCCGCAGCCGTTCGGGTGCCAGCTGGGAAGGCGGTGACCGTATCGGGATGCCCCGCCGCCAGCAGCGCAGCACGTACCCGTTCGACCGAGCCCGCGCCCTCGTTGCCCGACATCGCCTATATCTCCCACCCATGGACCCTGCTACCCCCGACCGGGAGCCGCTCGCGCTCTATATCCACTGGCCGTTCTGCTTGGCCAAGTGCCCGTATTGCGACTTCAATTCTCACGTCCGCGACACGCTGCCGCAGGCGCGATTCCGTGCCGCACTCGGCACCGAACTCGCCTGGGAAGCCGCACGGCTCGGCCCGCGTCGGCTGGGGTCTATATTCTTCGGCGGCGGCACGCCCAGCCTTATGGAGCCGGAAACGGTCGCCGCTCTGATCGCCGAGGCTACGCGTTTGTTTACACCGCTGCCTGATGTGGAAATCACGCTGGAGGCGAATCCAACAAGCGTCGAAGCTGGGCGGTTGCGGACCTTTTTTCAGGCAGGTGTCAACCGCCTCTCCCTCGGCGTGCAGAGCTTGGAGCCAGAGGCGCTTGCCCAGCTGGGCCGGCGCCATTCGGTCTCGGAGGCGATAGCAGCGCTCGAAGCCGCCCGCGCTATCTTCCCACGACTCTCCTTCGATTTGATCTACGCTCGCCCCGGCCAGACGATGGCCGCGTGGCGGCGCGAACTGCGCGACGCGCTCGCCCTCGCTGCCGACCACCTCTCGCTCTACCAGCTCACCATCGAACCGGGTACGCAGTACGAGGCGCTGTACCGGCGCGGCGAAATCGTGCTGCCTGACGCCGATGGGGCAGCCGCCCTCTACGAAGCGACGTGCGAGGAGGCGTCACGCTTCGGCCTGGAACCATACGAAGTTTCCAACTACGCACGCCCCGGTAGTGAGAGCAGGCATAATCTCGCCTATTGGCGTTACGGTGACTATGCCGGCATTGGACCGGGCGCGCATGGGCGTGTGACCCCACCAGGTAGCCCCGCGCTGCTTGCCACCCGCCGTCATCGTGCCCCCGAACCCTGGGCCGAGCGGGTTGAGAGGCAGGGACACGGCATCGCCTTCGAGAAGCCGGTCGCGCCTGCCGATCGGGCGCGCGAGATGTTGCTGATGGGCCTCCGCCTTGCAGAGGGGATCGACGCCGGACGATTCGCCGTTCGCTGCGGGCTGCCGCTGGCGGCGTCGATTGACGCCGACGTGTTCGCCCAAGCGCAGGACGCCGGCTACCTCACCTGGAACGGTGCGCGCCTCGTCGCCACGGCAGAAGGCCGGCTGCGGCTCGACGCGCTGCTGTCGCATCTCGTCCTGTAACGTCTTTCCGGCGCGACCGCGACGGGGCAGGTTCGGAAGATGGAACGTGTCGCGCTCTGGGGAATTGGCTCGCCCGTGGTGGCCGAAGTGGAGGAAAGCTGCGCGCGACGCGGCTGGCACATCGTGGCCGCGTGCCGCAACCATCCAGGAGCTGTTTGGACCTGCCCGGCGATCCCACTGCTCGATGCCGAACGAATGGCCGGTTCGCCGCCGGCTCCCGTGCTGGTGCCGCTATTCTCGCCCGCGAACCGGCAGCGCGCATGGAAACAGGCCGACGCGGCGGGAGCCGAGGCAGCGCCAGCGCTCACTGATCCCACCGCCATCCTGCCGCGGGTGATGGAAATTGGTATCTGGAGCTACGTAAACGCGGGTGCGATGATCGGCGCCGCCGCATGCCTCGGCCGCTTCGTCTTTGTTAGTCAGACTGCGAGCATCGGCCATCACTGCGAACTTGCAGATTTCGCCTCGGTCGGCCCGGGCGCGGTAGTGCTGCCCGGCATACGGATCGGTGCCGGCGTGGCGGTCCCAGCGGGTGCCGTCGTGCGCCGCGACATCCCGGCCGCCGTCGTCGGCACGCCGGAATCCACGGCGTAAAGGGGTCGGCGGCATGACCGTCGTCCTGTTTTCTATCCTATGGAACGAAGAACGGATGCTCCCCTTCTTCTTCCGTCATTACGATCGCTGGATCGACCGCTATGTGATGTACGATGACCGTTCCACCGACGTGACGCTGGAACTGCTCGCCGCCCATCCGCGCGTCAAAATTCAGCACTTCTCCCGCGCAGCGCTCGACAGCTTCGTCCTCTCCGCCCTGCTTCTGCACGATCAGGTGTGGAAAGAGTGCCGCGGCAATGCCGATTTGGTCGTCATCACGGCAGTGGACGAGCTTCTGCATCACCCGGACATGGCCGGCTACCTCGCGCGCTGCAAACAAGCGGACGCAACGGCAATCCCGGCGCTCGGCTTCCAAATGGCTGCGCCCGATTTTCCTTCACCCGGCGAATGGCTCGCCGCCACGCGGCGGCGCGGTGCGCCCCTCGCCCAGATGAACAAGCTCTCGATCTTCGATCCCGACCGCATTGCCGAAACAAATTACCGTCCCGGCCGCCATTGGGCGCGGCCGGAAGGCGCCGTGGTGATCCCCGCCGCCGACGAGGTCGTGAATCTACATTACAAGTACCTTGGTCTCGCCCATGTGGCACAGCGTCACCGGCTCTTGGCGACGGGCTTGGGTCTGCTTGACCGGGCGGCGCAATGGGGCAGCCAATACGACTGGTCCGACGCGGTCCTCAAGGCGGAGTGGGAAGCCTTCCTCGCGAACGCTGTGGATTACACTCAGCGTCCACCAAATGGCGAAGGACATCCCGGCCGCTGGTGGCGCCCCGAACTAGGTGGATGAGCATCTGATCAGACATCTGGATGAAATTCCCGCCGGCTCGGCAGTCGCCCCTGCGTCGCAGTCAAGCATATGTG
>JAFEFJ010000529.1 GCA_018240635.1 Pseudomonadota bacterium | reverse complement strand
GCTGGCGAGCGGCGCCGCGGGCGCTTGTCTTGGACGCGCGATGCGCCACGTTTGGGCGCGCAAACAGGCGGAGCGGCGCGGATGCCACGTTTGGCGGATGTCGATGTCGCGGTGGTGGGCGCGGGGGTCGCCGGGCTCGGCGCGGCTGCCACCCTGCGCGCCGTGGGCGTCAGCCACCTGGTGCTGGAAGCCGGCGCGCGGGTCGGCGGGCGGGTGCATTCCACCCCGCTCCCCTGGCTCGGCGAGACGCCGTTCGAGCATGGCGCGGTCTGGCTCCACGCCGCCGAGCGCAACCCCGTGGCGGCGATCGCCGAGGCGCAGGGGGATGCGCTGACCGATGCGGCGTCGCTGCGCCGGGAATGCACGATGCTGGACGGCCGGCCCGCGACGGACGCCGAGCTGCGCGACTACGCCGCCGCCTGGCCGCGCTTCCACGCCGCCGCCGAGGCGCTGCTGGAGGACCGCGAGGATGCGCGCCTGTGCGAGGTCGCGCGCCACCTGCCGGACGACCCCTGGGCGCTGTCCGTGGAAGCGTGGGAGGGGCCGGTGATCGCGGCGGCGGATGCCGATGCGCTCAGCCTGCGGGATTGGCGGGACAACGTGCTGACCGGCTCCGATCTGCTGGTGCAGGGCGGGCTCGGCGCCTTCGTGCGCAACCGGCTGGCGCAGGGCGTGGCGGTGCGGCTGCGCACGCCGGTGCGCACCATCAAGTGGGGCGGACCGCGCGGCGGCGTCGTGCTGGAAACGCCGGCGGGCTCGGTCTCGGCGCGCGCCTGCATCGTCACCGTCTCGACCGGGGTGCTGGCGGCGGGCGGCATCGCCTTCAAGCCCGCGCTGCCCGCGCCCACGCAGGACGCCATCGCCGCCCTGCCGATGGGTGCGGCGCTCAAGGTGCTGCTGGAAGCCACCGACGCCGACCGGTTCGGCCTGCCGCCCCATTGCAGCCTGGACCGCCAGGTGCGCACCAGCGGCGAGCCGTTCATGGTCTTCCAGTGCTGGCAGTACGGCCAGGCGGCGGTGCAGGGCTGGATCGGCGGCAGCGCCGCCCGGGCGCTGGAGCACGAGGGCGACGCGGCGGCAGTGGATTTCGCCCGGTCGCAGCTTCGCGCGCTCCTCGGCAGCGGCGTCGATTCCACCTT
>JAFEFJ010000528.1 GCA_018240635.1 Pseudomonadota bacterium | reverse complement strand
CCGCCCCACAGGAATAGCAGCGCGAAGCGGGACGCGGCGTCCATCGGCTCGAACGCCAGCAGCGCGGCCCCGGCGATGCCGGCCACCGCGCACAGCCGCAGCGCCGCCGCGCGGGACAGACGATCGGACAGCACCCCGACCGGCCATTGCAGCGCGATCGCGCCCAGGAAGATCGCGCTCAGCGCGGCGGCGGCGGTGTCGCGGTCCAGGCCCGTGCGCAGGCCCCAGATCGGCAGCAGCGACACCATCGCCTGCTCGTACAGCCCGAACAGCGCGACCGCGAACAGCAGCATCGGCGCGCGCAGGAACACGCCCAGCGGGTTGCGCGCCCTCTCCCGCCCCAGCCCCGCCGAGCCCGCGCCCGCCGCCGCCAGCGGGATCAGGCCCAAGGACGCGATGCCGGCGTTGACCAGGAACGGCGCCCAGCCCTCGATCCCCGTCAGCGGCAGCAGCAGCGGCCCCAGCGCGAAGCCCGCCGACAGCGCCGCGGCATACAGGCCCAGCACGCGCCCGCGCGCCTCGGTGCCCGCCAGCATGGTGATCCACGCCTCGCTCGCGGTGAAGATCGCCGAGCCGAACACCGCGCCGAACATCCGCAGCGCCGACCACACCAGCAGGCTGTCGAACACGTGCAGCAGCGGGAACACCGCGATGTCCACCACGAAGCAGCCCGCCAGGAACCGCCGCAGCCCGAGCAGGCGGATGCCGCGCGGCGCCAGCAGCGGGCCGAGCAGCACGCCGATGAAGGCGCTGCCTGCGTTGATCCCGTTCAGCGTCGCATCGACGCCGCGCGCCTCCAGCGTCAGCGACATCAGCGGGCCGGCCTGGCCGACGCTGATGCCGAACACCGTCACCGCCGCGACGGCGGCGGCGATGCTCCAGCGCCGCTGCGCGGGCGAAAGGTCGGCCGGTTCCATGGAGGGGGTGTCCGAGAGGAGGGCGCCCTGCCCTACTCCGTCCCGCCGGACAGCGCACCCCACACGTCGGAGAGGACGAAGCCCGTGGGAAACGGATCGGCCTCGTCGATGCGCAGCGTCTCCGTCCCGTACACCCAGCCCTGGCCGGTGATGCGCGGCAGCACGGCGCGGCGGCCGGCCACCTCGGTCTCGCCCACCGCCTCGGCGACGAACTCCCCGCCGATGA
>JAFEFJ010000527.1 GCA_018240635.1 Pseudomonadota bacterium | reverse complement strand
GATCGAGGATGGCGGGCGCAACTTCATCTACACGCCGATCGTGAACTACGTGAACTACGACCTCAGCACCTGCGAGGCGATGCTCGCCGATCCGAACGTCATCATGGGCCTCGGCGACGGCGGCGCGCATGTCGGCTTCATCGCCGACGCCAGCTTTCCCACCTGGCTGATGTCCTACTGGAGCAAGGAGCGCGGCCGGTTCGCGATGCCCGAAGTGATCCGCCGCCTGACCTCGGACACCGCGAGCGCGGCGGGGTTGTCGGACCGCGGCAGGATTGCGCCGGGGCTGAAGGGCGACCTCAACGTGCTCGACTGGGATGCGATCGGCTACGACCGGCCCTACGTGACCTATGACCTGCCCGCCGGCGGGCGCCGCCTGCTGCAGAAGGCGAGCGGCTACGAGGCCACCGTGGTGTCCGGCGCCGTCACCTACCGCAACGGCGAAGCCACGGGCGCCCTGCCGGGCACGCTGGTGCGCGGGCAGCGATAGGCCGCGCTCCTCCATCAACGGAAGGATTGCGTCAATGCCCGACACGATGCCAGCCGCCGCGCCGCTCCGCCGCCTGCTGGCGGACGAGCCCTCGCCGCCCTCGGTCTATGTCGATGTCGTCAACATGCCGTGGCAGACGACGAAGTTTCCCGGCATCGAGATGAAGCCGCTCTACGTGGAATCGCCGGGCGGCATGTCCGCCCTGCTGTTCCGCATCGCGCCGGGCGGCGAGGTGCCGCTGCACGAGCACACCGGGATCGAGATGACCTATGTGCTCGAAGGCAGCCTGGAGGACGCGGAAGGCGCCTGCACCGCCGGCAACTTCGTCTGGCGTCCGGCCGGTAACACGCATGTCGCGCACGCGCCGAACGGGGCGGTGATCCTCGGCGTGTTCACCAGCCCCAATCACTTTGCTGCCGGTCAGAAGTTCTTCACGCAGGACGCGGCGGAGTAGCGGGAGGCCCCCACCCCAACCCTCCACGCATCGGGCAGGGCTATCGCATTTGGCGGAACCTGCCCTCTCCGCCCCCGGGGGCGGAGAGGGTTGGGTGAGGAGGGGATTCCAGAGGCGGCGATTTCTCGCGCCAGTCGCAGCCACTTTCGGGCGGCGCCACCCACCTCACCCCGACCCTCTCCCCCCGCAAGCGCGGGCCGAGAGGG
>JAFEFJ010000526.1 GCA_018240635.1 Pseudomonadota bacterium | reverse complement strand
TGGGGGCCGGAGCCGCCGGGCTGATGTGCGCGCTCACCGCCGGGCGGCGCGGGCGGCGCGTGGTTGTGCTCGACCATGCGCGCCAGGCCGGCGAGAAGATCCTGATTTCGGGCGGCGGGCGCTGCAACTTCACCAACCTGGAATGCCGGCCGGAGCGGTTCCTCTCGGCGAATCCGCATTTCTGCCGCTCGGCGCTGGCGCGCTACACGCCGCAGGACTTCCTCGCCCTGGTCGCCCGCCACCGCATCGCCTGGCACGAAAAGACTCTCGGGCAGTTGTTCTGCGACGGCTCGGCGCGGCAGATCGTCGCCATGCTGCTCGCCGAATGCGCCGCCGCCGGGGTCGAGGTCCGGCTGGGCCAGCGCATCGGCGAGGTCTCGCGCGCCGACAGCTTCCGGGTGGAGACCGATGCCGGCCCGCTGTCGGCGTCCTCGCTCGTGCTGGCGACGGGCGGGCTGTCGATCCCGAAGATCGGCGCCACCGGCCTGTCCTACGATCTGGCGCGGCGCTTCGGCCTCGCGCTCACCGAGATCCGCCCCGGCCTCGTGCCCCTGCTGCTCGACGGGCCGGAACGCGCCCGCATCGAAGGCCTCGCCGGGGTTTCGGCGACCATCGGCGCAGGCTGCGGAAAGACGCGGTTCGAGGAAGGCATGGTGGTCACCCATCGCGGCCTCTCAGGCCCGGCGATCCTGCAAATCTCCTCGTTCTGGCGCGAGGGCGACCCCGTGCGGATCGACCTGCTGCCCGGCGCGGCGGACGGGTTCCTGCGCGTCCGCAAGCGCGAGAGGCCAAAGGCGGGCCTGCGCGGCGTGCTGGCCGATCTACTGCCCCAGCGCCTCGCCGACGCCTTTCTGCCACCCGCCGCCGCCGCCCGCCCGCTCGGCGAGACGCCGGACCGCGACCTCGCCGCCCTGGAAGCCTCGCTGCGCGCCTGGGAGGTCCATCCCACCGGCACCGAGGGCTACGCCAAGGCCGAAGTCACCCTCGGCGGCGTCGCCACCGACGGCCTCTCCCAGCGCACGATGGAGGCCAAGGCGGTGCCGGGCCTGTTCGTCATCGGCGAAGCGGTGGACGTCACCGGCTGGCTCGGCGGCTACAATTTCCAATGGGCCTGGTCCAGCGGCGCCGCCGCCGGCGAGGCCGCGTGACCCA
>JAFEFJ010000525.1 GCA_018240635.1 Pseudomonadota bacterium | reverse complement strand
CGTTGATCGCCTGCACCGCCTGGCTGATCGAGGCGCCGTGCGCGAGGTTGAAGGAGATCGTCACCGCCGGGAACTGGCTCTGGTGGCTCACCGACAGCGGCTGCACCGGCTTGGTGTCGAGCTTCACGAAGGTCGAGAGCGGCACCGCCTGGCCGGTGCTGGATTTCACATACAGCTTGTTCAGCGTCTCCAGCTCGCCAAGCTGGTCCGGCATCACCTCAAGGATCAGGTGATACGAACTCACCTGCGAGAAATACTGCGTCACCTGGCGCTGGCCGAATGCGTCGTTCAGCGTGTCGTCGACCTGCTGCGGCGTGATGCCGAAGCGCGCCGCCGCGTCCCGGTCGATGGTCAGCGTCGCAGTGGTGCCCGACATCTGCTGGTCGGTCGTCACGTCGCGCAGCATCGGCAGCGATTGCAGCTTCGCCAGGATCTTCGGCGACCACTCGTACAGCTCGGCCAGGTTGGCGTCCTGCAGCGTGTATTGATACTCGGTCTTGGACAGGCGCCCGCCGACGCGGATGTCCTGCGCCGCCTGAAGGAAAAGCTGCCCGCCCTCCACCTTCGCGAGCTTCGGGCGGATCCGGCTGATGAAGTCCTGCGCCGTGCCGTGCGTGCGCTGGTCCCAGGGCTTGAGGTTGATGAACATCCGGCCGTTGTTTCCGGTCTGCCCGCCAAGCCCGGCGCCGATCGCGGAGACATAGCTCTGCACGTCCGGATCGGCCTGAACCACCGCGCCCAGCCGCTGCTGAATGCGGTACATCTCGTCGAACGAAACATCCTGCGCGGCTTCGGAAATGCCGATCACCAGCCCGACATCCTGGGCGGGGAAGAAGCCCTTCGGGATCGCGATGTACAGGAACACCGTCACCGCGAGGGTCGCGAGGAAGGTCAGCAGCGTCAGGAACTGAAAGCGCAGCGCCACGTCCAGCGTGCGGCGGTAGAACGCCAGCATGGCGTCGAACACCGCCTCGATGGCGCGGTACAGCACGCCGTGGCCGCCGTCGTGGCGGCGCAGGAAGCGCGAGCACATCATCGGCGTCAGCGTCAGGGAAACGAAGGCGGAGACCAGCACCGCCGCCGTCACCGTCATCGCGAATTCGCGGAACAGGCGGCCGACGATGCCGCCCAGCAGCAGCAGCGGGATGAAGACCGAGACCAGCGACAGGCTGATCGAGACG
>JAFEFJ010000524.1 GCA_018240635.1 Pseudomonadota bacterium | reverse complement strand
GATCCGCCGGGCCGCACTTCGGCGCCCATCAGCAGCGCCAGTCCCCCAAGCGTTGGGATGCTGATCAGGATATCGGCGAACGAGGTACCGGCTTCCGAAATCACCATCGGTCCCGCGATTGAGATGACGGTCGCGGCGGCAACCAGTTGCAGGCGCGCACGGGCGGGCAGGCCGCGTGCGGCGATGCCGCTCAGGACAATCACCAGCCAGATGTTGATGCCGTGCAGTGCGCCCATCGCCAAGCCAACCCCGCGCGGCGGCAGGCTGCGGACGAACCGATAGAACGGAACGTACACGTAAGGGCTCAGGTAGCTGTGCAGCACCTGGGCCGGGGCGACATCGCGGTCCAGCGCACCAGTCTCGTACGCGAACGCGTTGTAGTAGTGATAGTTGAGCTGATCGAAATTGGTGTCCTGGCCGCGGGACAGCGCGATCAGCGCCCCCGCGATCATCGAGATCGCGATCACCAGCGCGTGGACCGCTGGGGAGTTTTCCATGGCCAAGATGCCGGCGCGGCGGCGTCGGGGTTTGGCGGCGGTTGGAGCGTTGGTGGCGGCGTCCATAGGGCTAGGCGCGGGCATAGCGGAGATCGGGGCGCCTCGCCATCATCAGGGCCATGCCGCGGCGGGTCATTGGCAGGCCGAGGGCGGCCGGTCGGCGGCAAGCCACCGGAGCACCGTGATCAGCCTGGTTCCGTCGGCCTGATCGTAGTGCAGCGTCTGTGTGCGCGGCCATCCGAGGTCGGCTGCCCATTGCGGCAGGAGCGGGGTCGAGCGGTCCTCGAGCGTGGCCACTTCCACGTCGTGACCGGCGCATAGCAGGGCGCGGGCACGTGCCGGATCGAAACCAGGCACGGTCGGCGGGGCGCCGCCGGTGAGCATGAGGAACGGGAACTGCAATCCCCAATCGGGGAAGAAGCGGGTCGCATCCGGCAGATCCGTGCGGCTTGCTTCCGCGTAGCGGTTGACCGCGTCGGATAACAGGCCGACGCCGCGCGTGGCTTCCAGCGTCGCGAAAAAGCCGCGGGTTTGGATCGCATTCCCGGCCAGGATCGGCAGCAGGAGCAGTCCGGCGCCCATGGATGCGAGCCAGGGACGTCCGGGCAGCAGTCGCGCGAAGTGCTCCAGGCCGAGCGCGAGCGCGGCGTAGGAGACGGGAAGCAGCAGCGCGAAGTGGTGCAGCCA
>JAFEFJ010000523.1 GCA_018240635.1 Pseudomonadota bacterium | reverse complement strand
CCCGCCCGCGCCGCCCATGCCGGCGCCTGCTGCCCCGGCGGGGCCTGCGCCCGCCTCCGCCGCGCCGCCACCGGCCGCGGGCGCGTCCGGCATCGTGCTGCAAGCCACGGCGGACACCTGGGTGCAGGTGCGGGATGCCAGCAAGGCCACGGTGATGGAACGGCTTATGCACGCGGGCGAGACTTGGCAGGTGCCGGATCAGCCCGGACTGACGCTCTCCACCGGCAATGCCGGCGGCCTGACGGTTCTGGTGGACGGCGCGCCGGCCCCTGCCCTCGGCGGCACCGGCGCGGTGCGTCGGCACGTGCCGCTCGACCCGCAGGCGCTGCTCGGCAAGGGCGGCGGCTGACGCAGCACGGCTCTCGGCCCGCGCGTGCCAACGATCTACCTGATCGCTGGGGAGGCGAGCGGCGATGCGCTGGGCAGCCGCCTGATCGCCGGCATGCGGCGCCGGCGGCCGGAGATGCGCTTTGCCGGGATCGGCGGGCCGCTGATGGAAGCCGAGGGGCTTACGTCCCTGTTTCCGATGCATGATCTGGCGCTGATGGGCTTGGTGGAGATCCTGCCGCGCCTGTTCGCGCTGCGCCGCCGCCTGCGCGAGACCGCTGCCGACATCGCCGCGCGCCGGCCCGATCTTCTCGTCACCATCGACAGCCCGGGCTTCACGCTGCGGATTCTGAAGGATGTTTCGGCGCTTGGCATCCGCCGCGCGCATTACGTCGCGCCGCAGGTCTGGGCGTGGCGCGAGGGCCGGGTGCGCCATTATCCGGGCCTGTGGGACGAGCTGCTATGCCTGCTGCCGTTCGAGCCGGCCTTCTTCGCCAGGCACGGCATTCCCGCCCGCTTCGTGGGCCATTCCGTGCTGGAGAGTGGGGCGGACTGCGGCGATGCGGCGCGCTTCCGGGAGCGCCACGGCATCGGGGCCGACACGGTGCCGCTGGTCCTGATGCCGGGCAGCCGCAGCACGGAGACGCGGCATATGATGCCGATCCTGGGCGGGACGCTGCGAATTCTGAAAGACCAAGTCCCTGGACTGCTTCCTGTCGTCGCCGTGGCAAGCGGGATGCAGGAGCGGGTACGCGCCGGCACAGCCGATTGGCCAATGCGCCCCCTGATCGTCGCCGATGGCAGGGAGAAATACGACGCCTTCGCCGCCGCCGCGCGGCGCGGGCGGGACTTCGCCGGCGCGCGGGCT
>JAFEFJ010000522.1 GCA_018240635.1 Pseudomonadota bacterium | reverse complement strand
GTCTTGGCGGGAGTGCGGCACAGATGGAGCGCCTGACGGCGTTCGACGCACTTTCGGACCAGTACGGCTTCTTCGTCGCCTACCCTGAGTCGGCTGGATCCGCCTGGGATTTCTCCGGCACCAACAACGACTTCCAGTTCACGCTGGCTCTGCTGCAGACGATCGAGGCGGAGTACCACATCAACCCGACCCGGGTGTACCTGGCCGGGTACTCGCAAGGGGTCCGCGTCGCGCAGGGCGTTGCCCTCTGCAACGTACCTCTGGTCGCCGGACTGGGCGATATCGATGCCAACAGCAGTCACCGCTGGAACAAGGACTGCAAGGCGACGCTCCCCATCACCTACGTGCACTTCCATGGGACGGCGGATCCGATCATCCCATACAACGGCACGTTGGGCTCCTATTCGGCGCTGCAGACCACCACGCTCTGGGCGCAGGCAAACGGCGGTTCGAACTTCTCGACACCGGCGGTGAGCAGCTATCCGGACACGTTGAACACCGGCGCTGCTGTTGTTGACGCGCTGAGCACGTGGAGCGGGTGCGGCAACGGTACGACGGTTGCGTTTTATACGATCACCGGCGGCGGTCATACCTGGCCCGGCGGCAACCAGTTCTACGACCCGCTGCTTGGTCCTGCATCGAAAGGGACGAATGCGAGCCTGATCCTGTGGCAGACTTTCGCGTCCCATAGCAGTCCAGCGGCGTTCGCCGGAGTCTGCGGCGCGACCGCCGGGATCGCAACGTCCTCGGTGCCGTCCGAGGCGCTGTGCCGAACCGGCATTGCTTCCACGGTGACTAGCGGGAGCGGCTGCTCCTGGACGTGCTCCGGCTACAACGGGGGCGCTCCCGCCAAATGCAGCGCGCCGGCCGGTTAGGGAGGGCGCCGTCATGCGCAGGCATGCCCGCCTCTCTCCGCCGGCGGTCCCAGCCTGCGTTCCCGCGTCTGCGGCAGCCGAAGCACATTTTCGGGAGCAATCGTGCCCGGCAGGCCAAATTTGAAAATTGTTAAGTCGAAATTCCAGAAATTAGAGTCTGCAAACTACTGAGTTACGTAGCGTACGAAACTGCATGAATATGACGAGGGACCATTCGGCCGGCGGCGGTTAGCCGCGGGGCACAAGCCATTTTATGGATCGCGTCTGGGAGTTCATCAATGTCACGATTTCTTGCCGCAGTGTTTGCCGCGGTGTTTGCC
>JAFEFJ010000521.1 GCA_018240635.1 Pseudomonadota bacterium | reverse complement strand
TCCGCCAGGAGATCGCCGTGCCCGAGACCCCGCTGGACGCCATCCGCCGCTATCAGGACGACCTGACCGCGATCCGCCGCGACCTGCATGCGCATCCCGAACTCGGGCTGGAGGAGCACCGCACCGCGGAGGTGGTGGCGGCGAAGCTCGCGGAATGGGGGATCGAGGTGCATCGCGGCGTCGGCGGCACGGGCGTGGTGGGCGTGCTGCGCTCCGGCAACGGGCAGCAGGCGATCGGCCTGCGCGCGGACATGGACGCGCTGCCGATCCACGAGGCGACGGGGCTGGATCACGCCAGCCGCAATCCGGGCCGGATGCATGCCTGCGGGCACGACGGGCACACCACGATGCTGCTGGGCGCTGCGAAGTACCTGGCCGAGACGCGCGCCTTCAACGGCACCGTCAACTTCATCTTCCAGCCCGGCGAGGAGGGCGTGGGCGGCGCGTTGGCCATGCTGAAGGACGGGCTGTTCGAGCGTTTCCCCTGCAACGCGATCTACGCGATCCACAACCGGCCGGGGCTGGAGGTGGGCAAATACGCGATCAGCCCCGGTCCCTCGGCGGCGGGCGGCGCGTTCTTCGATATCGAGATCACCGGCCGCGGCGCGCATGGCGCGCGGCCCGAGGCGTCGGTCGATCCGGTGCTGGCCGCCTGCCACGTCACCGCCGCGCTGCAATCGATCGTCGCTCGCAACGTGCCGCCGTCCGACACCGCGGTCCTGAGCGTGACGAAGGTGGTGGGCGGCGACGCCTACAACGTGATCCCGCAGACCGCGACGATCTCCGGCACCGCGCGCGCCTTCCGGCCCGAGACGATGAAGCTGATGGAGGAAGGCATGAAGCGCGTCGCCGAGGGCGTGGCAGCGGGCTTCGGGGCGGCGGCGTCGCTCGATTTCCGGGTGATCTTCGCGCCGCTGATCAATCAGCCCGCGCAGACCGCCGCTATCGCCGATACGGCGGCGGAACTGGTGGGCGAGGCGGACGTGGACCGCGCCAAGCCGCCGGGCATGGGATCGGAGGATTTCAGCTTCATGATGGAGCAGGTGCCCGGCGCCTACATCCAGGTCGGCAACGGCAAGGACAGCGGGCAACTGCACAACCCGCATTACGACTTCAACGACGCGGCGACGCCCTATGGCGCGGCGCTGTTCGCGCGGCTGGTGGAACGCGAACTGCCGCGCGGAGTCGGCTGAAC
>JAFEFJ010000520.1 GCA_018240635.1 Pseudomonadota bacterium | reverse complement strand
TGATCCAGGAGGGCAACATCGGCCTGATGAAGGCGGTGGACAAGTTCGAGTACCGCCGCGGCTACAAGTTCAGCACCTACGCGACGTGGTGGATCCGCCAGGCGATCACCCGCTCGATCGCCGACCAGGCGCGCACGATCCGCATCCCCGTCCACATGATCGAGACGATCAACAAGCTGGTGCGCACCAGCCGGCAGATGCTGCACGAGATCGGCCGCGAGCCGGCGCCCGAGGAGCTGGCCGAGAAGCTCGGCATGCCGCTGGAAAAAGTGCGCAAGGTGCTGAAGATCGCCAAGGAGCCGATCAGCCTGGAGACGCCGATCGGCGACGAGGAGGACAGCCACCTGGGCGACTTCATCGAGGACAAGGCGGCGATCATCCCGCTGGACGCCGCGATCCAGGCCAATCTGCGCGAGCAGACGACGCGCGTGCTGTCCAGCCTGACGCCGCGCGAGGAGCGCGTGCTGCGCATGCGCTTCGGCATCGGCATGAACACCGACCACACGCTGGAAGAGGTCGGCCAGCAGTTCAACGTCACGCGCGAGCGCATCCGCCAGATCGAGGCGAAGGCGCTGCGCAAGCTGAAGCACCCGAGCCGCAGCCGGAAGCTGCGCAGCTTCCTCGACGATTGATGCGGCTGGCGGACGCTTGCCTTTGCTGGGGCCGTTCGCCGGACTGGGAGGCTCCCGCCAGATGGAGCCGGTGACGCGCGTCGGCGTGACGGTGACGTTCCTGCGCATGGACGCACGCCCGCCCGACCCACCGCCGCCGCTGCGCGACGGCTTCACGGTGGTGCGGGCCGAGGCGCCGACGGTGGGGTTCTACCGTTATCTCTACGACACGGTCGGCGCCGACTATTGCTGGTGGCTGCGCCGCACGATGCCCGACCGCGAGTTGGCCGCGCTGCTCGCGCATCCACATGTCGCGATCCACACGCTGTACGGCGGCGGCGAGCCCGCCGGCTTCTTCGAGCTCGACGGCCGCAACTGGCCCGACGTGAACCTGAGCTATTTCGGCCTGATGCCCCACGCGGTGGGCACCGGCACCGGCTACGCCTTCCTCCGCGCCGCCGTGGACGAGGCCTGGCGGCGCGGGCCGCGCGGGGTGACGGTGAACACGTGCACCGCGGATCATCCGCGGGCGCTGCCGACGTATCACCGCGCGGGCTTCCGCACGGTGCGGCAGGTGCGGGAAGTGTGGAG
>JAFEFJ010000051.1 GCA_018240635.1 Pseudomonadota bacterium | reverse complement strand
GGTCCTCGATCGACGCATCGCGCTGGCTGTCCGACGAATAGCGGGCGTAGATCGCGGCACGGAAAGACATCATCGACTCCGTGGGCTGTAGGATAGACGGTGATTCTACGCCGGTTCAATCGGTAACGCACCGATGCGGTAGGCTCACCCCGAAGCCAAAGAAGAGCCCGGTCTGCCTCAACATCGCCACCGATCACCTAGTAATTGACAGGGCCCGATCGCGGGTGATGGCGCGGCTTGGTCCCGCTATCCACGTCTTTGCGTTCGCCACGATGCGGTCATCCAAACTCGGGAGGACCGAAGCGCATTAAAATCGGTCGATTCGATATGGCGCAGGATCGACGACGCATGACGTGCCTGCGATTAGGTCCGCGACGAGTCGCCCTGTCACGGAGCCGCCGATAAGCCCCGTGTGGCCATGGCCGAAGGCAAACCACACGTTTCCGAACCGGGGCGAAGGGCCGATAACGGGCAGGCTGTCCGGCAGGCTTGGGCGATGGCCCATCCACCGCACGATCGGTTCGTCCTGGCCCAAGGCGGGGAGCATGCGCCGCCCAAGGCGCAGCAGCACATCCGCGCGGCGCATGTCGGGCGGGGCGGCAAGCCCAGCGAACTCCACGGTGCCGGCGAAGCGGATGCCTTCCTCCATCGGCGCTGCGACGAATTTGCGCTCGGCCCACATTGTCTGCACGCGTAGGCCGGTGAAGCTGCCCATCACCATCGCGTGGTAGCCGCGCTCGGTCTCCAGCGGAACCGGGCTGCCAAGCTTCCGCGCCAGCGTGCCCGACCATGCGCCCGCCGCGACCACCAGCCGGTCCACGGGCACCTCGCCCTGGTCGGTCGCCAGCGCCACCGCTTTGCCGCCCTCGGTGCGTACCCCGTGCACGCGCGTCCGCCGAACGGTTCCGCCGTTGCGCTGCACCGCCTCAGCCAGCGTCGCGACCAGGCGGCCCGGGTTCTTACATTGGCCCTGCTCGGGCAGGAACACCGCGCTCTGGAAGAACGGCGCCAGCGACGGCTCGAGCTGCCGCAGCTCGGACTGGCTCAGCACCTCCACGGCCACGCCCGCCTCGCGGCGCAATCCCAGGCTGAAGCTGTCGCCGTCCGGCCCGTTCGCGGACTCGTAGACGAACAACTGCCCGCGCTTCTCCAGCAGGTCCGGGCATCCCGCGTCGCGCAGCAGCGGCTCGTAGTAGTCGAACGTCATTCGGTGCAGCGCGCGCATATGCGCGGAGATCCGCCGCACCTCCTCCACCCGCCCCGCCCGCAGGAACCGCACTAGCCACGGCAGCAGGCGCGGCAGATAGGACAGGCGAATGTGCAGCGGCCCTTCCGGGTCGGTCAGCCATCCCGGCACCTTCTTCAGCATCCCCGGACCCGCGATGGGAATGCAGGAGCCGGGGCAGATGCCGCCCGCGTTGCCGTGCGAGCACATCGTTCCCGGTGGCTCCGGATCGACGATCTCGACCTCGAAGCCCTCGCGCTGCAGGTAGCTCGCGGAGCACACCCCGATGATGCCGGCGCCTATGACCGTCGCGCGCCGTTTACCCGGATTCATGTCGGCGCTCCCGAAGCATTCAGGATCAGATCGCTCGCGCGCTCCGCGATGGCGATGGTGGAGATGTTCGTGTTCGCGCTGATGATCGACGGCATCACCGAGGCATCCACCACGCGCAGCCCCTCGACGCCGCGCACGCGGCAGCTTGGATCGAGAACGGCCATCGGATCGTCCGCCCGGCCGATGCGGCAGGTGCCGGAGACATGCCAGCCCGACCAGACCGATCCGCGCACCCAATCGGCGATGGCCTCGTCGTCGGTGGCGATGCCGTGCATCCGCTCGGCGGGTCCGAACTTGCGCCGTGCGATTGGGCCGCGCGTCGGCCCGAAATCCAGCAGCGCCCGTGCGGCGGCCATCGTCAGCCAGGTCCGCGTGCTGCGCACGCTGAGGCGCCGCACCTCGTCACTGTAGCCCGCCAGGAAGCACAGCGTGATCGAATCCCGCACCTCCGGCCCGTGCAACACGCGGTAGACGCGCTTGAAACCATCGACCAGCCGCGCCAGGTCGCGCCCGTCGGACGCCAGGTTCAGCGCCACCTCCGGCTCGTCGCGCCAATCGGGCGTGCGCAGCCGCACCGTGCCTTGGGAGAAGGACTTGTTGACGCAGACATTCAGCGCCCCCATCGTCCAGCCCAGCGGATGCCACCCGGCGCGGTTCACCGGCATCAGCAGCATGTCGCCGTCCGGGCAGTCCGGATGGCCGGAGCTATAGCGTGCGCCCATGAAGATGTGCCGCCGCTGGTTGTGCGGCAGCCGCGCGGCGGGGCGCAGATGCGCGCCGAAGGCGATGTGCGGATGGTCGGTCAAGTTCTCGCCCACGCCCGGCACGCCGGCCAGCACCGGGATGCCCAGCGCGCGCAGATGCCAGGCCGGCCCGATCCCCGCCCGCAGCAGCAGGGCAGGGGAGTGCAGCGCGCCCGCGCACACGATCACCTCGCGTGCGATCACGCGATGCCGCGCGCCCGACCGCGCCACCTCGATGCCGGTTATGCGCGGCCCGTCCGCGATCAGGCCCTCCACGGTCGCCTCGGCGAAGATGTGCAGGTTGGGCCTGCGCCGCGTCACGGCGTCCAGGTAGCCGATGGCGGTGGATACGCGGCGGTCGTTCTCGTTCGACAGCGGCATCGGATACGTGCCGTCGGCCGTGTCCGCGTTGTAGTCCTCGCGGTATGCGATACCCTCGCGCGCCAGCGCATCGCGCACGGCACGCGTGAAGCCCGCCCAGTGCTCGGGAAACACGCGGCGGATCGGGATTGGCCCATCCTTGCCGTGCTGCGGACCAGAGAAATCAAGGTCGCGCTCCAGCCGCCGCAACACCGGCAGCATGTCCGCGTAGCCCCATCCCGCCGCGCCGCGCGCCTCCCATTCGTCGTAGTCGCCAGGCAGGCCGCGTACCGCGAACTGGCCGTTGATGCTGGAGCCGCCGCCCATCACCCGCGCCTGCTCCAGCTTGCTTGGCGGCACGGGCGCTTCGTTGGCGCGCGGCGAGCGCGTATGGACGCGCAACTCCGTCCAATGGTAGCGCGGATCGAAATAGGACAGGCCCGGATAGCTGTCGGCGATGATGTCGGGCACGGCATCGGGCGGCGTGTCGGGCCCGGCCTCGAACAGCCCCACCGTGTATCGCCCATCGGCCGAAAGGCGGTTCGCCAGCACCGCTCCCGCCGATCCGCCGCCCACGACGGCGAAGTCGTAGCCCTCCGCGCGCGGCGCGTCCGAAAGCGCGGCTACTGGCACAGGAACCCGGCGGCCAGCGGGTCGCCATGCTCCTTCACGATCGTTGCGAAGGACACGATATGCGCCTGCCCGGCGATCTCCGGCACGATTTCCTGCCCCATCGGGGTCGCCCGCCGCTCGGCGATGCGCGCGGTGAAGGCCGCGCCCAGCAGGTTTTCCGCGTGGTAGGTCTCGCCCTCGGCAATCTCGCCCTGATGCGCCATCAGCGCGAGCCGCGCCGAGGTGCCGGTGCCGCAGGGCGATCGGTCGAATTTGTTCGGCGCCAGCACCAGCATGTGCCGTGCGTGCAGCCGTGACTCCCGCCGGTAGAACAGCACGTTCGGCGCGCTGCCGCCGCCTTGCGCCGCCGGCGCGTCCGCGAGGAACGCCGTCAATGCCTTCTTGATCGCGCTGCCCGCGGCCAGACCCTGCGTCACGTTCTCCGCGGACAGCGCGATCCCCGCTTTCTCGGCATCGACGATCGCGTACCACATCCCGCCATAGACGATGCCCGCCGTCACCGCGCCGATGCCCGGCACATCGACCGTGGCCTCGGCGATGCCGACGCGGCACGGCACGTTGCGGATGCGTACGCCGCGCAGCTCGCCGTCCGCGTCCCAATCCAGGCCGACGGTCACGACGCCCGCCGGCGTCTCCAGCGTGAAGCTTTCGCGTGGCGGCGCGATGGCGCCGGTCGCCGCCAGCGTCTTGGCGTAGCCGATCGTGCCGTGGCCGCACATGTCGAGATAGATGTAGGACGAGATGAAGAACGCGCCGAACTCCGCAGCCTCGGACGCGACGGGCACTAGGCCGACCATCGCCGCATGCCCCGCCGGTTCGTGCAGCAGGCTTGCGCGCAGATGGTCGTGCGCGGCTTGGAATGCGTCGCGCTTCTCCGCCACGCTGCGTCCCGGCAACGGCGGCAGCCCGCTCAGGATCACCCGCGTCGGATGGCCCGCGGTATGCGAGTCGATCACGCTGTAGCTTGCCGCCAGTCGCACCATCGTCGGTCTCCGCCTGGATTGCGTGCCTTCAGGCCGCCGGCACCGGCCGGCCCAGGATCGCATCGGACATCTTCTCTGCGATCATGATCGTGCTGATGTTGGTGTTTGCCGCCGGGATCGTCGGCATCACCGATGCATCCACCACGCGCAGCCCCTCCACGCCATAGACGCGGCAATGCGGGTCCACCACCGCCGCGCGATCGTCCGGCGCACCCATCTTGCAGGTGCCGCAGGCGTGCCAGTCTCCCTGCACGCCCTGCCGGATCCAGGCCTCAAGCTTTGCGTCGTCGCGCAGCAGGTCATCGACCGTCAGATTCGACTTCATCACCATGTTCGTCACGAACCGCCGCGGTGCGCCGCCCATGTTCAGCATCGTCGCCGCCATGTCGGTCAGGAACGTGTTGAGCTTCGACTGCGTCATTAGGTTGCGGATCATCTCGCCATAGACGCCGGGGAAGATCGCATAGGACAGGTCGCGCGCCGGCGGCGTCTGCAATACGCCGATCACGAAGCGCACCGCGTTCATCATCCGTGTTAGGTCGCGCGGATCGGACATCAGGTTGAACGCGACGATCGGCTCCGAGGCGGGGGAGGCATCGCGCAGCCGCACGAAGCCCTGCGAATAGGATTTGTTCGGGCCGAACTGCACGGTGCCGAAATGCGCGCCCGCCTTGCTCCAGGCGAAGCGGTTGGAGACCGACAGCTTCATGTCCTGGCCGGGACATCCCTCCAAGCCGGAGGAGAAGCGCATGTTCAGCGTGAAGTTGTTGCGCATGGTGGGCGCAAGGCGTCCCTCGGGCTTCAGATGAATGCCGATGCCCGCCAGCGGATGCTCCAGCAGGTTCGCCCCCACGCCCGGCCGGTCGGCGCGCACCGCGATCCCCAGCGCCTGCAACTGCTCGCCCGGTCCGATGCCCGCGCGCATCAGGATCGCGGGCGAATGCAGCGCGCCGGCGCAGACGACGATCTCGCGCCCTTCGATCCGCGCCGGTGCCCCCTCTCGATCGGCTTGCACGGCCACCGCGCGGTTGCCGTCGAACGCGATCGCGCGCAGCGCAGTGTTCGGCATGATCGTCAGGTTGCGCCGCAGCCGCACCGCGCTGTCCAGGTAGCCGATGGCCGTGGAAACACGGTGCGTCAGGATGTTGTTGCGTGGGAAAGGAAAGCACCCGTCACCGAACTCGGCGTGGCAGTCTTCGTAGTAGGGGATGCCGTTCTGGGCGAGCGAATCCCGAAACGCGAGGGAGAACGCACCCCAGTCGGGCGGAAAGCACCGCCGGATCGGGATCGGGCCGGACTTGCCGTGCATCGGCCCGTCGAAGTCCATGTCGCGTTCCAGGCGCTTGAAATAGGGCAGGCAGTTCCGCCAGTTCCATCCCTCGGCGCCAACCGCCTCCCACTCGTCGTAGTCGCCGGGCAGGCCGCGGATCGCCACCTGGCCGTTCACCGTGGAGCCGCCGCCCATGATGCGCGCCTGCTCGTAGCGGCGCGGCGTCTGGGTGCGCATCATCTCCTCGACGCTCTTGTTGCCGACCGGATCGAGATAGGCCTCCAGCTTCGTCCAATAGGTCGCCTCTCCGAAGTAGTGCGGCAGGAAGGAGGCGGCATAGATTTCGCTCGAAACGCTCTCGGGCGGCGTATCCGGCCCTGCCTCCAGAAGCGCTACCTGCTTAGAGGGATCGGCGGACAGCCTGCTGGCCAGCACGCATCCGGCCGATCCGCCGCCAACGATCACGTAATCGAACATCGAAACTCCCGCCTCATCGCCGCGGCCTAATCGACGGCCACCAACTGGGTGTCGCCGGGCGCCCAGGTCACGCTGACCGCCTCGCCGACTTCGAACTGCCGCCCCGCTCCGCCCGTCGAGCGCTGATTGATCTCCACCTCCGGCGCGACGCGCACGCGGTGATGCACGGTGCCTGAGGAATGGACGACGTCGCTCACCGTGCCGGTCAGCCGGTTGCACTCCGCGCCGCCGCCGTCGCCGCTTTTGAGCGCGATCTTCTCCGGCCGCACGCACACCACGAACCGGCTGTCTGGCGGCGCGTCCGCCGCGCGCAGCGTCAGGCCCTGCGGCGTCTCGATCACCGTGCCGCCGCCTGGCGCGGGCGCGTGCCGTGCCACCTCGAACAGATTGGCCTCACCCAGGAAGCTCGCGACGAAGCGATTGCGCGGGTTGTCGTAAAGGTCGCGCGGACGGCCGACCTGCGCGACCTGCCCGCCGTTCATGATCGCGATGCGGTGCGACATCGCCGAGGCTTCGTGCTGGTCGTGCGTCACGTAGATCACCGTTGCGCCCAGCACCTGCTGGAACGCCTTGATCTCCCGCTGCATCTCCTCGCGCAGGTTCTTGTCGAGCGCGCTGAGCGGCTCGTCCATCAGCAGCAGCGACGGGTTGTAGACGGCGGCGCGCGCCAGCGCCACGCGCTGCTGCTGCCCGCCCGATAGTTGCGCCGGATAGCGGTCAGCCATGCCCGACAGGCGCACGACGTCCAGGATGCGCTTGATCTGCGCGCCGGCTTCGGCCTTCGCCACTTTCCGCATCCGCAGCGGAAAGCCGATGTTCTGCGCCACCGTCATGTGCGGAAACAGCGAGTAGTGCTGGAACACCATGCCCAGGTTGCGCTGGAACGGCGGAATGCCCACCAGGTCGCGCCCATCGACCAGGATGCGTCCCTCGCTCGGCGGGATGAAGCCCGCCGTCACGCCCAGCAGCGTGGTCTTCCCCGATCCGCTCGGCCCGATGATCGAGAAGAACTCGCCCGATGCGACTTCCAGCGAAGTCGGGGCCAGCGCCTGTACCGCGCCGTAGCGCTTCGCCACGCCGTCGTACACCACCTGCGCGCCATTGGCGGCCGGGCCGCCTGCGTTCTCTGGCACGCTCATGCGGTCATGTCCCGCCCCGCGCCGGCGCGCCGCTGCGCGCGGCGGCCAGCCATGGCGGCAGCGGTGAGCATCAGCAGTGAAAGCACGATGATCACGGTCGATGCGGCGGCGATGGTCGGCGACATATTGTAGCGTAGTTCGCTGTAGAGCTGCTTCGGAAGCGTCGTGGTGCGCGTGTTCGTCAGGAACAGCGCTAGGATGATCTCGTCGAACGAAAAGGAGAAGGCGAAGATCCCGCCAGTCA
This sequence comes from Pseudomonadota bacterium, assembly GCA_018240635.1. GTDB lineage: Bacteria > Pseudomonadota > Alphaproteobacteria > Acetobacterales > Acetobacteraceae > JAFEFJ01. The sequence continues at coordinate 11,674 of JAFEFJ010000051.1, read as the reverse complement.
GAACGCCGAGCCGGATGGTCGGGAAGGTCACGAACCAGAATGCCTTCCACCCGTTCGCGCCCAGCGTCATCGCCGCCATCTCGAACGTGGGATCGGCGCTCCGCAGCGAGGCCGAGACGGTGATGAACACGAGCGGCGTCGCGACGATCGTGTGTCCCACGATCACGCCCGTATAGCTCGCGGTCAGCCCGAACTTCGCCAGGATGGAGTAGAGCCCGATCGCCAGGATGATCTGCGGCAGCAGGAAGGGTGCGATTGCAAGCGCGCTCAGCCCGCGGCTTCCCCACGGACGCCCGCGCACCAGCGCCAGCGCCAGCATGGTTCCCAGCACCACCGAGAGCAGCGCGACCGGCAGTCCGATCAGGATGCTGTGCAGGAAGGCAGCGCTGTAGAGCTGCGAATTCCACAGCGCCACGTACCAGCGCGTGGACCAGCCGGGCGGCGGAAAGCTGAGATAAAGGCTGCTACTGAACGACAGCGGCACGATCACGAAAGTGGGCAGGATCAGATAGAGAAAGGCCGCGCCGGTGAACACTCCGCGCAGGACGCCCACAACCCGCATGGCGGCCAGCCATCCCATCGCCTACGTGGCCTCCGCGCCGAACATGCCGCCGATGCGGCGCGTGGCGCGTTCGTAGGCGAGGTAGAGCAGCGTCGTCGCGATCAGCAGGATCGTCGCCAGCGCCGAGGCGAGGGGCCAGTTCAGCGTGCGCGTCACGTATTGCTCGATCAGTACGGCGATCATCATCTGCTGCGGACCGCCCAGCACCGCGGGCGTCACGTAGAAGCCTACCGCGCTGATGAACACCAGCAGCACGCCCGCGGTCACCCCCGGCATCGACAGCGGCAGGTAGATATGCACGAAGACGCGCACCGGGTTTGCGCCTAGGACCTCGGCGGCGCGCAGCAGCGTGCCGTCCATCCGCCGCATCGCGTTCAGCAGCGGCAGGATCATGAAGGGCAGCAGGATCTGCGTCATGCCGATCAGCACACCGACTTCGTTGTAGATGAACTTGATCGGCTCATCGACGATACCCGCCTGCACCAGCAGGTCGTTCACCAGTCCATGCCGCTGGAACAGCGCGGACCATGCGTAGGTGCGGATCACCACGCTGGTCCAGAACGGAATCAACACGATAGCTAGGCCGACGCGCAGCATGCCCTCGCCCGCGCGCGACAGCGTGTAGGCAACTGGATAGGCGATCAGCAGGCAGAGCAGCGTCACCTCGCCCGCCAGGCGGAAGGTGAACATCAGCACGCGGATATGCGTCGTGCTGGCCAGGATGGTCGCATAGTTGCCGAAGCCGAACCTCGGCTGGAACAGGCCCTGGTAGACCACGGTTCCAAGCGGCCAAATGAAGAACGCGCAAAAGAAGATCCCCGGCAGGATCAGAAGGGAGAGATAGCCACGCCCTGGTGTCCAGATCCGGCGTTTGCGCATCGTCCGTCCATCGTGTCGGGTCTCCGCCGCGAACGGCGCGACCGGAGCCGGACCACGATGGCCAGCTCCGGACGTCCCGTGCGGTCAGCCCAGCAGGAAGGCGTTGAAGGCGTCGAACGCCTTCTGCCCGTTCTCTGCCCACCAATCGAAGTCTTGGAACACCGTCTTGGGGAAGTTCTGCGGGCTGGTCGGCAAGTTCACAGCCACGTTCGCCGGGATCAGAGCGTTCGCGTCGGTGTTGGTCGGTCCGTAGGGGATCAGCTGCGACAGCGCCGCCTGGGTCTTCGCCTGCATCATGTGGGCGATGAAGCGCTGCGCCCAGTATTGGTTGGGCGAGCCCTTCGGGACCACCATCGCATCACCGTCCAAGAGTGCTTGATTGAAGCCGAAATCGACGGGCTGGCCGTTCATCTTCGGCCCGTAGACGCGGCCATTCCACACGAACGCGAAGTCCACCTGGTTGTCGATCAGCAACTGCGCCGATTCCGCGCCGTGCTCCCAGAACACCAGGTCGTTGCGCACGCCCTTCAGCGCGCCGATCGCTTTGTCAATGTCGAGCGGATACAGCTTCTCCTTCGGCACGCCGGCGCCCATGGCCGCGATGTCCATTGTCAGCGAGGCGTTCTTCCACAGCCCGCGCGGCCCCTTGAATTTGCCCGGTGTGAAGAAGTCCACCCAGCCCTGGGGCGCGGTCTGCGCGTTGTATTTCTTCGTGTTCCAGCCGATCAGGCTCGCCGCGACCAGCGTCAGGCAATAATTGTCGTGCGCCGCCTGCGGGATGATCTTCGGGCGGTCGATCAGGCTATAGTCGATCTTCTCCACAAGCCCCTGTTTGGTGGCGATCGCGGCCTCGCCCGCGGACAACGCGATCACGTCGCCGCCGCCCCAGGCCTTGTTTTCCACCATCGCCTTCAACTGCGCGACGCCCATGTATTCGGCCGGCACGATCTTGATGCCGGTCGCCTGGGTGAAGGTGTCGTAGTGGGCCTTCACATAGGCATCCCGCAGCGCGCCGCCGGCGTCGGGGATGATGAGCTGGTCGGGCTTGGACTGCGCGATGGCGGGAATCCCGGTGCCCAGCACCGCCGTCGCCGACGCCGCTGCGGCGGCCGATGTCAGCAGCCGGCGGCGGCTGAGCGACAATGCCGTCGGCGGCCAATTGGGACTCTTGATTGATCGCATTTCTTGTCTCCCTGCGGGTGTTCCGTTTTGTTCAGCGTGGCGGACGATAGTCCATCGATCCCATCTGAAACCTATTGCTGCCGCCGATGCGAGTGCCCCCGTTCATGCGAAGCGTTCGATGGAGAATGGCGCCAGATTGATGGACGGCCTGCGCCCGCTCAGGATCTCCGCCGTAACCTGACCTGTCTTCGATGCGCCGAGCAGGCCCTGATGGCCGTGCCCGAAGGCGAACACCACATTCCGGTGGCGCGGGCTCGGGCCCAGTACGGGCAGGCTGTCGGGCGTGCAGGGCCGGTGGCCCATCCACTGCGTGTACCCCTTGGTCTGCAAGCCGGGAAAGATCCGCCGGCCCAGGTCAAGCAGCTTCTCCGCTCGCGCGTAGTTGGGCGGCGCGTCCAGCCCCGCGATCTCCACGGTGCCGGCGATGCGCAGCCCCATCTCCATCGGCGTCAGCGCGATCTTGTCATCCACCGACAGGATCATGCGGTTCGGCATGGTGCCGGGCTCCGGCAGCGTGACGTGGTAGCCCCGATGGGTTTCCAGCGGCACGTCGAAGCCCAGTTGGCGAACCAGTGGCTTCGACCAGATTCCGGCGCAGATCACCACGCCATCCACCGCGTGCCGCCCGCCATCGCCGATCACCGCGCGCGCCTCGCCATTCGCGATCTCGATCGAGCGCACCCGCTCCTTGACGATCGTGCCGCCATCCTGTGCGAACTGCGCCGCCAAGCCCTTCACCAGTTCGCCCGGATTTTTGCAATGCCCGTGCGACTCGATGTAGTGCGCCTTGACGAAGCCGCGGTCGAGCGCCGGCTCCATCTGGCGAATGTCGTCCGCGCCCAGCACATCGATCCGCGCGCCGGTCGCCTGTTTCAGCACGATCCCGAGCCGGTCCTTCTCGAACGCCGCTTCCGAGCGGTAGACGAATAGCTGGCCCGTTTGATGGAACAGATGCTGCAGCCCGGCCGACTTCAGCAGTGGCGCATAGGCATCGAAGGTCGGCATGTTTAGCGAGGCGAGGGCCGCCGAAATCGCGCCAATCCGCTTGCGCGATCCGGCCAGGATGAACTGCGCCAGCCACGGCATCGCGCGCGGCAGGTACGACCACTTCACATACAGCGGGCCCGAAGGATCCAGCAGCCATTTCGGCGCGTCCTTCAGCATGCCTGGCATCGCGATTGGCACCACCGAGGCGGGACTGATGCCGCCGGTGTTCCCAAAGGACGTCATTTCCCCGGGGCCGTTATGATCGAACAGGATGACCGTGTGGCCGTCGCGCTGCAGGTAGGTGGCGCAGACGGTGCCCACGATACCGGCGCCGATGACCGCGATTGTCCGCCCGGTCGTCTCGCCCATGACCTCTCCCGGCCGCGCGGCGCCCGCCGCATCAGATATTGACGTATATCATGTATACACGCAGGCGCAATGTGTGATGCGATCAGCGCGCCCACGCCGGACACAAAGCCGCTGCCGCGTCCTGGCCGCGCATCGGCGCGCGGCGTTGCGTCTTGCCCGCGACAGACGATCTGTTAGTAACGCTGCCGGATGCGCCGCCCGGCCGCCGTACCTTTCCGCGCCGCGCGCGGCGCCGCCGCGCAACCGTGCGGGCGGGGACGGGACGCATTCGGGCGCCTGCTGTGGGAGATCGAAACGTGCCGATCGCGCGATGCGCCACGAGGAAAGTCGCGGGACAGTTGCCGGGCGCGTCCGGCTTACTGGCGATGCGCGGCTGATGGCGCGCTGCGCGAACGGCACCGTGGCTCTGCGCGTGCGCGCGGGCAAGCCGCTGTATGAGGTCGTGCGCCAGACGATCGTCGACCGTATCCGCTCGGGCGCCTACGAAGCCGACAAACCGCTTCCATCCGTGGTCGGATTGTCGGCGGAACTCGGCGTCAGCGACATCACGATCCGCCGCGCGCTCGCCGATCTGCAGAATGCGGGCATGCTGCGCTCGGTCCCCGGCCTCGGCACCTTCGTCAATACGACCCGCAAGTTCGTGCGCCACCTCAACCGCGTGCGCGATCCGCATTACGGCGCGTTCGAGGAAGCGCTGCATATCGGCAAGACCGCTAAGGCGCACACATTGTCGGTCGAGCTGCGCGCGCCGGAGGATCCCGCCTTCGGCCAGTTCGGCGCCCCCGAAGGCACCTATGTCTGCGTCAACAAGCTGATCCTGATCGACGACGAGCCAATGGCGCTGGAACACACCTTCGCCCTCATGCCCGCGGCGCAGGACATCCTCGAGGATCTCAAGAGCGAGCTGCTCTACCGGATGCTGCGCCGGCGCAAAATGACGCTCGCGCAGAACCGGCTCTATTTCGACGCCGCGCCCGCCACGCCCGATCTGTCAAAGGCGCTCGGCGTGCCCGCGGGGTATCCCACCGCGCGGCACTTCTACAACCCGCTGCTCCGCTCGGGCGCGCTGTTCATCTGCGGCGTCTCGATCGCGCCGTTCGATCGCATGGCCTTCGCCGTCGATCTGTAGGCTGCGCCGCTTGTCCGGCCGCGCAGCACGGTCATCCTGCTGCGCGCTCCATCACCGACGGCGGCGAACCGATCGTGTAGGTGCCGTCGGGCCGGTAGAAATGCCGGTCCGCCTTCATCCTGCCGTGCACCACCGTCAGCACGAAGGTACCAGGCGTCAGCGCCTCGAAGCTGTGGATTTCCACGGGCGGCATCATCAGCGTGATGTCCCCGCGTTCCAGCACGCCGTCCTCGATGATGCGAAGCTCGGCATTGTCGTCCTGCTCGCCACGGTCGGTGCGCTCGTAGACCGTGTGCGCGAGCCTGCCGGCGTAGATCACCAACGCCTCGCAGGTGCCGTGGTCATGCGCGGGAAAGCGCGTGCCTGGTGGCATCTCGTTCAGCGTCATCTCCAGCCCGCCGTCGTAATAGAGGAACTTGGAGTTGGTCACGAAATTGCCTTGGCGTTTCACGCCCAGCGTCGTCAGGTCACTCCGGTCCGTCAGCGGCTGGGTCGCGTCTCGTATCGCATCTCGCAGCCTTGCGTGGTCGCCCGTATGCGCCGCGAAGGCGGCGATCAGCGCCTGAGCGCACTCGCGCACCGGATGAGCGGCGGGGTTGTGGTTCATTGCGTTTACTCCCTCCGTTATGACCCCTTCTTAGGCGCGCAGGCGGCGCCCAAGTTCGCCACGAGCACGCCAGCGGCCGAGGTGTAGATCGCCGCAAGCCGTTTCGCTTCCACGTCCAGCATCGCGCGGGTGTTCGACGTCGGCTGGACGTATGCAGGCGATGCGCGCCGGGTCTTCCGGAACGCCAGCGGCCCTTCCTCGGCGGCGCTGATCACGAAGCGAATGGACCGCTTGCCCGATCAGCGACGGGCGGGACACGTCTCGCGTCAGTTTCTTTCGGCGAAGGTCGCATGTAGACACTACCTTCAGTCCAGTCGCATAGCTACTGCTTCTCACCTAACCTGACGTCGCCATGTCTGACATTGACTGTTAAATAGCATAGTGTGTATACACGGCCGACAACGAAATTTTTGTCAACGCACCGACGTCTTATCCGTCCTGCGGATCGCGCCCCCTCAATGATACCTTGCCCCTCGCGTGCAGCGACTACAACGTCCTTCCTCGCTGCGAGCGTCTACATTTTTGTGCGATTCCTTCGAAAACCGCAATGGCCAGCATGACATCAGCCAGCAGCCTCCTGAGCTGCGTGTCCTCGTAAGCCATCTGCCGCAGCCGGCGCGCCTCCGAGAGCTCAACCCGGCAATCTGCTTCCTTCCAGGGTGTCCCTTTCGGGACCGGTCGTTTGGAGTGCTGGCGCCCGACTTGGGTCGGAAGCTGCTGGAGCCAACGGGAGGACGTCGATGCGAGCGTCGAGCGCCCGGCGGTCTTACCCACCATGAGATCTGCGACATCCCGGTGTTCATAGTCAGTTGGTGATGCTCGATGGAGGCGGATGGCCATCACCTGTAGCAGCCGATACTTGCCAGTTGATCTCTACGATATGACTCGCCCCCTTATCCCGATACCGAAATAGCCCGATGCTGCGTCGCTCGGCTTATCCGCTGCGCCGCCGCGGCCGGGGGCGGGATCAGTGACGCAGAATCTTGCGGACGAAGTCGCGCGTTCGGGGCATCTGGGGCCGATCAAAGATTTCCGATGGTGTGCCGGTTTCCACCACCAGCCCGTCGGCCATGAAGACGGCGCGGTCGGAAATCTCGCCCACGAAGGCCATCTCGTGCGACACGATCAGCATCGTCATCCCCTCATCGGCGAGCGCGCGAATGACGTCGAGCACGTCGCTGACCAACTCCGGGTCCAGCGCCGCGGTGATCTCCTCGAGGAACAGGAATTCCGTCTTCAGCGCCAATGCGCGGGCAATGGCGACGCAGCGGCATGAAGCCGCGGTTGTTCAGGTTGCGCCCGGCATAGGTGAGTTCCAGGAGCCCGATCTGCGAAGCCAGCGCCGAGTCCTTGATGAACAGCAGGAAAAAGCCGAACGCGGGCGGTAGGATGACCTTCCAGGCCTGCGGGATCACCACGAGCCGCAGCGTCTGCCATGCGCTGAAGTTGCAGACGGCCGCGCTGTCACACTGATTCGGATGCACTGAATCGAGGCCGGCGCGTCCGATTTCCGCAAGGTAGGCGGTGGCGATCAGGCAGACGCTGACCAACGCGATGGCGAAAACCGGCGCCTCAAGGCCGGCGATTTGCGTGGCGTAGAAGATGAGGAAAGGTTCACAGAGAGGCAATTCTCTGACGCCGCATAGACCTGCCGCGCAGGCTCCGGACCGATCCGTCCAGTTCGTGATTGAGGGGCATCAGTCCTGCAAGAATAGGCAGCCTATCACCGATGCATGGCACAAGTCCGTCGGGCACCGGGAAAGTCAGCTCGTTCCTCGACTTGATCTGATGCTCCGGAACCGTGACAGCAGTAGGCACTGCGAGCCACAATCAGAGCCGAAACGCCGGAACGCCCAGACGCTCACGCCGGGCCTTTGATCTTTGCGTACAAGCTAGAGCGCTCGGTCGCCTAGGGGCAAAATCTCCAGTGTCGCTGTGAGCCACATGCCGGCTCGGATTCGTTCGCGGGTGGTCGACTGGACCATATCGATGAACAACCTGACCGAGGTAGAGAGCGCCCGCTCCCGCGCATAGGCCAGCGCCCATGACATGTGCACCTCCGCCAGCGGCGCGGCGCTCACCTCGTTGCGGGTCACATAGGCGTCGATCGCGCTGAATGGAAAAACCGAAAGGCCCTGGCGCAGCTTCACCAGCTCCATGGCCAAGGTCAGCGTCTCGACTTCGAACGCGACTATCCCGTCGCCGCTCAGCCCCCCGAGCAGCCGGTCGACCATCCGGCGCAGGCTGTTGGGTCGTGCCGTCAGGATCAGCGGCATGTGCGACAGCACGCCCGGCGGCGCGGGGTGGTCGATGCGCAGCCCATGCTCGCGGTGGCCGACGACAAAAAGCTGTTCGCGCAGCAGTGGGCGGATGCCCAGCCCTTCGAGATCCTCCACCATCGAGACGAAGCCGACATCGATGCGCCCGCTGGCCACCGCGTCGCGCATGGCGCGCGAGGTTTCCTCGATGATGCGGAACGAGACCTGCGGGTAGGCCGTTCTGAACGCGGCCATCGCCGGCGCGGCGAGGTAGGCGAGCAGCGAGGTGAGGGTGCCGATCCGCAATTCGCCACGCGGCTCGGATGCCGATGAGGCAACGTCCTGGCGCATCGCTCCGACATCCTTCAGCAGCCGCTCCGCGCGGTCGCGCAGGATGGCGCCGGCCTCCGTCAGCGCGACGCCCCGTGCCGTGCGGGTGAACAGGGCAACGCCGAGTTCCTCTTCCAGCAGCTTCACGTGACGGCTGAGCGCGGGCTGGGAGACGCGGGCGCGAAGAGCCGCCTGGGTGATGCTGTCGGCGCCGCAGGTTTCCAAAAAATAGCTGAGCTGCTGAAGTTCCACACGCCGCCTCCCGCCGCTGCCGCCCAGGCCCGATCCATCAAATGCCGGGACTAAACATCTAGCGCCATGGGGCTCCCGCCGGCACTCCCAGCGTCAGCATCCAGATGAAATGCGTGATCGCGGCGGCGTTGTTCGCGGTCTCCAGCCCCGCGACGCCCTCGACAGCGCCGTGGCCGAAGCGCTCGGGGTGGCGGGAAATCTTTCGTTCCATTGCGTAGGAAGCGAATGACGCCAGCGACGGTCCGGTGCCCGGCAAGATACCGATGGCGGCGCCCAGACCCGCGCCGCGGAGAATGGACAGCCTGGATGCGTTGAGGTCCTCTCGGCTCGGCAGAAGGCTCGAGATCTTTGCATGCGCCTTCTGACCGTCGTTCGCATCGGTCATGCGCCCGGCGATCTCGGCGAAAGCGAACGTCCCGACGGCGACCGCCACGAGGCTCACCCCCTGCGCCAAGCCGATCTGGCCGAACGTGAAACGCATCGTGCCGGTGTTCAGGTCGGTGCCCGCGGTTCCCAGAAGCAGCCCGAGCACCGCCATGGCAAGCGTCGTCAAAAGGGAACTGCCGGACAGCGCCGAGGCGACGACCAGCGCCAGGACGACCGTCGCGGCGTATTCGGGCGTGCCGGACACGCTCGAAGGGCTGCTTGCCGCCTGTGGTCCGGCCGGAACGGTTGGAGATGAGGCATCTAGTCGCACGTGAGCCATGGCGTCGCGCGCGCTGGCTGCCAAGCTGAGGGGCCCATCTCGACCTGCCCACGATCATCGATCCCGGACTATGGCCGCTCGTCCAGCCTGTGGGTGGTGGCGCTCTACGCTCTCGTTCTCGGAGGAACGCTGATCTCGAGCGCGTAGGGCACGGTGTCGCGGTCGTATGAAAAACCTCTGCGTCTACCGCAATTGGCGCGAACGCCGCTCCACCGGACCGCTAGCAAGTCGCGGGCCCGGCTCCCTAGATAATCTTGCCGAAATCCCGAATCGCGGTAGCGCGTTTCGCCTCGGGAGAGGGGCGACCGAGAAGCGAAACCAACCACAGCTCCGGTCAACGACTTATATGCTGACGATCCTACCAGATACCTAGGCCGCATCAATGCGCACCACCACGCAAGGTCGTGACGCGAGGTTTTCCTCCCCACAACGGAGGCGCGCATGACCCTGCTCGATAAATCCCAGGCGAAAAAGCGGCCGAGCGTCAGCTCGCGCAAGCTCGACTACCTCGTCGCTGCCGGCGAACTGAAGGCTATGAAAATTGGACGGCGGACCCTGTTCCGCGACATCGATTTGGATCAGTTCGAGGCATCTCTGCCGACGATCGGTCCGAAGCCGCGTCGGCGTCGTGATGTTCCTGAGCTGACGACGGCTGGCGACACCACTCGTCCAAACTGAACCGCAACAGCCCCGGTCGCCAAGCGCCGAGGCTGTTGCGTCGCAATTCATGTAGCCGAACTGGGCCGTTCGGGCTCCTTGAATAGCGTCACGACGGCGGACGGCACCAGCGTGGGGCAGGGGGCTTTCCCTTGCTTGATTCCCAATTGGGTGGAGTCGCCGATGCGGTAAGCTTGCCGCGGTGGCATAAGACAAACCCCCGCGCCGTTGCCGCCGCGGTGGAGGCGGCGCGAAGCGCTGCACCTTTCCTGTCAGGCTTGGCGGCGTTCTCCGTTCCAAGAATGCCTACCCGGCCTCTCGCTAGCCAAACGATTCGGGCCATCACCCGGTACCGGCATTCAGATCCGTTTCCCCTCGACGTGGCTATCTCGCTGCCTTGGTTGGCATGGGACAGCCCAAGCGCCCGCAACGTTATCGCAATCGACGTAGATCATACGGACGGTGCCGAGCGTGTGGACAATCTGGCAGCCTGCGGCTTGGCACGACCTATAGTGGTCGTCGATCCGTGGTCAGGACGTAGCCACGCCATCTTTCCGTTGAGGACCCCGGTCATCACCACCGCGGGCGCTCGGATCGGACCGCAGGTCTTGCTCGACCTTGCCGGCCGGCTACTGGCGGCTGCCATGCGCGGCACATTCCTGCCTCAGCGAGCCCTCCTTAAGAATCCTTGGGGGATGGCCGGAAACCTCATCGGCTACCGCTATCTGCGCGGCCCCCATCCCGCCAGGCCCGTTCTTTGGGAATCGTACACGGCTGCCAGAACCGGCCTGATGTGGCACACCGAGCCGGGCAGCGTGGAGGCCTTTGACCTCCGCGACATAGTTGCCGCCTTGGCCGACGAGTACGGCGCGGCTGCCGTATCTAGTGGAACCCGTCGTGCTATCCGCAAGCGTCGCCCACCTCCGTCGACGTTCGGCCGGAACTGCAGCCTATTTGATACCGTCAGATTCTGGGCATACGACCGATTCGAGCGGGACGAGCGCGCCGTGCTCGAGGAGGCGCAACGGGTCAATGCTCAGTTCCTGGAGCCACTGCCATCCAGTGAGGTGGCGGCCACGGCTCGGTCCATTGCCCGCTTCATGAACACCCGCTTTTGCCCTAGCACTAGCTCATCCAGTCGGCGTGGCCGGGACCGGGACGCGGGCGTTTCCCTTGATCGTCGAGGCCGTCAGGCCGTCGCGGGGCGCGTCTCCGCCGCCAACCGCGCGTCCGCCACGGACGCGTCGCTCCGCAACGCTTGGAGCCGCCTTCGTGCCGCCGGCCGCCGGGTAACGCAAGCCACTCTGGCCGCGGAGGCTGGACGTTCGATCCGAACGGTCAAACGGCGCTGGCATGGCATCGTGGTGGTGCCAGACGCTGCGCTATCAGGTAGTGCGGCTGCGGCGGCCCATGATGAAGCTCAAGACGGCACTCTAAAACCGTCTACTCATTGTGCGCGCGCGTTTTCCGCGAGACGCCTGAGCGTGGAGCTCAGCGCGCTCGCAAGCCGGCCCTCATCTGTTTCTAACAGTGCCTACACTATAGCCATTTCGAGAGCGCCCGATCTGACGGGGGCACGCGACGAGTTGCGAAGATGCAGAGCAGCGGCGTTCGGCCCGGCCATGCGGTACCCAACCAGCGGGCCGAGCTTGCCAACTGAGCTGTTGGACGGTCCACCCGACGGCTGAGTCGTCCCCGGCCAGGCGCTCCAAGAATTGGACGATGAAGCCAAGTGATTTCGAAAATCCGTGCTATT
>JAFEFJ010000519.1 GCA_018240635.1 Pseudomonadota bacterium | reverse complement strand
CGGCCGCGGCCGGCGGCTGGATGCTGTCCGCGATCTGGTCCGGCATGGCCGGCCTCCCCCTTGGTTTGTTTGGTCGCGTGCGCGTGAACCTAGGCCGCGGAGGCTTCCCGAACCAAGTGACGTTCGATGGATCGCGTCAGGCTCCGTTCGGCGCCAGATCCCCCCACCACGTCGCCCGCGCGATCCGCAGCGCGATCACGGGCAGATCGTCGAGCCGCATCGCGCGGTACTGCGGATAGCGTGCCCGCAGCAGCGACAGCGCCGCCGCATGCTCGGCCTCGCCCGGCGCCAGCACCTCCGCCCTGCCGCGCAGCATCACCCAGGCCAGCCGCGACCAGTCCTCGGCATACCGGTCCACCACCACCGCCGCGCGCGGGTTGGCGGCGATGTTGCGCAGCCGCTTCATCCCGGCGGGGCCGGTTCCCTTCGGCTTCTCGTCGATCGCGACATACAGCGCCGCCCCGTCGAGCGCGAAGCACACCGGCACGACATGCGGCGCGCCCGCTTCGTCCGCCGTCGCCAGCCGCGCGACGCGCTGCGCCAGCACGAACGCCCGCGCGGTCCCCTCCAGCACGGACGCCGACGCCGCGCCGCTCACCGGCACGCCCCGCGCCGGGGCATCCCACTCGCCTTCCATCGGTGCTTTGATGCGCCCCGCCCCGCCATCCCGCGCCCGCACAAGGAGACCGAAGTGACCGACCTGACCGAGATCCCCGCCGACATCGCCGCCACCCTCGCCACGGTGTCCACCGCCACGCTGACCACCGTGCTGCTCAAGAAGGGGCTGCGCAACGTCTGGATGCGCGGCACGCGGCCGCTGCGTGCGGGGTTCGGGCGGCAGGTCGGCCGCGCCTTCACGCTGCGCTTCGTCCCCGCGCGGGAGGATCTGGCGACGCCGGAAAGCTGGTCCTCGCCGATCTCCACGCGCGCCGCGATCGAGGCGATGCCGGCGGGCTGCATCGCGGTCGTGGACGCGATGGGCATCACCGATGCCGGCATCTTCGGCGACATCCTGTGCGCGCGCATGGCCAAGCGCGGCGTCGCGGCGCTGGTGTCGGACGGCGTGGTGCGCGACGCCGCGGGCGTGCTGGGCACCGGCCTGCCGGTATGGTGCCAGGGCGCGGCCGCCCCGCCATCCGTCGCGGCGCTCACCTTCGTCGCTTGGGACCAGCCGATCGGCTGCGGCGGGGTCGCGGTGTTTCC
>JAFEFJ010000518.1 GCA_018240635.1 Pseudomonadota bacterium | reverse complement strand
CGCCCCGGTCGCTGCGGCGCGCGGCTGGTCGAGCGGCATGGTCGTTCCTCCTTGCTGGCTGTATCCGCGCGCAGCTTGGGCCGGGCGCCCGGCATCGTCCAGGCGCAGCATCGTCCAGGCGCGGCGTCGTTGCGGCGTTGACCGGGCTTGGGGCGGTGCCTAGCGTGCGGCCATGCAGTCTCTCGCCGGTCGCCTTCCCGCCGCGCAGCCGATTCCGCTGCGCGCCCGTGTCCTCGCGGTCTATGCCGTGCTGATCGCCGTGAACCTTCTGGCCTGGGGCTGGGCGCTGCTGCTGTTCCGCGACCGGCCGGTGATGCTGGGCACCGCGCTGCTGGCCTACGGGTTCGGGCTGCGGCACGCGGTCGATGCCGACCATATCGCGGCGATCGACAACGTGACGCGCAAGCTGATGCAGCAGGGGCAGCGGCCGGTCACGGTCGGCTTCTGGTTCGCGCTGGGGCACTCGACGGTGGTGATCCTGGCCGCCGCCGCCATCGCGGCGACGACCACGGCGCTCGCCGACCGCTTCGACGTGTTCAAGGCGTGGGGCGGCATCGCGGGGACGATGGTCTCGGCGCTGTTCCTGTTCGCGATCGCCGCCGCGAATCTGCTGATCCTGCGCGGCATCTGGCGCACCTGGCGGCATGTGCGCGCGGGCGGAAAATTCGTGGACAGCGATTTCGACCTGCTGCTGAACGACCGCGGGCTGCTGGCGCGGCTGTTCCGCCCGCTGTTCCGGCTGATCACGCGAAGCTGGCACATGTTCCCGCTGGGCTTCCTGTTCGGGCTCGGCTTCGACACCGCGACCGAGGTGTCGCTGCTCGGCATCTCCGCCACGCAGGCGGTGGCGGGCCTGTCGGTGTGGTCGATCATGGTGTTCCCCGCGCTGTTCGCGGCGGGCATGTCGCTGGTCGATACGACCGACGGCATCCTGATGCTGGGCGCCTACGACTGGGCCTTCGTGAAGCCGATGCGGAAGCTGTACTACAACCTGACGATCACGGCGGTTTCGGTCGCGGTGGCGGTGCTGATCGGCGGGATCGAGACGCTGGGGCTGATCGCGGACCGGTTCGACCTGCAAGGCCCGTTCTGGGATGCGGTCGGCGCGCTGAACGAGAACTTCAACGCGCTGGGCTTCGTCATCATCGGCGTCTTCATCGCCGCCTGGATCGCCTCGGTGCTGTATTACCGCTACCGGGGATTT
>JAFEFJ010000517.1 GCA_018240635.1 Pseudomonadota bacterium | reverse complement strand
GCCTTCTGCGCGAAATACGCCGAGATCGTCTTCACCTTGCAGCACAGCAAGGCGGACATGCAGGAATTCTACAAGGAGATGAAGGAGCGCGTCCGCGCCGAGGGCCGCAACCCTGACGATCTGGTGATCCTGCCCTCGCTCGATCCGGTCATCGGCGAAACGGACGCCATCGCGCGCGAGCGGCAGGCCTTCATGAACTCCCTCGTCGATCCCACCCTCGCGCTCGCGCTGGTGTCGGGCCATCTCGGCATCGACTTCTCGAAATACCCGCTCGATGCCCGCATCGACGATCTGGATCTGGATGTGGCCGTGAAGGGCTCGTTCGACGTGCTGGCGCAGGGCGCGCGGGCCGAGGGGCTCACGCTCGGCCAGGCGGCGCAGCGCTTCGGCATCAGCGAGCTGACGCCGCAGGTGGTGGGCGCGCCGGAAACGGTGGCAGACTACCTGATCGACCTGTTCGACGACCGCGCCTGCGACGGCTTCATCATCACGCCCACCGTCTTCCCCGGCACGTTCGAGCAGTTCGTGCGCGCCGTGGTCCCCGAACTGCAACAGCGCGGCAAGTTCCGCACCGCCTATCCCGGCACGACGCTGCGCGGCAACCTGCGCGGCTGACCGTCACACTCGAAAGGACCAGCATGGGACCGCCCGTCAAGACCGTCCACAACAGCGAGGCCATTCCCGCCGCGACCAGCGTCGTGGTGATCGGCGGCGGCATCATCGGCACCTCCACCGCGCTGTTCCTGTCGCAGAAGGGCATCCCGGTGGTGCTGTGCGAGAAGGGCCACATCGCCGGCGAGCAATCGAGCCGCAACTGGGGCTGGTGCCGCAAGATGTGCCGCGATCCGCGCGAGCTGCCGCTGATCATCGAATCGCTCCGCTTGTGGGAAGGCATGAGCGAGCTGAGCGGCGAGGAAAGCGGCTACCGCAAGACGGGCATCATGTATCTCTGCGACACCGAGGAGGAACTCGCCCGCTACGAAGCGTGGATGGAGCACGCGCGGGACTACCAGCTCGACACCAAGATCCTCAGCAGTGAGGAAGTCGCGAAGCTCACGCCGGGTGCCGCGCGCACCTGGGCGGGCGCAATCTACACCGCGAGCGACGGCCGCGGCGAGCCGCAGATGGGCGCGCCCGTGATCGCCGCGGCGGCGCAGCGCAACGGCGCGGTGATCCTGCAGAACTGCGCGGTGCGCGGGCTGGA
>JAFEFJ010000516.1 GCA_018240635.1 Pseudomonadota bacterium | reverse complement strand
GATACAGGCACCGCCTGCGGATCGCGTCATGCACCTCGCGCGTGCGGTTCGAGGTCAGCACCACGATGGGCGGGGTCTTGGCGCGCACCGTGCCGTATTCCGGCACGCTGATCTGGAAATCCGCCAGCAGCTCCAGCAGGAACGCCTCGAACGGTTCGTCGGCGCGGTCCAGCTCGTCGATCAGCAGCACCGCCGGCGGCAGGTCGGGGTCGATCGCCGACAGCAGCGGACGGGCCTGCAGGAAGGCGCGGGCGTAGATGTCCTGCGACAGCGCGTCCCGGCTGGTGTCGCCCGACGCCTCGGCCAGCCGGATCGCCATCAGCTGCCGCGCATGGTCCCACTCGTAGGCCGCGGCCGACAGGTCCATGCCGTCGTAGCATTGCAGCCGCACCAGCCGCCGTCCCAGCCCGGCGGCCAGCACCTTCGCGATCTCGGTCTTGCCGGTGCCCGGCTCGCCTTCCAGCAGCAGCGGGCGCTTCATCGACAGCGCAAGATGCACCGTCGTCGCCAGCTCGCGGTCGGCGATGTAGCCCTGATCGGCGAGCAGGCGGGCGGTGTCGGCGACGGTCGCGGGAGAAGCCACTACAGCAGGCTGCCGAACAGCAGCACCAGGATCACCAGGTAGATCGCGCCGCCGATCCAGGCGGCCAGCGGGATGCCGAACAGCTCGGTCGGCACCAGCGCCAACATGCTGATCGAGGCCGAGGGCGGCGGCAGCGGCAGGGTGGGAGATGCGGTCACGGGTTCGGTGGCCATGGCGGCAACGGGCTCCGGCGCGGGGGTGAGCAGGGCGGTGAAGCGGTCGAAGAAGTTGTCCGCCATCTGCTTGGCGGAGGCGTCGATCAGCCGCGCGCCGAGCTGCGCGATCTTGCCGCCGACCTGCGCCTTCACGTCGTAGCTCAGCAGCGTGCCCGGCCCGTCGTCGGCGAGTTGCACCTGCGCGCCGCCCTTGGCGAATCCGGCGACGCCCCCCTGGCCTTCGCCCGAGATGGTGTAGCCGTTCGGCGGGTCGATGTCGGACAGCTCGACGCGGCCGGAGAAGCGCGCGGAGATCGGGCCGATCTTAACCGCGGCGGTCGCCTTCATCTCGGTGTCGGAGAGCTTTTCGAGGCTTTCGCAGCCCGGAATGCTGGCCTTCAGCACCGCCGGGTCATTCAACGCCTCCCATACCTTGCTGCGCGGCGCGGGAATGCGCCGCTCGCCGGT
>JAFEFJ010000515.1 GCA_018240635.1 Pseudomonadota bacterium | reverse complement strand
TACCGCGTGGTCAACCTGGGCATCAAGGTGCCGCTCGCGGACATGGTGGCGGCGGTGCGGGAGAACCGCGCGCATGCCATCGGCATGTCGGGCCTGCTGGTGAAGTCCACCGTCGTGATGCGCGAGAACCTGGAGGAAATGTCCCGCCAGGGCCTGGAGATTCCGGTGCTGCTGGGCGGCGCCGCGCTGACTCGCGGCTACGTGGAGGACGACTGCGTTCGCGCCTATGCCTGCGGGCGTGTGGCCTATGCGCGCGACGCCTTCGACGGGCTGAGCCTGATGGACAAGGTGACCGGCAACGGCTTCGACGACTACCTGGCCGCCGTGCAGTCGCGGCGCGCGGGCAAGGCGCGCAACACCGCGCGCACGCTGGGCCAGGCGGATGCGCGGGCGTTCCGTCCGGTGGATGTCTCGGCGGTGCAGGCGCGCCGGCGGCGGCTGACGCAGGACATCCCGCCCGTCGAACCGCCGTTCTGGGGCGCGCGCGTGGTGGAAGCGCCGGCGAAGGCGGTGGTGCCGTTCGTGAACGAACGCAGCCTGTACCAGTTCCAGTGGGGCTTCCGGAAGCAGGGCCGCAGCCTTGACGACTTCCTGGGCTGGGCGAAGCAGGAGCTGCGCCCGGTGATGAAGCGGATGCTGGCGCTGTGCGAGGAGCAGGACATCCTGCGGCCGCAGGCGGCGTATGGCTACTGGAAGGCGGCGGGCCAGGGCAACGAGCTGATCGTCTTCGCGCAGGACGGCGAGACCGAGCTGTGCCGCTTCACGCTGCCGCGCCAGCCGAAGGACGACGGCGAGTGCATCGCCGACTTCTTCCGCGACGTGGATGACGGCGTGCGCGACGTGATCGGCCTGCAGGTGGTCACGGTGGGACAGAAGGCGTCCGACACCGCGCGCGTGTGGTTCGAGGAGAACCGCTACCAGGATTACCTCTATCTGCACGGGCTTTCGGTGGAGATGGCGGAGGCGATGGCCGAGTACGTCCACAAACGCATCCGCGCCGAGCTGGGCTTCGCCGCCGAGGACGACCGCGACATCGAGAAGATGCTGGCGCAGGGCTATCGCGGATCGCGCTACTCCTTCGGCTATCCAGCCTGCCCGAAGCTGGAGGACCAGGCGCCCCTGCTGCGCCTGCTGGGCGCGGAGCGGATCGGCGTGTCGCTGTCGGACGAATGGCAGTTGCATCCGGAACAGTCCACCAGCGCGATCGTGG
>JAFEFJ010000514.1 GCA_018240635.1 Pseudomonadota bacterium | reverse complement strand
CCACGATCGCGCTGGTGGACTGTTCCGGATGCAACTGCCATTCGTCCGACAGCGATACGCCGATCCGCTCCGCGCCCAGCAGGCGCAGCAGCGGCGCCTGGTCCTCCAGCTTCGGGCAGGCCGGATAGCCGAAGGAGTAGCGCGAGCCGCGATAACCCTGCGCCAGCATCTTCTCGATGTCGCGGTCGTCCTCGGCGGAGAAGCCCAGCTCGGCGCGGATGCGCTTGTGCACGTATTCCGCCATCGCCTCCGCCATCTCCACGGAGAGCCCGTGCAGATACAGGTAGTCCTGGTAGCGGTTCTCCTCGAACCAGACCCGCGCGGTGTCGGACGCCTTCTGTCCCACCGTGACCACCTGCAAGCCGATCACGTCGCGCACGCCGTCATCGACGTCGCGGAAGAAATCGGCGATGCACTCGCCATCGTCCTTCGGCTGGCGCGGCAGCGCGAAGCGGCACAGCTCGGTCTCGCCGTCCTGCGCGAAGACGATCAGGTCGTTGCCCTGGCCCGCCGCCTTCCAGTAGCCATAGGCCGCCTGCGGCCGCAGGATGTCCTGCTCCTCGCACAAGGCGAGCATCCGCTTCATCACCGGGCGCAGCTCCTGCTTCGCCCAGCCCAGGAAATCGTCCAGGCTGCGGCCTTGCTTCCGGAAGCCCCACTGGAACTGATACAGGCTGCGCTCGTTCACGAACGGCACCACCGCCTTCGCCGGCGCCGCCACCACGCGCGCGCCCCAGAACGGCGGGTCCACGGGCGGAATGTCCTGCGTCAGCCGCCGCCGGCGCGCCTGCACCGCCGCCACGTCCACCGGGCGGAACGCCCGCGCATCCGCCTGCCCCAGCGTGCGCGCGGTGTTGCGCGCCTTGCCCGCGCGGCGCGACTGCACGGCGGCGAGGTAGTCGTCGAAGCCGTTGCCCGTCACCTTGTCCATCAGGCTCAGCCCGTCGAAGGCGTCGCGCGCATAGGCCACCCGCCCGCAGGCATAGGCGCGCGCGCAATCGTCCTCCACGTAGCCGCGGGTCAGCGCCGCGCCGCCCAGCAGCACCGGAATCTCCAGGCCCTGCCGCGACATTTCCTCCAGGTTCTCACGCATCACGACGGTTGACTTCACCAGCAGCCCCGACATGCCGATGGCATGCGCGCGGTTCTCCCGCGCCGCCGCCACCATGTCCGCGAGCGGCACCTTGATGCCCAGGTTGACCACGCGGTA
>JAFEFJ010000513.1 GCA_018240635.1 Pseudomonadota bacterium | reverse complement strand
GCCGCAAGATCAACTTCATCAGCTACGACGACGGCTACAGCCCGCCCAAGACGGTCGAGCAGGTCCGCCGCCTGGTGGAGGAGGATCAGGTCGCCTGCCTGTTCAACACGCTCGGCACGCCGACCAACTCGGCGATCCACCGCTACGTGAACCAGAAGAAGGTGCCGCACCTCTTCATCTCGACCGGCGCGGACAAGTGGGGCGACTACCAGCACTATCCCTGGACGATGGGCTACCAGCCCAGCTACCGGACCGAAGCGCAGATCTACACGAAGTATCTGCTGCAGCAGAACCCGAACGCCAAGCTCGGCATCCTGTATCAGAACGACGACTTCGGTAAGGACTACCCGGCCGGCGTGAAGGACGTGCTCGGCGACAAGTTCGACAAGGTCGTCGTCAAGGTGCAGACCTACGAGACCACGGACGCGACGCTCGACAGCCAGATCAACACGATCAAGTCAGCCGGCGCCGATACGCTGCTGACGGCGGCGATCCCGAAATTCGCCGCCATGACGATCAAGCGCCTGGCGGATACCGGCTGGAAGCCGCTGCACTTCATGACCAACGTCTCGATCTCGGTCGGCGCGGTGATGGTGCCGGCGGGGGCGGAGAACGGGATCGGCGTGATTTCCACCGGCTACATGAAGGATCCCACCGATCCCGAATGGAAGAACGATCCCGGCATGAACGAATGGCGCGACTTCATGGCGAAGAACATGCCGGGCGCCGATACGGCGGATAACAACTACGCCTTCGCCTACGGCGTCTGCCAGCCGATGGTGCAGGTGCTGAAGCAGTGCGGCGACGACCTTTCGCGCGAGAACATCATGAAGCAGGCCGCCAACCTGCACGATGTGGACTGCAAGGTGCTGCTGCCGGGCATCAAGGTGAACACCAGCCCGACCAACTTCCATCCCATCAAGGCGATGCAGTTGCAGAAGTGGGACGGCAAGACCTGGGTCCGCTTCGGCACGGTCCTCGAAGGCGCCTGACCGGGCGCCGCGTTCAGGCGGGCTGCCGCTCCGCCGCCGCGCCCGCTCCGGCGGGTGGGCGGGGCAGCAGCCCGGCGGTGCGCAGCGCCTCGGCGACGCTCGCGCGCAACAGCATCCCCGCTCCGGGCAGATAGACCGCGGCCAGGACGCCCAGCCGCAGCGCCAGTTGCCCGGCGGGGGAGGCGGGAGCGCCGGGCAGCGCCGCCGCCGCCGCCGCGAAGGCGGTCGCCGCACCCGCCAGCGCCAGCGCCGG
>JAFEFJ010000512.1 GCA_018240635.1 Pseudomonadota bacterium | reverse complement strand
GTGCTTCTCGATCACCGGATCGTCCGTCACCTTGCCGGCGAGCTGGCCGGCGAAGGGATCGGCGCTGTCCTGCGGCGCCCAGCCGATCACGTCACGGTCGTCCTTGCCCCACCACGTCATCCGGCTGTTCTTCGACGCGCCCCACACGACCGAGCAGCCAACGCGCTCTGCCAGCACGAAGCGCGTCGCGAGCCGCGCGAGGTCGTCGAAGGACAGCCAGGTCGCCAGCATCCGCGCGTCCACCGGCTCGGGGAAGCTCGACCCGATGCGCACGGAGACGCTCTCCACGCCGTGCTTGTGCCAGTAGAGCTTGCCCATCAGCTCGCCATACGCCTTCGACAGCCCGTAGAACCCGTCGGGCGCGAAGGGATCGGTGCTGTCGATCGTCTCGGTGCGCTCATGGAAGCCGATCGAGTGGTTGGAGGAGGCGAACAGCACGCGCGCCTTCTCCCGCCGCGCCGCCTCGTAGATGTGATACAGGCCGCGGATATTCGGCCCCAGCACTTCCTCGAACGGCCGCTCCACCGACACGCCGCCGAAATGCAGGATCGCGCCGCAGCCTTCGGCGAGGCGCAGCGTGGTCACGCCGTCGTTCAGGTCCGAGCGCGTGAAGGTCGCGCCCTTGGGCAGCGGATCGGGGAAGGGGACGATGTCGGTCAGCCGCAGCGTCCAGCCCTGCGCGCTCAGCGCGCGGGTCAGCGCGCGCCCCAGATTGCCGGAGGCCCCGGTCATCAGAACGGGCTTGGCGGGCGTGTCGGTCATGCGGTGTCTCCCGAACGGGTCATGGCTCGTCGCGTCTTGTCGCCCATCGGGCGGCGCGGCAGGGTGGTAGCATGCGCACCATCGAAGAACACGCCCTGGCCCTGGCCGAGGGCCGCACCACCGCCCGCGCGCTGATCGACGCCGCGCTTTCCCGCATCGAGGACAAGGCCGGGGAGGGCAGCCGCGCCTTCATGACGGTGCACGCCGAGGCCGCCCGCGCGATGGCCGACGCGATGGACGCGCTGCGCCGCGCCGGGCGCGCGCCCAGCCGGTTCGCGGGCATCCCGGTCTGCATCAAGGACCTGTGCGACATCGCGGGCGAGACGACGCGCGCCGGTTCGCGCGTGCTGAACGACGCGCCCAAGGCGGCGGCGACCGCGCCGGCCGTCGCGCGGCTGATGGCGGCGGGGATGATCCCGGTGGGCCGGACGAACATGACCGAGTTCGCGTTTTCCGGCCTCGGCCTGAGCCCGCTTCACGGCACGCCGCCCGCGCCCTGGTCCCGTGTCGGCGCGGTTCCCCGCGCCGGGCGCAT
>JAFEFJ010000511.1 GCA_018240635.1 Pseudomonadota bacterium | reverse complement strand
CGGTCGAGCTGCGCGGGCTCGGTGATATCGTTGCCGAGGCAGAGGCCGATCATCTTCGCGGCATCGGTGACCGAGCCGCCGCCGATGGTGGCGATCAGGTCGGCGTTCGCCGCGCGCGCCGCGTTGGCGGCGGCGACCACGTCGGCGCGCGGGGTGTGCGCGCCCATCTGCGTGCAGACGCCGGCAAGCTTGTTGCCGAGCGCGGCGCGGACCTGGTCCACCACGTCGGTGGTGCGCGAGAGCGTGCCGCCCGCGAGCAGGAACACCGCGCTTGCCCCGAGCCTGTCCGCCTCGGCGGCGAGCGCCTGGGCGAAGGGCTTGCCGTAGATGACGCTTTCCATCGGCGGATAGCGGAAGGTGCCGGACTGCATGGGGCGGTCTCCGTTCTACGTTCCCTCTCCGCCCCTGGGGGCGGAGAGGGTTGGGTGAGGTGGGGGATTCCAGCGGCTCGGGATTTTCCCCGGATATTCAGGGCAACGGTCGGAGGGGAGCTTACCCCACCTCACCCTCCCGTTGCTTCGCAACGGGCCCCTCCCTCTCCGCCCCGCGAGGGCGGAGAGGGGATTCGCATGCCGCGGCATCATCTATGATCCGCAGAACTTCGATAACGCGGCGACCTCGTCGCCGGGGCCTTCCGCGTCGGCGGCGAGGCGTTCGTAGAAGCGGGCGGTGGCCTGGAAGAGCTGTTCGGCCATCGGGTCCTCGGACGCGAAGGCGGCGATTTCCTCCATCTCGGCGACCCAGCGATAGGCCTTCGGATACATGTTCGGCACCTGCCGCGTGAGCCAGCCGAACAGCGCCTTCTGGCTGTCGGCGAGTTCGGCGTGCAATGCCTCCGCGCTGCCGCGGCGGGTGGCGGCGAGCATCATCATCGCGCCGAGCGCGGTGAAGCCCTTGGTGATGCCGGCATAGGACATCTTGAGCGCCGACGCCGCGCCGATGCGCCCATCCATCGGGCGCATCTCCAGCCCGTGGTCGGCGAGCCGCGCGGCGCGGGCGGCGTGCGGGCCGGAGACGTAGATCTTCGTGCCGGTGGAGCCGGGCCTGGGCGGGCCGCCGATGATGCCGCCGTCCACGAACGGCGCGCCCGCCGCCTCGATCACCGCGGCGATGCGCAGCGCGGTTTCCGGACTGACCGCGTTGCAGTCGATGTAGAGCGGCTTGCGCGGCGCGGCGGCAAGCACGGGAGCGAGCCGTTCCGCGAGCGCAAGCGCGCTGCCGGGCGGCACGATCGACAGGATCGCCTCGGCGTCCGCCAGCGCCGCGTCATCGACCGCGCGCATCCCGGCGGCGCGGGCGCG
>JAFEFJ010000510.1 GCA_018240635.1 Pseudomonadota bacterium | reverse complement strand
ATGGTGCGCAACGGCACCTCGGTCTGGTGGGAAGTGCAGTCGCGCGGCAAGCGCTCGGTCACGCTCGACCTGCGTTCGCCCGAAGGGCAGGAGACGGCGCGGGCGCTGGCCGCCGAGGCGGACGTGCTGATCGAGAATTTCCGCCCCGGCACGCTGGAGGGCTGGGGACTGGGGTGGGAGACGCTGCACGCGCTCAACCCGCGCCTTGTCATGCTGCGCATCTCGGGCTTCGGGCAGACCGGCCCCTACCGCGACCGGCCGGGCTTCGGCGTTCTGGGGGAGGCGATGGGCGGCCTGCGCCACCTGACCGCCGAGCCGGGCCGCGTGCCGGTGCGCGTCGGCGTCTCCATCGGCGACACGCTCGCCGCGCTGCACGGCGTGATCGGCATCATGATGGCTCTGCGCCACCGCGACCAGAACGGCGGCGAGGGCCAGGTGATCGACGTCGCGCTGTACGAGTCGGTGTTCAACGTGATGGAAAGCCTGCTGCCGGAATACGACGCATTCGGCGCAGTGCGGGAAGCCGCGGGCAGTGCGCTGCCGGGCATCGCGCCCACCAACGCCTATCGCTGCGCCAACGGCGAATACATCCTGATCGCGGGCAACGGCGACAGCATCTTCCGCCGGCTGATGCAGGCGATAGGGCGCGACGATCTCGCCGCCGATCCCGATCTCGCGCGCAACGACGGGCGGGTGAAGCGCGTCGCGGAACTCGATGCGGCGATCGGCGCCTGGACCGCGCAGCGTTCGCCCGCCGAGGCGCTGGCGGCGCTGGAGAAAGCCTCAGTGCCGGTGGGCAAGATCTACACCGTGGCCGACATCGCCGCCGATCCGCACTACCAGGCGCGCGAGATGATCCTGGAGACGGTGGGGGCGGACGGGCAGCGGCTGAAGGTGCCCGGCATCGTGCCGAAACTGAGCGCCACGCCCGGCCGCATCGCCGGCCCCGCGCCCACGCTCGGCCAGCACAACGCGGATCTGGCGCAGGGCGGCTGGCCGCGGCGGAAAGCGTAGGGCCGGTCACGCCGTCTTCGGTTTCCGTCCGTGCAGATCGGGCAGCAGCGCGGTCAGGATGCCGAGCGCCGGAAGGAACGAGCACAGCAGGAAGACGAAGCGGATGCCCTGCCAATCCGCGAGCTTGCCGAGCATCGCCGCGCCGATGCCGCCGATGCCGAAGATGAAGCCGAAGAACAGCCCGGACACCATGCCGACGCGGCCGGGCATCAGTTCCTGCCCATAGACCACGATGGCCGGGAAGGCCGAGGCGATCACGAAGCCGATCACCACGCTGAGCGCAATGGTCGGC
>JAFEFJ010000050.1 GCA_018240635.1 Pseudomonadota bacterium | reverse complement strand
CTCAGCCGTCACCTGGTGGGCGTGATTGAGTCCGGAGCCTAGTTCTTGCCGCCCGGCGTGATCGTGCAGCGGCGGTCCACCGGGATGGTGCCGGTCTGGCCGTCGTTCACCGGGTCGGGGAAGGTCAGCAGCGCCGCCTTGCTGGCCGGATCGACCTGCACCGTGATCGAGGTGGCGCCGACCAGCGTGGTCTGGCCGTTGCAGGACACGGTCAGGCTGGACGAGCCGGACGAGCGGCTGCAGGCGGCGACGGACAGCGCGGCGAGCGGCAGCAGCAGAGCGGGCAGCAGGCGCATCGGATTCTCTTTCGGTTCGGACGCTTCGGCGCACCGTGTAACGTCGGAGCCACGGTGACAACAGCCGTTACGGGTCTATCAGCACGCCCGGATTGAGCACGCCCTTCGGATCGAGGCTGCGCTTCGCCGCGAGCAACGCGCCCGCGAACAGATCGGGCCGCTGGCGGTCGTACCAGGGCCGGTGCTCGCGCCCGACCGCGTGGTGGTGCGTGATCGTGCCGCCCGCGGCGATCAGCGCGTCGCTCGCCGCGCGCTTGATGGCGTTCCACTGTTCCAGCAGCGCGCCGTGCCGCCCCATGCCGTGGAAGGTGAAATAGGGCGCGGGACCGTCTGGATAGACATGGGTGAAACGGCAGGTGACCTGGCCGGCGCGGCCCGTGACTTCCCGGATCGCGGCTTCGGTGGCGGCGACGATGGCGCCGTGCAGCGCCTCGAACCGGTCCCAGGTGATGGCGGTTTCGAACGTGTCGGTGATGATGGCGCGCGGCACCATCTTCTCGCGCGCGTAGGGCATGCGGATGAAGGCCTGGCGCCACTTGGCCGCCGCGCCCGCGCGCGCCGAGGCGGCATCCGCCGTCTCCAGCGTGCCGCCGTGATCGGCGCAGCACTCGAGCGCGCGGGCCATCCACGCCTCGGTCTTGTGGTCGGCGGATTCGAAGGCGAGCACCAGGATCGCCGCCGAGCCGTCGCCCGCGCCGGTGTTGCGCGCCTCCATCGGATCGAGCACGCGGCAGTTCGAGGGATAGAGTCCCGCCTGGCTGACGGCGCGCAGGCCGCGCGCGGCGGCATAAAGGTCCTTGAACAGCACGACCTGATCGGTGCGGTGCGTCGGGCGGTCCTGCAGGCGCATCCAGGCCTCGGTGATGACTCCCAGGATGCCTTCGGAGCCGATGAACATGCGGTCCGGGCTTGGGCCCGCGCCCGAGCCGGGCAGGCGGCGGGTTTCGAGCGCGCCGGCGGGCGTCACGACCCGCATGCTTTCGACGAAATCGTCGATATGCGTGTAGAGGCTTGCGAAATGCCCGCCCGAGCGCGTCGCGATCCAGCCGCCGAGGGTGGAGTATTCGAAGCTCTGCGGGAAATGCCGGAGCGTGAGCGCATGCGGCTTGAGCTGCGCTTCCAGCGCCGGGCCGAAGGCGCCGCCCTGGATGCGCGCCGCACGGGAAGCGCGGTCGATCTCCAGCACCTTGCCCATCTCGCGCAGATCCAGCGTGACCAGCGGCCGGTCGCGCGCGGCGAGCGCGGTGACGCCGCCAACGACCGAGCTGCCGCCGCCGAACGGCACCAGCATCGCGCCCGCGTCGCCCGCCCAGTCCATCACCGCCGCCACCTCCTGCTCGGTGCGCGGATAGGCGACGACGTCCGGGGCGCTGGCATAGTCGTTCAGCATGCCCCAGACGGTGTCCTGGTAGGACTTGCCGAAGGCGTGCGCGGCGCGGTCGTAGCGTTCGGCGAAGCAGAACGCGGCGAGCGAGGCGGGCGGCATCAAGCGCGGCGCACGCAACGCGACGGCTTCGAGGTCCGGCACGGCGACGGCGGGGAAGTCGGACAGGCCGAACAGCGCGCGGTAGGTGGAGAGGGCGAACGCCTCCTCCTCCGCCGTCATCGCCTCGCCTTCGCGGCCCCAGCCGAAATACTTGAGCCGTGCTGCGGCCATGATGCGTCCCCCCCCGTCCGGCCCGTTCGTCAGGCCTGAAGGATGCCTTCATAGCCTTTCGCGGCTACCTCGTCACAGCGGGCGCGGTAGGCGGGCGCACTGCCGGCGTAGCGGTTGATGATCCGCACCTGCTTGCCTTCCACGTTGCTGTTCACCCCGGTCATCCAGGAATTGACCTCGAAGGTCAGCAGCCCATCGCCGAGCGAGAGCACGTGGTCGGTCCATTCCCGCACCGCCTCGGGCGCGGCTTCCAGCCGCGTGAGGTTGTGCGATTGCGCGTAGCGCAGCAGGTCCGTGACCCAATCGACGTTGTGCTCGATGCTGCGCGGGATGTTGCCGAGCGCCATGTGCGGGCCCATCAGCATGAGCATGTTGGGGAAGCCGTCCACCATGACGCCGAGGAAGGTCTTGGGGCCGCCCTTCCAGCGGTCCTTCAGCTTCGTGCCGTCCGTGCCCTGGATGTCGATGCGGTCGAAGCTGCCGGTGATCGCGTCGAACCCGGTGGCGTAGATGATCATGTCGAATTCGTATTCGGCATCGCTGGTCTTGATCCCGGCCGGCGTGATCCGCTCGATCGGCGTTTCGTTGATGTCCACCAGCGTGACGTTGTCCTGGTTGTACACCTCGTAGTATTTGGTTTCGAGCGGAACACGGCGCGTGCCGAAGCCGTGATTCTTGGGGATCAGCTTCTCGGCGATCTTCGGGTCCTTCACGCGCTGGCGGATCTTGCGGGCGACGAAATCGCTGATCGCGGCGTTGGCTTCGCGGTTGGTCAGGATGTCGCTGAAATTGCCGACCCAGATGCCGAAGCCGGGGGAGGCATACAGCTTCTCCCAGAACGCCTCGCGCTCTTCCGCCGAGACCTCGAAGGTCTTGCGCGGCTCTGGCGTGTGCAGGAAGCAGGAAAATGTCTCCAGGCAGCGCTGCCACATTTCCGGATAGCCCGCCCGGATGCGCTCCATCTCCTCCTTGCCGATCCTGGCGTTGAGCAGCGGCGCGCACCAGTTGGGCGTGCGCTGGAACACGGTCAGGTGCTTGGCGGTCTTGGCGACTTCCTGGATGGTCTGCACGCCGGTGGCGCCGGTGCCGATTACCGCGACGCGCTTCCCCTCGAAGCTCACGGGTTCGTGCGGCCAATGGGCGGTGTGGCATGACTCGCCTTGAAAACTTTCGACACCCGGAATATTTGGCATTGTGGGCGCCGAGAGCGGGCCGAGTGCGGTGAGCAGGAAGCGCGCGGTGTAGCGCCGTCCGTCCTCGGTCGCGATGGTCCAGTTGCGCGTGGCTTCGGACCAGTGGGCGGAGACGATACGGCTTTTGAATTCGATATCGCGGCGCAGATCGAACTTGTCCGCAACATGATTGAGATACCGCAGCGTTTCCGGCTGGCCGGCGAAGTGCTCCGACCAGTCCCATTCGCGCAGCAGCTCGTCCGAGAAGGAGAACTGGTACGAATAGCTTTCGGAATCGAACCGTGCGCCTGGATAGCGGTTCCAGTACCACGTGCCGCCGACCCCGGTTCCCGCTTCCAATACCCGTACCCGCATGCCAAGCTCGCGCAGACGGATCAGCTGATACATGCCGGACATGCCGGCGCCGACGATGACCGCCTCGAAGTCCTGCGTTGCCGCGGTTTGCGAACGAGGCTCGGCCTGCTGCACGGCGTCCATCTTGTCAGTCGCTCCTGCCTTTACGATGCCAAGCATCGCGCCGGTTGGCCGGCACGTCCATGGCTCCCGGCCGGCCGGGCCGCCCGGACACGTCCGCCGACCTCGCCAGCATCGGCCGGACGGCGATAGTTGCCTTTGATTTCGATCAATCGGGATCGCACGCAAGGAGGGCGGGATGCGGTTTTCGGACCGGGAGTCTGCGGGGCGCCTGCTCGCCGCGCGCCTGGCGGCGCTGAAGGACGCCAATCCCGTCGTGCTGGCGCTGCCGCGCGGCGGCGTGGCGGTGGCCGCGCCCATCGCGCGCGCGCTGGCGGCGCCGCTCGACCTCGTGCTGGTGCGCAAGATTGGCGCGCCGGACCAGCCGGAGTTGGCGATCGGCGCGATCGTGGACGGCGCACCGCCGGAGCTTGTGATGGACCCGGCGCGCGTCGCGGCGCTGCATGTGGGAGCCGACTACATTGCCCGCGCGCAGGACGAGGCCCTGCGCGAGATCGAGCGCCGTCGCGCCGTCTATGCCGCGGGGCGGTCGCCGGTGGAGGTGGCGGGGCGCACCGCGATCGTGGTGGATGACGGGATCGCCACCGGCGCGACGGTCCTGGCGGCGCTGCGCGCGGTGCGCAGGCGCGGGCCCGCGCGGCTGGTGCTGGCCGCCCCGGTCGCGCCCACCGATGCCGTGGCGCGGCTGCGCGAGGAGGCGGACGAGGCGGTGTTCCTGGACACGCCGGCCAACTTCTACGCAGTGGGGCAGTTCTACGAGGCCTTCCCGCAACTGACCGACGCGGAGGTGGTGGCGCTGCTGCGCGACGCACCGGCGCCGCCCAAGGGGTAGCGGCGGGCAGCGCGGGCGTGACGGGGGCGGAGGGGCGGGCTACGCCTGGACGCTCCCGCAGCGCCCGGAGGGAACGTGGAACTCTTCGACGTCGTCTATCTGCTGATGAGCGGCACCACCACGGCGGTGCGCGCGCCGGAAATCCTGCGCGGCATCCAGGGGCTGGGTGTGCCCACGGTGATCGCCATCCCGACGCCGAATGCGGCGCGGGTTATTGCGCCCTGGAGCCTTGCCGACATCCCCGGCGTGCGCGTCGTGGAATCCTATTTCGACGCTGCGATCCGCCCGCGCCCGCCGCGCGGCGTGGTGCTGTTCGCGCCGTGCAGCTTCAACTCGCTCAACAAGCTCGCCCACGGCATCGCCGACAACCTCACGCTGTCGGTCGCGGCGGAGGCGATCGGGCGGCGCACGCCGGTGGTCGTCGCACCGTCGCTCAATCAGCCGCTGCTGGAGCATCCGGTGGCGCAGGCGTCCCTCGCGACGCTGCCGCGCTGGGGCGTGCGCGTGGTGCCGCCGGTGGACGAGGGCACCGGGCCGCGCCTGGCCAACACCGCCGACCTGCTGGCCGCCGTCGCGCCGCATCTGCGCCCGGCCTGATCCCGCCGCGGGGTTGCCGCGTCCGCCATGGCGGCCCGACACTGCATGGCGGGAAACGGAACGGAGGGCGTGATGCGGCATGGGCGGATACTGCTGGGGCATCGCGGCGCGGTCGCGGTGCTGACGCTGAACGATCCCGGCACTTTGAACGCCTTCGGCGCGAAGCTGCGCGAGGACATGAGCGCGGCGCTCGATGCGATCGAGGCGGGCGATGCGCGCTGCCTGGTGATCACCGGCGCGGGGCGCGGCTTCTGTTCGGGGGCGAACCTGAACGATCCCGACCGCAAGCCGCGCGACCGAGCGGCCGAGGCGCGCGGCGAGGCGAAGACCGATCTGGCGGCCTGGTACAACCCCACCTTCCTGCGCCTGCGCGCGCTGCGCATCCCCATCGTCGCGGCGGTGAACGGCATCGCGGCGGGCGCGGGCATGAGCCTGGCGCTGTCGGCGGACCTGAAGGTGGCGGCGCGGTCGGCGAGTTTCGTGCAGGCCTTCGCGCGCATTGGCCTGGTGCCGGATTGCGGCGCCTCCTACATCCTGCCGCGCCTGATTGGCCTGAGCCGCGCGATGGAATTGTCGCTGCTGGCAGAGAAGCTGCCGGCGGAGACGGCGCTGGAATGGGGCCTGATCAACCGCGTGGTGGACGACGCGGCGCTGATGGAGGAGTCGCTCGCACTCGCGCAACGGCTGGCCGAGGGGCCGGCCTCGCTCGGGATGATCCGGCGGCTGTACTGGGACAGCCTGGAAAACGGCTACGAGGCGCAGCTTGCGCGCGAGGACCGCGTGCAGACCGAGGCGGCGGGGACGGCGGACTATGCCGAGGGCGTCGCCGCGTTCCGCGAGAAGCGCGCCGCCCGTTTCTCCGGCCGATAGCCCGCCGCGCCACCGGCGTCGGCGCGCCATTCCTGCGGCGGGCTGCCCGACCAGGCGCGGAAGGCGCGCGAGAAGGCGCTGTGCTCGGAAAAGCCGAGCAGCGCCGACAGCCTCTCCAGGCTGATCGTGGAATGCGCGAGGAAGTGCTTCGCCGCCTCGTAGCGCACCTCGGACGCGATGCCGCGGTAACTGCCCCCTTCGCGGCGCAGGCGGCGGCGGAGCGTGCTGGCGTCCATGTCGAGGCGCAGCGCCACCTCGGGCTCGGTGAGCCAGCGGCGCGGCAGTTCCGAACGCAGCAGGCGGCGCACCCGCTCCTGCAACGGCTTGTCCGCCGCTGCGTCGATGGCCGCGACGCAATGCTGCCAGCCGGTGCGCAGCGCGGCGTCGGCGGCGGCGATGGGCTGCGCCATCCAGTGCGCAGGGAAGGCGACGGCGGCCTGCTCGGCGTCGAACACCAGGGCGGCGCCGAAGAAGCGGGTATAGGGGCGGAGATCGGCCGGCCGGCGATGCGGCAACAGCACGGCACTCGGGCGCCAGCCGGGACCGCATAGCTCGCTCAGCACGTTGAACACCACGCCGACGCAGAGATCGTACATCTGATCGGCCGCGACGACGCCCGGCTCCATGATCGCGTAGGCGACCGTGGCCGTCTCGTCCTCGGTCGCGACCGAGAGGGTGGAGGCGCGGTCGAACAGGTGCAGGTAGGCCTCGAAGCTGCGCAGCGCGTCCAAGACGGAGGGGGCGTTCTGCGCGAGGGCGGCGACCGAGCCCAACGCGGCCGGCCGCACCCGCTGGCCGAGCAAGAGGCCGAAATGGGCGCAGCCGGTGGCCTCCACGGCCACCGCGAGCAGGCGGCAGAAGTCGCGGTATGACATGGTCGCGTCGGGACCGGCGAACGCATCTGCCGGCAGGCCGAGCCGCGCCAGCGCAGCGGCCGGATCGGCGCCGAGTTCCGCCAGCAGGGCCGGAAGCGAGGCGACCGGCGCCAGCCTGGCGCTCCCCGGCGGGACCGCCGCCGGACGATCATGGTTCGCAACGGTCATCCGGCGGATCAGGGGCGGCGCTGCCCGATAATGTCAAGACAGTTCATCGCCTCCCCCTCTATGGTTCGCGGGGCGGCGGAACCACACCGACGATGGCTGAGGAACGCGCGCGGGAGGCGATGCTGGGCGGGGCGATGCGCTGGATTCCCGGCGGCACGTTCCGGATGGGCGCCGAGGGTACCTATCCCGAGGAAGCGCCGGTGCACACCGTTTCGGTCAGCGGCTTCTGGATGGACGAGTGCGCCGTGACGAATGCCGAGTTCGCGGCCTTTGCGGCCGAGACCGGCTACCTGACGGTGGCCGAACGCGCGCCCGACGCCGCGGCCTATCCGGGCGCCGATCCGGCGCTGCTGGTGCCGGGCAGCAGCGTGTTCGTCCCGCCGCACGGTCCGGTCGATGCCAGCGATATCGCCAGCCGCTGGGCCTATCTGCCCGGCGCGTGCTGGCGCGCGCCCGAGGGCCCCGGCAGCGGGATTGCGGGGCGGGAGTGCGAGCCCGTGGTGCATATCGCCTACGAAGATGCCGAGGCCTATGCGGCCTGGGCCGACAAGGCGCTGCCGACGGAAGCGGAATGGGAATTCGCCGCGCGCGGCGGGCTGGACGGCGCGGCCTATTGCTGGGGCGACGAGTTCGCGCCGGACGGCATCCACATGGCCAATACCTGGCAGGGGTCGTTTCCGTACCAGGACCTGGCGCTGGACGGGTTCGCGGGGCGCGCGCCGGTGGGCGCGTTTCCGCCTAACGGCTACGGCCTGTTCGACATGGCGGGGAATGTCTGGGAGTGGACGGCGGACTGGTATGCCGACCGTCATCCGCCGGAGGCCGAGGCGCCGTGCTGCGTGCCGCGCGATCCGCGCGGGGCTCCGCAGGCGATGAGCTACGACCGCGCGCAGCCCGCCATCCGCATCCCGCGCAAGGTGATCAAGGGCGGATCGTATCTGTGCGCGCCGAACTACTGCCGCCGCTACCGCCCTGCGGCGCGTCATCCGCAGATGATCGACACGGGGACGTGTCACATCGGATTCCGGTGCGTGATCCGCGAACCAAATCCCGAAGCCGCCGAGGAAGGTTGACCCGATGAATCGCAGGCAGTTATTTTCGTCCACCGCGAAAGCGGCGCTGGTGTCGGCCTTCGCGGGGCCCTTCATGTGGCGCCGCGCGCAGGCGCAGGCTGCCCCGCCGGGCTCGCCCGCCGCCGTGGAATTTCCCGACAGCACGGTGCTGCCGACGCCGACGCCGCCGTTCAGCGGCTTCATCCAACCCAACCTGATCAACAGCACACCGGGCTGGCCGCCGACCATCATGCCGCCCCCGGGCGCCCCGAACGTCCTGCTGATTCTCATTGACGATGCGGGCTTCGGCTCGAACTCCGCGTTCGGCGGCATCGTCCCGACGCCGGCTCTGGAAAAGCTCGCAAAGTCCGGCCTGCGCTACACCCAGATGCACAATACCGCGCTCTGCTCGCCGACCAGGGCTGCTCTGCTTACCGGGCGGAACCATCACCGGGTCGGGTTCGGCATGGTGGCCGAGGGGGCGAGCGGCTATCCCGGCTACAACTCGATCATCCCGTCGGAGGCCGCGCACGGCGCACAGGCCCTCAAGGAAAACGGCTATTCGACTGCCTGGTTCGGCAAGAACCACAACGTTCCGGTCTGGGAGGCAAGCCCGCAGGGACCGTTCCGGCAATGGCCGATCGGTCAAGGTTACGATTATTTCTACGGCTTCGTCGGCGGCGATACGAGCCAGTGGCAGCCGGGAAACCTGTTCCGCAACACCACCCCGATCCATCCCTATATCGGCAAGCCGGGCTGGAACCTGATCTCCGCCATGGCCGACGATTGCATCGAATACATCGATACGCAGACGGCGACCGACCCCAAGCGTCCCTGGTTCATTCACTACGCGCCGGGCGCGACGCACGCGCCGCACCATCCGACGCCGGAATGGATCAAGAAAATCGAGGACATGCGCCTGTTCGATGATGGCTGGAACGCGGCCGCCGAGCGCATCTTCGAGAACCAGAAGAAGATCGGCGTCGTGCCCGCCAACGCCAAGCTGCCGCCTTGGCCGGACTTCCTGCCGAAGTGGGAGACGCTGAACGCCGATCAGAAGAAACTCTACCTTCGCCAGATCAACGTCTGGGCGGCCTACATGGCCTATACCGACCACGAGATCGGCCGCATCATCGAGAGGCTGGAGACGCTAGGCCTGTTCGACAACACGCTGATCATCTGGGTCTGCGGCGACAACGGCATGAGCGCCGAAGGCTCGATGAACGGCACGCCGAACGAAGTCGCTTATTTCAACGGTGTCGCCTTCACGGTCGAGCAGATGCTGCCTTGGATTCCGGCATGGGGCACCGACAAGACCTATCCGCACTTCGCGGTGCCGTGGGCCTTTGCGATGGACACGCCCTACAAGTGGACGAAGCAGATCGCTTCGCATCTGGGCGGCACCCGAACCGGGACGGTGGTGAGCTGGCCCAAGCGGATCATGGACGCGGGCGGAATCCGCCACCAGTTCCATCACGTGATCGATGTGATACCGACGATCTTCGAGGCCATCGGCATCCCGCAGCCGACGATGGTAAACGGCCTCGCCCAGGTCCCGTGGGACGGGACCAGCATGGTCTATACCTGGGACAAGGCAAACACCGACGCGCCTTCGACGCGAAAGACCCAGTATTTCGAGATCCTCGGCAACCGCGCAATCTACCACGACGGCTGGATGGCCAACACCTACCCCGCGGTGTTTCCGTGGGAGGGTGTGGCGGGGCACCCGCCCGTGGACGTGCTGAACGGTTTCAAATGGGAACTCTACAACCTCAAGGAGGATCCGACTCAGACCAACGATCTATCTGCGCAGGAGCCGGAGCGACTGCGCCAGATGCAGGAACTCTGGATGATTGAGGCCGTGCGCAACAACGTGCTGCCGCTGAACGCCTCGCAAGTCGCGATCTTGACCGTCGAACGCCCCGGCCCGGCCGCGGGCCGCAAGCAATTCGTCTACACCTCGCAGAACGCGTCGAACCAGTTCGGCGTCGCGCCCTCGATCCTCAATTGCTCCTATCGCATCACCGCCGAGATCGAAGTGCCGCAAGGCGGCGCGAACGGCGTGCTGGTGACCCAGGGCGGCCGCTTCTCGGGCTATGGCCTGTATCTCAAGGACGGCAAGCCGACCTTCACGATGAATCTGCTCGATATCGAGCGGCCGAAATGGCAGGCCGCCGATGCGCTGCCGCCCGGCAAGCACAGCATCGTCTTTGACTGGAAGATGGATCCACAGGGAATGGCGCTGGGGCGCGGCGGCACGGGCACGCTGTCGGTGAACGGAAAGCCGGTGGCGCAACGGTCACTGCCCCATACCCAGCCGCTCATTTGGGCCTGGGACGAGACCTTCGACGTCGGCGTCGATACGGGGACGTCCGTGGACGATTCCGACTATCAGGTGCCTTTCCCCTTCACCGGCACGCTGGGCAAGATCACGTTCGACATTGGCGAGTCGAGCATGACGCCCGAGGCGATCAAGGCGATGATGGAAGAGCTGGCCAAGAAGCGGGACCGTTGATGGCCCTGCGGCAAGGAGTGGCAACGACATGAAGGCGATTGCGACGCTGTGCGGCGCCGTGGCGTTTGCGGGGCTGACGTGTTCCCCGGCGCGGGCACAGACACCCTACAGCGCGCCCGTCGCGGAAAGCCAAATCCAGGCCGCGAACGGGTCCGGGTTCGTGTTCAACGTCGCGCCCTATCTGTGGCTGCCGACCGCCAACGCGACGCTGAACTACAAGCTGCCGCCAGGGCTGGATGGGCGCGTGCCGACCGACGTTTCCGCCGGGCCGGGCGACTATCTCTCGCACCTGAACTTCGCGGCGATGGGCGCGGCGGACGTGCGTTACGGCGCGTTCTCGCTGCTGACGGACTTCGTCTACACGAATTTCAGCGCGACCGGCGGCGCGAGCCATATCAAGTCCGTCGATTTCCTCGGCCAGCCGGCGCTGCCGATCAGCCGCGACGTGCAGACCGGTCTCGGCACGACGCTGAAGGCGACGATCTGGACGCTTGCCGGCGGCTATACCGTGCTGAACGGCGACTGGGGCAATGTCGATGTGCTGGTCGGGCTGCGCGGCGCGCAGATCAACGCGCGGACCAACTACAGCCTGGCGGTGTCGATCACCGGGCCGCGCGGCAACGGCCCCTCCTTCGGCGGTACCGGCTATGTGGGAGCAATCGAGAACGTCTGGAACGGCATCGCGGGCGTCCGCGCACGAATCAAGATCGGCGATCAGGGCTTCTACCTGCCGTTCTATGCCGATGTCGGCGGCGGCGGATCGCAGCCGACATGGCAGATCGCGGGCGGCGTCGGCTATCAGACGGGATGGGCCGGCGTGTCGCTGACCTATCGCTATCTGGCGTTCGACCAGGGCAGCAGCCGGACCGTGAAGAACCTGTCGCTCGGTGGACCGTTGCTGATGGCGACCTTCACCTTCTGATCCGCCGCGCACTCAGCGGCGGCGCTGCACCTGCGACACGTCGCGCACTGCGCCGCGTGCGGCGCTGGTGGTGAGCGCGGCGTACGCCTGCAACGCCGCCGAGACGGTGCGCTTGCGGTCAGGCTGCCACGCCGCGGCGCCACGCGCTTCCATCGCCGCGCGGCGGGCGGCGAATTGCTCCTCCGTCAGGCGCGCGTTCAGCGTGCGGGCAGGGATGTCGATCTCGATGATGTCGCCGTCCTCGATCAGCCCGATCGCGCCGCCTTCCGCCGCTTCCGGCGAGATGTGGCCGACCGACAGGCCCGAGGAGCCGCCGCTGAACCGCCCGTCGGTGATCAGCGCGCAATGCTCGGCGAGCTTCTTCGATTTCAGGTAGCTGGTGGGATATAGCATCTCCTGCATCCCCGGTCCGCCCTTCGGGCCTTCGTAGCGGATCAGCACCACGTCGCCCGGTTTCACCTTGTCGCCGAGGATGCCGCTGACGGCGGCTTCCTGGCTTTCGAAGATGCGCGCGGGGCCCGCGAAGCGCAGCATTCCGGCGGGCACGCCCGCGGTCTTGATGATGGCGCCGTCGGCCGCGATGTTGCCGTAGAGCACCGCGAGCCCGCCGTCCTTGCTGAAGGCGTGATCGACGTCGCGCACCACGCCCCTGGCGCGGTCCAGATCGAGTTCGTCGAAACGCGCGGACTGGCTGAACGCCTGCGTGGTCCGCACGCCGCCGGGGGCGGCGCGGAACAGCGTGGCCGCGGTTTCGCCCGCGCCCGGCGCGCGCACGTCCCAGCGGTCCAGCGCCTCGCCCAGCGTCGCGCAATGCACGGTGGGCACGTCGCGGCGGATCAGCCCCGCGCGATCCAGTTCGCCCATGATGCCCATGATGCCGCCCGCGCGGTGCACATCCTCCACATGCACGTCGGGCACCGAGGGCGCGACCTTGCACAGGTTGGGCACGCGGCGGGAAAGCCTGTCGATGTCGGCCATGCTGAACGCCACCTCGCCTTCCTGCGCGGCCGCCAGCAGGTGCAGCACCGTGTTGGTGGAGCCGCCCATCGCGATGTCGAGCGACATCGCGTTCTCGAAGGCGGTGACGCTTGCGATGTTGCGCGGCAGCACGCTGGCGTCGTCCTGCTCGTAGTAGCGGCGCGCGAGATCGACGATCAGCCAGCCGGATTCCACGAACAGGCGGCGGCGGTCGGCGTGCGTCGCGACCAGCGTGCCGTTGCCCGGAAGCGCGAGCCCGAGCGCCTCGGTCAGGCAGTTCATCGAGTTGGCGGTGAACATGCCCGAGCAGGAGCCGCAGGTGGGGCAGGCGGACCGCTCGACCGCGAGCGTCTCCTCGTCCGACGCAGTGGGATCGGCGGCGACGACCATGGCGGTGATGAGGTCGACGGCCTTCGCCTTGGTCTGGCCGGGCGCGATCACCTTGCCGGCTTCCATCGGCCCGCCGGAGACGAACACGGTGGGGATGTTCAGCCGCATCGCGGCCATCAGCATCCCCGGCGTGATCTTGTCGCAGTTGCTGATGCAGACCAGCGCATCGGCGCAGTGCGCGTTGACCATGTATTCCACGCTGTCGGCGATCAGCTCGCGCGAGGGCAGGCTGTAGAGCATGCCGTCATGGCCCATGGCGATGCCGTCATCGACGGCGATGGTGTTGAACTCCTTCGCCACGCCGCCGGCCGCATGGACCTCGGCCGCGACGAGCTGGCCCAGGTCCTTCAGGTGGACGTGGCCGGGGACGAACTGGGTGAAGGAATTGGCGATGGCGATGATCGGCTTGCCGAAATCGCCGTCCGTCATGCCGGTGGCGCGCCACAGGCTGCGGGCGCCCGCCATGTTGCGGCCGTGCGTGGTGGTGCGGGAGCGGTATGCGGGCATGGATCGGGTCCGGTGGCTGATGGCGGGGGACGGAAGCCGGCGTTGATAGCGCAGGACCGCCCCGGCGGCGAGAGGCGGGGCCCCGGAGCGGTGGTGCCGGCCCGCCGCACAGGCCGCTCAAGCCCCTGTGAGCAGCATACCGTTGTGCCCATGTTATCGTTGCGCAACTCGGAGCGAGATACCGGCGCGCCGCATCCGCGAAAGACGCCGGGATCGGGAGGAGACCGATGCCGAAGGGCATGATCGGCCAGTCCGAGGCGTTCCTCGCGAGCGTGCGGCTGATCGAGAAGATTGGCCGCTGGGACGCCCCCGTGCTGATCGAGGGCGAGACCGGGACCGGCAAGGAACTGGCCGCGCGCGCCATCCACTATGGCGGGGACCGCCACGCCGGGCCGTTCATTCCGGTGAACTGCGGCGCGATCCCGGACTCGCTGATCGAGAACGAGCTGTTCGGCCACAAGGGCGGCGCCTACACCGATGCGCGGCGCGATCAGCCGGGGCTGGTGACGCTGGCGCAGGGCGGCACGCTGTTCCTGGACGAGGTGGACGCGCTGTCGCCCAAGGCGCAGGTGACTCTGCTGCGCTTCCTGCAGGACCGGCAGTACCGGCAGTTGGGCGGGAGCGCTACGCACACCGCCGATGTCCGGCTGATCACCGCGACGAACGCCGATCTGCCGGCGCTGACCTGCACGGGCGCGTTCCGGCTGGACCTGATGTACCGCATCCGCCTGCTGCACATGCGCCTGCCGCCGCTGCGCGCGCGGGGCGGCGATGTGCTGCTGCTGGCCGACCACATCCTGGCGACGCTGGCCGCCCGCTTCGGCGAGGCGCGCCGGCTCGATCCGCCGACCCGCGCCTGGCTGCCGCGCCATGCCTGGCCGGGCAACGTGCGTGAGCTGGAGAACGTGATAACCCGCGGCTACATGCTGGCCGACGGCGCCAACATCCATATTCCGCCGCCCGACCTGCCCGACGACGATGTGGTCGATCGGAGGTGGGACGACCTGCCCGGCCGATTGTTCCCGCCGCCGCAAGCCGACCCGCCGCGCGCCGCGCGGTTCCGCGAGGCGAAGAACGCCGCGATGGCCGCGTTCGAGCGGGTGTATCTGGCAAGCACCCTGGCATCCGCCGGCGGCAACGTGACCCACGCCGCGCGCATCGCCGGCAAGGAGCGGCGGGCATTCGGGAAGCTGCTGAAGAAGCATGGGATCAGCGCGGGACCGGTGCCGACGGGCTAACCTCCCGGGCCGCCCCTTCAGCGCTGCGCCGACACAATCCCAGTCACAATGGTCTCTGGCGCATCGGCCCACCGTATTCGAGGCCCCGCACGTCGTTCCAGCCGTAGAGCGATTTGAAGATCTCCTGATAGAGCTCGGTCTTGAAGTTGTGCGATGGGTCGAACGGCCGTTGCGTTATGTCCGTGATATCTATCGTGGACGCCTGCGGATGGATCTCTACAAGGTCGGGACGCAGGCTGCCGATTTGGCCCTGCGCCCACTTGTCCATTCCCTCGATCTGCTTTTCCAGCGCGCGCTGGCGGTTGAGCAATTGGCGCCTGAGGACCGGATCGCCCTTGGCGGCGCTGTACTCGCGGAACACGTCCGCGAGTTGCTGGTGCAGCCCGCCGACCTCCTGCTGCCACGGCCCCGAGAGAGCCGGATTGTCGCGAATGAATTGCTCGCGCGTCTGGCTGAGAATGGAGCGGTCCACGGCCGGTGCCTTCGCTGACGAGCCGCCTTTGCGCAAGTCGCGGAAGTGCTGTTCCACCTGTTTGAGGAAGCCACGGATGCTGCCCGAATTGCCGCCCTCATAGGCGAAGTACGCCTCGCTCCCGGCCGCCTCTCGCGCGGCTCGGCCCTCCGCCAACTCGCGCGCCTCGAACTGCGCCCCCGTCTCCGGCACGACAGCGGGAGGTTTCTCCGGAACCGGCGGCGGCTTGCCCGGCGGCGGCGCGCCGGTGCCCCGACCGGGTCCGCCACGCGACGCGGCACCTGGGCCGGGCGTCCCCTGCGGCTGCACCAGCGTCGGTTTGCCAGGGGGCGGCTTGCCGCGG
The DNA here is from genome assembly GCA_018240635.1 of Pseudomonadota bacterium. Taxonomy (GTDB): domain Bacteria; phylum Pseudomonadota; class Alphaproteobacteria; order Acetobacterales; family Acetobacteraceae; genus JAFEFJ01. Next base: position 3,715 of record JAFEFJ010000050.1, on the reverse strand, counting down.
GGCGGCTCGAAGGGGTTGGATGTCGAAGCCCTCGGAGCCTCCCGGACGGGCGCCTGGCCTTCGGCACCTGCTGCCTCCTTGATCGGCTCGGCCACCTGCTCGGGCAGTTCCTCGGGCACCGCTTCGGCGCGCGCCTCGTCGGGCGGCAGTCGGTCGTCGGCGGGGATCTTCTTCTTGCTGTTGATGTCGTAGAGGTTGTCGGGCGGCGGCTCGGCGCCCTTTTGCAGCGGCTTGGCCTCCGCGCCCTTCGGCGCCTCGTCGAGCGCCTTCTTGACGCGCGGATCGTAGCGCGGACCCTTGGCGCTCTTGATGTCACGCGGTGCGTCCAGCGGCTTGTCGACGGCCGCGGGTTGTGCGGCGGGCATATCCGGCCCCACCGACTTGGCATCGGCGGCCTTGCCGACGTCGCCGGTGCCCTCGGCGGTCCTGCCGACATCGCCCGCGCCCTCTACCGTCTTACCGACGTCGCCCCCACCGTCCACCACCTTGCCGATATCGCCGGTACCTTCGACCATCTTGCCAATATCGCTGGCGCCTTCGACGAACTTGCCGACTGTGCCACTGCCCTCGCCCAGCTTGCCGAGCACGTTCGCGGTCTCGCCCAACTCGCCGACCCTGCCCGTGGCGGAGGCAACGCGAGCGGTCTTGGTGACGGCATTCGCCTCGCCGCCGCCGATGAAGAAGCTGCCGACATCCACCAACAGCAGGCCGGGGATCTCGCCGATGCGCTCGCGCTTGCTCCAGTCCCCCCAGTCGATCTCGCCCGGCTTCTTGCCGGCGAAGCGTTCCTTCTGCTCGAGCGTCTGCTCCGCCTCCGGCGGCACGAACTCGCCGCCTGCTGCTTCCACGTAGTTGTGCCCGATGCCTTTCAGCAGCTCGACCGTGGTCTTGCTGCGCGCCGCCTGCTTGTCCTGCTCGGCCTGATACAGCCGCTTGAACGCGTCGCCGGTCGAAACCGACGGATCGAACAGGTCGCGTGCGAAGTTCGCGCCTTGCGCCAGGGTGTCGCGGCTCGGCAGCGGGCTGCCCATCTCGGCGATCTTGCCCAGTCCCTCGGCGGTATTCACCGGGTGCACCACGATGTTGCCGAGGCCCTCGACCATCGAATACAGCGCCTTCGAGGCGCCGCCGGTGACTTGACGCTGCCGCTTGTTGAACTCCTGACCGGCCGTGTTGAGGCCATGCTCCACCGTCGCGAGCGTGGGGTGTTCGGCCGGATCGATGAAATTCTGTACGGGTGTGTCGAACTTGCCGTCCTCCCATTTGTCGATCGCGGTGAAAGTCGCGGTCTTCATGTCCTTCAGCCCGGCATCCGTGGCGTTCTGCCAGTCCTGCACTGCCTGGATCGGATGGCCGTCGAGCATCGCGCGCAGTGCGGCGCGTTTCGGTTCGGCGTTCAGCTTGGCGCTCGCCTTCATGAGCTGCACAGCACTTCGCTGGAGCTGCGCGGAGGGCGAATCGTCGCTCTCCGCCGGCAGGTTCTTTTCGGCCATCTCGGCCAGCTGCTCGTCGAGGGTTTTTTGCTCGACCTGCTCGACGGCGAACTTCTTGACGTCGGAGTTGTCCCACGCCTCCTTGGCGTCGGCCACCGTCTCGCGCGCCTTTTCGGCGTATTCGTTGTAGACCGCGCTCCCCTTCGCCTCGACCTTGGCGAGCGCGGCACCCGGATCGTCGTACGCCTCCTTCGCGACGGTCGCGGCTGTCGAGAGCCTTTCCTGCTGGCGCTGCCACCAGGATTTCTCCTCGGGCTCGGCGGCCGGACCCGCCGCGCTGCCGCCCGTGACGGCCACGGGGCCCGAGCCCGAAACGGCACTGTCGGCGGCCTGCGATGCTGATGCCTCCAACGGGCCGTTGCCGTCCAGCGTCGGCCGCGCATCGCCGCCGCGGCCCTGCTGCACGACATGCGCGAGTTCGTGCGCGAGAAGGCGCTTGCCGTCGGTGGTGTCGGGCGCAAACCGGCCCTGCGCGAAGACGATGTGGCGGCCATGCGTCATCGCCTTCGCCGCGACCGCATCGGCGGCTTCCGCGCCGCGCGGCCCATCGTGGATTCGCACCGCGTGGAAGTCGTGGCCGAAGCGCCGTTCCATGTCCCGGCGCAGCGCGGGCGGCAGGGGGCGGCCCCCGCCGCTTGCGAGCAGCGACCCGATGGCGGCGTTTCCGGCGGCCTGCTGCAAGCTCTGCAGGACCGAGGCACCGGGCGGCGCCGCGGGCGACGAATGCGCGGCGCCCTGCCGCGTGGGCGCCCGCCGCGCCTCGGGATCGGTTCGGGTCTTGCCCGATGGCGCGCGGTCAGTCATTCGGCTGCGTCCACCTCATGGTTTCGCGGGCTTCTTCCTGGTCCGGGGCGGACGCGGCGCGCCGGTGTTTTGACCGTCGCGTTGCTTGGTTTCGCGCTTCTGGCGCCGCTGGGCGTCCCTGGCTTCCTTCTCGGCCTGTTTCCGTGCCGCCTTGGCGTCACGCTCCCTCTGGCGTTCCGCCGCCCGTTGTTCCCGCTCGGCCTTCTGCCGGACCGCCTTCGCTTCCTGCCCGGCCTTGCGTTGCGCGGCCTTCGCCTCGCGCTCGGCCTGCTTCCGCGCGTCGGATTCGGCCTTGCGCCGCGCCTGCCCGGCCTGCTTCTGCGCCTTCCATTCCTCCGGCGATTTGCGAGCCCGCAGCCGATCCAGCTCGTCCTGCGCGTCTTTGGTCAGCAGCTCGCGTGCCGGGACGATGTCGGGATCGCTGTCGGTGCCGCGCACGCCCGACGGATCGCGGCCCATCTCCCGCGCAAGCTGCGGGTCGCGCACGAAGGTGCGGTCCAGCAGATGGTCGATGAAGTCGGGATCGTTGCCGTAGCGCTTGGCGAGCTGCGCGATGTAGTCCTTGCCGATGTTGCGGCCCTGGCCGCCGATATTGGTCAGCTCGAACACCACGCCTTCGGGCAGCGTGCCGCGCCGCATGGCGGCTTCGAACGTTGCGCGCAGCCGATCGACGGTGCGTTGCAGACGGGCGACTTCCTCGGGGTGCACGGCGCCCGAGTCGATCCGGGCCTGCAGAACGTCGATGGCGCGCGTAAGGTTCTTCTCCAGGTTGACCGTGGTGGCGGTCGCCTTGTCGAAACGCGACGCGCCGACAGCCTTCTGCTCGACATTCACCAGGCGATCGGTTTTGACGTTCTCCACGATCGCATCGATGCCGGCGCTGGGCTCGGGCGAATAGCGGGTCTTCCGCGCAAGGCTGGGGCGCGAGGAGGCGGTTTCCTCGCCGCCGCCGATGACGTTCCAGTCCCATCCCGAATAGAGCGAGAACGGAACGGCCATTTCGCCCAGAACGCCTTTCGACTTCTTCGGGTCCGAAACCTGCAAGGGGCTCGTTTTTCCAGGCATTACCGGCGATTTCCCGGGATCGTCGATCCGGGACGCCGCGGTCCGACCCGGCACGCTTGCCGGACGTTGCGTCTCCGGCTGGGTGGCCACGGCCGTTCCCGTTGGCACGACCAGCGCGGGCGCCGTGGCGGCTGGCGACGCCCGGACGGGACTTGCGGTGACGGACGGGACCGCTTCCGCCTGTACGGACGCAGCGGGACGGACCGCGGCAGGCGTGACGGCGGCTTCCAGCGCGCTGCCGGTCGCGGCCAACTCCGGCATCTGGCCAACCTTCATCAGATACGGGGCGTTCTCGCCGCCTGCGAAGAACGGGGCAACCGAGCGGTCGCCTGCGCCCGCCATGGTGGCTTTCA
>JAFEFJ010000509.1 GCA_018240635.1 Pseudomonadota bacterium | reverse complement strand
TGAAGCCCGCCTGCTTCCCCTCGCCGCCCGCCTGCGGGGGGAGAGGAAGGGGCCCGCGGCGAAGCCGTGGGAAGGTGAGGTGGGTGCCGACGCCCATGCCGGCGGTGCCGCAAATCCCCCACCTCTCCCATCCTCTCCGCCCCCAGGGGCGGAGAGGGGAAGCTCCGTCGGACAAGCACGGAAGCGGCCCCGCCACCCTAGATCGCCAGATCGTTGATGCTGATCAGCGCCGTCATCACCGACGCCACGATGAACCCGACGATCAAGCCCATGCCCACCGTGATCGCCGGCACCAGGATCGCCAGCAGCCGGTCGAGCGCGGTCTTCACCTCCTCGTCGTAGATGTCGGCGATCTCGGACAGCATCTCCTCCAGCCGCCCGGTCTCCTCGCCCAGCCGTATCAACTGCAACGCCAGGTCGGGGAACCGCCCGCTGCGGGCGAGCGGCGCGGACAATCCCTCGCCGCGCACGAAGCGCGCCGCGGCGTCCTCGATCCCGGCGGCGATCGCGCGGTTGGAGGCGCCCGCGCCCGCCAGCGCCATCGCGCGCGGCGCCGCGACGCCGCCCGCCAGCAGCAGCCCCAGCGTGCGGCAGAACCGGCCGATATCGTATCGCGTGACAAGACCGCCGATCACCGGCAGCGCGAGCAGCGCGCGGTCGCGCTTCGCCGCCACGGCGGGCTGCTTCATCGCCGTCCGCCACCCCGCCGCCGCGCCGATGATGCCCAGCAGCAGCAGCCACCAGTATTGCTGCAACGCCGCGCCCAGCCCGACCACGAACTGCGTGCTCGCCGGCAGCGTCGATCCCGCCTCGCGGAACATCGGCTCGAACTGCGGCAGCACCACCGTCAGCACCAGCCCCACCGACAGCGTCGCCGCCACCAGCAGGATCGCCGGATAGATCGAGGCCGAAACCACGCGCTGGCGCAACGCCTCGGTGCGCAGCAGGAAGTTCGCGACGTGTGCGAGGATGTCGTGCAACGCGCCGCTCGCCTCGCCCGCGCGCACCATGCTCAGGTAAGTGTCCGGAAACGCGCCCGGCTGCGCCGTGGCGGGCGGCGATGAAGCGCCCGGCCATCGCGGCGAGGCGCGACCGCGCGCTGCTCGCGCTGCCGGTGATCGGCGGTCTTGTCACGCGGTACGATATCGGCCGCTTCTGCCGCACGCTCGGGCTGCTGCTGGCGGGGGGCGTCGCGGCGCCGCGCGCGATGGCGCTGGCGGGCGCTGGCGCGGGCAACCGTGCGATCGCGGCAGGGATCGAGGACGCGGCGGCGCGCTTCGTGCGCGGCGAGGGCCTGTCCACGCCGCTCGCGCG
>JAFEFJ010000508.1 GCA_018240635.1 Pseudomonadota bacterium | reverse complement strand
CGATGGCGGTGATGTTCCGGAACAGGCGGATGTTCTGGTAGGTGCGGCTGATGCCCGCCTGCGCGACGCGGTCGGGCGTGTAGCCGTTCAGCAATTCGCCGTTGAACAGGACCTCGCCCGAAGTGGCCTGCAGGTTCTGCGTGATCAGGTTGAAGGCGGTGGTCTTGCCCGCGCCGTTCGGGCCAATGATGGAGTGGATGCTGTTCTCCTCGATCTCCAGATCGAGGTCGGACACCGCGGCCAGGCCGCCGAAGCGCTTGCCGAGCTTGCTGGTGGTCAGGACGATTTTGCGCGCCATGTCCGTCACTCCGCCGGCGATGCCAGAAGATCGTCGTCGGAGTGCAGCTCGCGCCGCCGCGTCGCCGAAGGCCACAGCCCTTCCGGCCGGATGCGCATCATCAGGATGAGCGCCGCTCCGTAGAACAGGTATCGGTACTCGCCGAATTCGCGCAGCAGCTCAGGCAGGCCAACAAGCGCCGCCGCGCCGACGACGACGCCGGGCAGGCTGCCCATGCCGCCGACGATGATCAGCGCCAGCACATTGATCGAAATCAGCAGTTGGAAGCTGGACGGATAGACCGAGCCCAGCATCGTGGAGAAGATCGAGCCGGCGAGGCCCGCGAACGCCGCTCCCATGCCGTAGGCCATCAGCTTCACGCGGACGAGGTTGACGCCAAGCGCCTGTGCCACGTCCTCGTCGTCGCGCAGCGCCATCCAGGCGCGGCCGAGGCGCGAGTTCTCCAGCCGCCACGCGCAATAGGCGGCGACCATCGAGCAGACCAGGGTCAGATAGAACAGCTGCACCGGACCCGACAGGGGGATGCCGAAGAACACCGGGCGCGGCACCTGCAACAGGCCCTGCGCGCCGCCCAGCAGCGGGGCGGCGAAGTCCGACAGCACGATGACGCGGACGATTTCGCCCAGGCCCAGCGTGGCGACCGCGAGATAGTCGCCGCGCACGCCCAGCACGGGGATGCCGAACAGAACGCCGACGACGATGGAGCAAAGCACGGCGATCGGCATCGCGGTCCAGAACGACATGGCGGCAAGCGCGTGGTGGTTGTCGCCGGTCAGCAGCGCAGTGACATAGGCGCCGACCGCGAAGAAGGCGACGAAGCCGAGATCGAGCAGGCCAGCGAGGCCGACTTCCAGGTTCAGCCCCATGCCCATCAGGATGTACAGGCCGACCAGCATCATCACCTGGCCGATATAGACGCCGGCGATCAGCGGCAGGACGATCAGGATGGCGACGATGATCGCGCCGTTGATGATCTGGGCGCGCTTGCGTCCGGCGGGCGTCTGCGCCGCTGCACTC
>JAFEFJ010000507.1 GCA_018240635.1 Pseudomonadota bacterium | reverse complement strand
GCCGACGGGGTGATGATCGGGCGGGGCTGCTACGGCCGGCCCTGGTTCCCGGCGCAGGTCGCCGCCTTCCTGCGCGGCGAGGCGGCGATCCCGGAGCCGTCGCTCGCCGAACAGAAAGCCATAATGCTGGAGCATTACACGGCGATCCTGGCCCATTTCGGCAGCGCGCCGGGGCTGCGGCTCGCGCGCAAGCATCTGGCCTGGTACTCGCGCGGCCTGCCCGGATCGGCGGAATTCCGGGCGACCGTGACCCGGCTGTCCGAGGTGGATGAGGTGCTGGCGCTCATCGACGCATTCTACGACCCGTTAATCGCGCGCGGCGTGGCGCGGCGGGTCGAGGCGGTTCCTCCGTCCGCAGAGGCTTTGCCCGAGGCTGCATGACGAACACCGTTACCCGCCGCGTGCTGAAGGTGGTCGGACGCGTCGCCGACCGCCCGCGCCAGCCCGATCCCGCGCAGATGCTGAGCGCGCTGCCGGTCCCCGTGCTGCTGATCGACGCGCAGAACCGCTTCCGCTTCGCCAATCATGCCGCCGAGCAGTTTCTGGGCATCTCGCTCTCGCAACTGGCGCAGATCAGGCTTTCCGACCTGGTTCCAACCGACAACCCCTTGTTCCTGCTGATCGAGCAGGTCCGCGAAGGGGAGGTGACGGTTTCTGATCACGACCTGACGCTGGACAGCCCGCGCATCCGCAAGACCGGCATCACGGTGCAGGGCTCGGCGCTGCCGGAGGAGCCGGGCGCGGTGCTGCTGGTGCTGCAGGATGCCTCGGCGGCGCGCGCGCTCGACCGGCAGCTGGCGTTCCGCAGCGCCGCCCGCAGCGTGAGCGGGATGGCGGCGGTGCTGGCGCACGAGGTGAAGAACCCGCTGTCCGGCATCCGCGGCGCCGCGCAGTTGCTGGAAACCAGCGTGTCCGACCAGGACCGCGAGCTGACGGTGCTGATCCGCGACGAGGCGGACCGCATCCGCGACCTCGTGGACCGGATGGAAATCTTCGGCGAGAAGCCGATCGTGCGCAGCGCGGTGAACATCCATCGGGTGCTGGAGCATGTGCGCCGGCTGGCGCAGACCGGCTTCGCCGCGCATGTGCGCTTCAGCGAGGTCTACGACCCGTCGCTGCCGCCGGTGCTTGGCCACCGGGATCAGCTGGTGCAGGTGATCCTCAACCTGGTGAAGAACGCCGCCGAGGCGGTGACCGCGCCCGGCATCGCGAACGGCGAAATCGTTCTCTCGACCGCCTATCGTCACGGCGTGCGGCTTGCCGTGCCCGGCTCCGCCGAACGGCTCGATCTGCCGCTGGTCGTGTCCGTGCGCGACAACGGCCCGGGCATCCCCGAGG
>JAFEFJ010000506.1 GCA_018240635.1 Pseudomonadota bacterium | reverse complement strand
AACGTCCGGAACGGTCCGAGCCCCGCCTGGCTCGCCGCGCGGCTCACCGCCATCGGGCTGCGGCCGATCAACACGCTGGTGGACATCACCAACTTCTTCACCTTCGACCTCGGCCGTCCGCTGCACGTGTTCGACGTGGACAAGATCGCGGGCGACACGCTCGTGCTGCGCCCCGGCGCGGGCGAAACCTTCCGCGGCCTGCACGGCAAGGACGTGACGGTCACGCCGCAGGACTGCGTGATCGCGGACGCGGCGGGCGTGCAGTCGCTCGCCGGCGTCGTCGGCGGCGAAGCGACGGGCTGCGACGAGGCCACCACCTCGGTCTTCGTGGAATGCGCGCTGTTCGATCCCATCGCGGTCGCGCTCACGGGACGCCGCCATCAGATCGTCTCCGACGCGCGCCAGCGTTTCGAGCGTGGCATCGATCCCGCGCTGCTCCCCGCCGCGACGGAGGCGGCGACGCGCATGATCCTCGATCTCTGCGGCGGCGAGGCGGGCGAAGTCGTGCAAGCAGGTGCCGAGCCCGCCTGGCAGCGCGAGGCCACGCTGCGCTATGCGCGGCTTGCCGAATACGGCGGCTCGGACGTGCCGCCGTATGAGGCGGTGGATGCGCTGCGCCGCCTCGGCTTCACCATGGGCAAGCGCGATGCCCGCGGCGTCACCTTCTCGGTGCCGTCCTGGCGCAACGACATCGCCGCCCCCATCGCGCTCGATCAGGCCCCCGGCCTCGATCCCGCCCGCGCCGCCGCGGCCGCCGAAGGCTGCGCCGAAATCGAAGCCGAGTGCGACCTGATCGAGGAAGTGCTGCGCCTGCGCGGCCTCGATGCCGTGCCGCCCGTCTCGCTGCCGCGCGCCGCGCCCGTGCCGCAGGCCACGCTCACCGCGCCGCAGACCCGCGCGGCGCTGGCCCGCCGCACGCTGGCCACGCAGGGCCTCGCTGAGTGCGTGACGTTCAGCTTCATGCCCGCCGCCTCGGCGGCCTTGTTCGGCGCGGTGCCGGAAGGGCTGCGGCTCACGAACCCCATCGCCGCCGACCTCGATCAGTTGCGCCCGACGCCGCTCGCCACGCTCGCCCTCGCCGCCGCCCGCAACGCCGCGCGCGGCTACGCCGATGCGGCGCTGTTCGAGATCGGCCCGGCCTTCGACGAAGCGGCCGAGGCGGGGCAGTGGCTCTGCGCCGCCGGGCTGCGCTGCGCCGAAACCCCGCGAAGCTGGATCGCGCCCGCCCGCGCCGTCGATGCGCTGGACGCGAAGGCCGACCTGTTCGCCGCCCTCGCCGCCGCGGGCGTGCCGATGGAGGCGCTGTCGGTCACCGCCGACGCGCCCGCGCACTACCATCCCGG
>JAFEFJ010000505.1 GCA_018240635.1 Pseudomonadota bacterium | reverse complement strand
TGGAAGACCACGATGCAGTCCGGCTTGGCGAAGCGCCACAAGCTCAGGAAGTCCGAGAAGGCGGCGCGGTTGGTGTGCTCGCCGTCGATGAACATCAGGTCGAACGGCGTCGCGCCCGCGTCCTCCGGCAGGTCGGCCGCGTCGCAATCGTGCGTCTGCAGCTTCAGCATCGCTGACAGCGGAAGATTCTCGTGCAGCCGGTCCAGCATCGCGGCGGTGGGGGAACGCGTGTAGTCGAACGACACGCCGCGCTCGTCGGGCTGCACGTCGGGCCGGCGGTCGATCGACACCACCAGCCCGCAGCGCCGGTCCATCAGATGCGGCACCAGGCTGCCGCCCATGTAGGAGCCGATCTCGGCATAGGCATAGGCCGGGGTGCAGCGCCGCACGATGTTGTGCAACGCGAGCAGCATCCGCCGGTCGCCCATTCCGGTTTCCGTTTCCAGAACGTAGATCGCTGGATTGGCCTGTTCGATCAGGTGCTCAGCAGTATCGAACGTCTGCATCGTCGTGCCCTTTGGCGTAAGGCGGGTGCGCCAGCGCGCGATCCGGCTCGGCAGTCTACCCCGTCACCCCATAAACCTCCCGCGCCTCCTCCGCCGACACCAGCCCATCGCGCACGTCGCGCGCGACCAGCGCGGGATCGCGCTGCTTCGGATCGCCCATCCCCCCGCCGCCCGCGAGCTGCAGGATCAGCCGGTCGCCGTCCGGGATGATCTGGAAGCCCTTGGTGCGCAGCTTCGCGCCCGATTTCAGCGCCACCACGCCCGGCGCGCCCGCCAGCCCCCCGTCCCTGCCCTTCGGCGCGTTCGCCACGCGGTCGAAGGTCGCGTTCACCGCGAACTCCAGGTCGCCCTTCCCCGCGATTTCCATGATCTGCCCCATGCCGCCGCGCGTCTTGCCCGCGCCGCCCGAGCCCTCGCGCAGCTCCTTCCGCCAGATCACGATGGGGGCGACGTTCTCCGTCGCCTCCACCGGCATCGTCCGCACGCCCGACGGGAATGCCGTCGCATCGAGCCCGTCCAGCCCCGGCCGCGCGCCCGTGCCGCCCGAGTTGAAGGTGATGATCTCGAAATCCGCCAGCACCGGCTTGTTGCCGCGCGCCTGCCCCGAGACGGCCGAGCCGCCGCGCAGCGGCGGGTTCCACAGCGCCGACGATCCCTCGGCCGCGACGCGGTCCGGCACCGCCTGGTGCAGGCAGCCCATCATCAGGTCGGGCAGCAGGTGGCCGATCACGTGGCGCACCGAGACCGGATAGGGGCGCGGCGCGTTCAGGATGCAGCCCTCCGGTATTTTCATCCGGAACGGCTCCAGGCTCGCCCAGTTGTTGGGGATCTCGGGCGCCACCACC
>JAFEFJ010000504.1 GCA_018240635.1 Pseudomonadota bacterium | reverse complement strand
CCCGGAACGCGAGCCCGGTGCCGCCACCGCCCGTCGCGACGGCGGGACGCGCGGTGGCGATCATGCGGCGCAGGACGTCCTGCACCGCCGCCGCGTCCTCCGCCTCCGCGCCGCGCTCGTCCACATGCCGCCAGCCAAGCACGCCGACTCGTACCATGTCGAACAAACCGACCGACAGAAGCCCGAGCAGCGTTACCGCCACCAGCACTTCCAGCAGCGTGAACCCGGCCGCCGAATTCCCTCTCCGCCCGTCTTTGCGGGGGGAGAGGGAGGGGTCCATCGCGAAGCGATGGGAGGATGAGGTGGGTCGCGCCGCGGCCACACCGCTGCGTGCAGGGCCGTATCGCCCAGCGCCGCTGGAATCCTCCACCTCACCCTGCCTCTCCGCCCCCAGGGGCGGAGAGGGGACCAGGGCGTCCGGTCGCCGTCGGTTCGATAGCGCCATCGGCAGAAACGCGCGGACGCTCACGCGCTCCCCCCCGCCGCGATGCGCAGCGTGGTGAGGCGAAGCTGCCGCGTGCGCCGCTGGTCGGTCCAGCTCACGGTCACGTCCACCACCAGCCCCCGCGCATAGGGCAGCACGGCGGGCGCGGCGGAGCCGACATAGGGGGATTGGCGCACCTGCCAGCGGAACCCGTCCGGCGTGCGTCCGCCATCCTCGCCCTCGCGCAGCGGCAGGTCGTGGCCGACGCGGTCCATCAGCCCCTGCGCGATCACCAGCGCCGTCTGCTCCCGCCCGCCGCGCTCGCTCAGCACCACCGCGCCCGAGATCGCCCGGTACGCGAACCCCGCCGTGATCGCCAGCACCGCCAGCGCCACCAGGACCTCGATCAGCGTGAAGCCGGATGCCTTCGTGCCCCTAATCGACACGGCGCACCCGCCCGGTCAGCCAGTCCACCGTCACGCCCGTGGCGCGCGCCGCGTCGCGCAGCACGACCGAGCCGCCGGTCGCGGTGCCGTCGGCGAAGAAGCGGAACGTCGCCTCGTTCCTGCGCTGGAAGGCGGCACTCGTGGTCACGCTCATCGTCCGCACCGCCGGCGGCAGCACCCGCGTCGTCCCGCCCGGAACCACCGCGTAGCTGCGCGCCGCCGGATCGAACCGCACCTCCACGCTGCGTCCGCTCGCCAGCGCATCGCTGCGCGCGACCCGCAGCGCCCCCGCCACCTCGTCCGCCGCCGCCCGCAGCCGCGCCCCCGGCAGGCTCCCCAGCAGCGCCGGCACCACGGTCAGCGCCAAGGCGATCACCGCCAGCACGACCAGCATCTCGATCAGGGTGAAGCCGGCCTGCTTCCCCTCTCCGCCCGCGTGCGGGGGGAGAGGCAGGGGCCCGCGGCGAAGCCGTGGGAAGGTGAGGTGGG
>JAFEFJ010000503.1 GCA_018240635.1 Pseudomonadota bacterium | reverse complement strand
GGTTGTGCGCCTGCACGAAGGCGGCGACCTTCGCCTCGGGCGCCATATCGAGGCGCGCGAGCGTCACATGCGGGGCGAAGCGCCGCCGCTCGGGCTCCAGCCCGGCGCGCTGGAGCGCGGTCTCGATCTTTCCTTGCAGGTGATCGAGCTGCGGATTGCGCTCGACGCCGACCCAGAGCGAGGTGCTGCTTCTGCCCTTGGGGCCACCGCGGTCGAATACGCCGAGGCCGGTGAATACGAGCGAGAAGCCGCGCCCGCGCAGGCCGGCGAGCGCGTGGTCGATGTCCTCGGCGCGGTGCGGCGTCGCCTCGCCGATGAAGCGCAGCGTCAGGTGATAGTTCTCGGGCGGCACCCAGCGCGCGCCGGGAATGCCCGAGCCCGCGAGGGCGGCGAGCCTCTCGCGCAGCGTCCAGGGCAGGTCCAGGGCGACGAAGAGCCGCATCCGCCCAGCCCTACCCGCCCGCCTTGGCCAGCAGCTTGTCCACCAGCGGAAGGATGCGCTGCACCTCCTGCTTCACGCCCTCGGCGTTGGGATGCAGCCCGTCGGCCTGCACGAGGCCGGGCACCTCCGCCACGCCTTCGAGGAAGAACGGGTCGTAGATCACGTCCGGTCGCGCGCCCAGGCGGTCGAAGGCGGCGCGGAAGGCGCGCTGGTAGTCCTTGCCGAAATTGGGCGGCGCGTACATGCCGGTGAGCAGCACCGGGATATGCTTGGCGGCGAGCGCATCCAGGATCGCCGCGATGTTGGTCTCCATGTCGCGGGGATCGAGGCCGCGCAGCGCGGCGGCGATGCCGCGCCGCGTGGTGAAGTCCACCGGGTTGGCGAATGCGAGTTGCACCGGCTCCAAGCCCGCCGCCCGCAGCCGCCCGGCGCGCGCGGCGTTGCGCCGGATCACCGGCAGCACCCGGTCGCCCGCCCGGTGCAGCGCGATGCACAGCCGTTCGTAGAACAGCTCCGCCCCACCCGCCTGGGCACCGGCGATTACCTGCGCGACGGAGAGCGGCACGCGACGGCGAGGGCGGCGAAAGCGCAGGACATGCCGTTGACGTAATAGCATCCGTTGCGCCGGGCTAGTCCCGCGCCCAAGTGACGGGCATGGATCAACTTGCCGTGCTGCCCGATCGCGGGGTTCTCGCCGTCTCCGGCGAGGACCGGGTGAGCTTCCTGCAGGGGCTCGTGTCGAACGACGTCGCCCAGGCCGCGCCCGGCCGCGCGGTATGGGCCGCGCTGCTGACGCCGCAGGGCAAGTGGCTGGCCGACTTCTTCATCCTCTCGGACGGGGAGAGGCTGCTGCTGGACTGCGAGGCGGCGCAGATGGCGATGCTCGCCCAGCGCCTGTCGCGCTACCGGCTGCGCGCCCGCGTCGCCAT
>JAFEFJ010000502.1 GCA_018240635.1 Pseudomonadota bacterium | reverse complement strand
GGCGCGGGCGGCTCGGCGATGGGGAAGGACAGCGCGGGGGCATCGGTTTGCATCGCCGCATCCTAGACCGAAGCCGCCGCCTGTCGAAGCGCCCTGGCTTGACAGGCCGGCAGGGCGCCTTCCTGATCGTGCAGGGACGGAAGGCGGGCACGATGGCGGCAGGCAAGATCAAGGCGAGTTTCAGCGACGCGGTCGCCGACATTCCCGATGGCAGCACCATCGGCTTCGGCGGCTTCGCCATGCCGGGCGTGCCGTTCAACCTCATCATGGCGCTGAAGGAGCACGGCGCGAAACGCCTCACGCTGGTCGCCAACACCACCGGCAGCTCGCAGCTTCCGCGCATGCCCGATATCGGCATGCTGGTGGAGAACGGGCAGGTCGCGAAGGTGATCTGCGCCTTCACCGCGCCGACGCGCCCGACCGAAACGCTGCCCTTCACGCGCTATTACGAAGCGGGCGAGATCGAGGCGGAGCTGGTGCCGCAGGGCACGCTCGCGGAACGGCTGCGCGCGGCGGGCGCGGGCATTCCCGCCTTCTACACGCCGACCGCCGTGGGAACCGAGCTTGCCGAGGGGCGCGAGACCCGCGTGATCGGCGGGCGCGAATACCTGCTGGAATACGCGCTGCCGCTCGATTACGCCTTCGTGCGCGCGCGCCGCGCCGACGCGGCGGGCAACCTGCGCTTCCACCGCTCGCAGCGCAACTTCAATCCCGTGATGGCCACGGCGGCGCGCTGCACGATCGCGGAAGTCGAGGAGAAGGTGCAGGACGCGGGCGCGATCGACCCCGACGACGTGCATCTCGCCGGCATCTACGTGCAGCGCATGGTGGTGGTGCCGCCCGAGCCCGACGGCATCTGGCCCACGAAGCGGCAGGAGCGGCGGCGATGAGCGAAACGAAAGGCTGGACCCGCCAGCAGATGGCCGACCGCGTGGCGCGCGAGTTTCAGGACGGCTGGATCGTGAACCTGGGCGTCGGCATCCCGACGATGTGTTCCAACACCGATATCGGCGGGCGCGACATCACCTATCATTCCGAGAACGGCGTGATCGGCTACGGCCCCGTCGCCGCGCCGGGGGAGGAGGACCTGAACCTGGTCAACGCTGGCGGGCAGAACGTCACGCTGCGGCCGGGCGCAGCCGTGGTGCATCACGCCGACAGCTTCGGCGTGATCCGCGGCGGGCGGATCGACGCCACCGTGATGGGCGCCTACCAGGTGTCCATGACCGGCGATTTCGCCAACTGGAAGCTGAAGGGCCAGAAGGGCGGCGGCATCGGCGGCGCGATGGACCTGGCAGCCGGGGCCAAACGGCTCTGGGTCGTGATGGACCACACCACCAAGAGCGCCCAGAGCAAGCCGGTGCGGAAAAGC
>JAFEFJ010000501.1 GCA_018240635.1 Pseudomonadota bacterium | reverse complement strand
CCTGGCGCGACAGGTTCGTGCGCGACCTGGCCGGGTGAAGTCCCCCCCTGGCCTCCCCTCTTTTCCGTCATGGCCCGCCTGCGCGGGCCATGACGGAAAAGAGGGCGAATGGATAGTGGCACCGCGTTTGCTAACATTCCGGGCATGATCGACACAGAACGCTTCGACCCCGCCGCCTATGTGGATGCCGTGGCGCCGGCCATGGGATTTCGCTTCTCGCCCGAACGCGCCAAGGCTGTGGCCGAGGCGCTGGCGCTCGTGGTGCGCGTCGCCGCGCCCGCGCTGGCGCACCCGGTGCCGCAGGACGCCGAACCCGCGCCGCTGTTCACGCCGTGAGCGCGCTGCACCTGGAAGCCGCGACGGCGCTCGCGGCGCACGTGCGTGCGCGCGAGATCAGCGCGACCGAGATCGCCCGCGCCGCCATCGCGCGCATCCGCGCGCGCGACCCGGAGGTGAACGCCTTCACCGAGATCACCGAGGCGCGCGCGCTGGCGGACGCCGGTTCGGTGGATGCCGACATCGCGGCGGGCCGCGATCCCGGGCCGCTCGCGGGCGTGCCGTTCGCGGCGAAGAACCTGTTCGACATCGAAGGCGTGGTGACCCTCGCCGGCAGCATCATCGAGAAGCGCCGCGCGCCCGCCGCGGCGGACGCATTCTGCGTCGCCCAGATGCGCCGCGCCGGCGCGGTGCGCGTCGGCGCGCTCAACATGGACGAGTACGCCTACGGCTTCACCACCGAGAACCACCATTACGGCCCCTGCCGCAATCCGCACGACACGGCGCGGATCGCGGGCGGCTCGTCCGGCGGATCGGGCGCGTCGGTCGCGGCGGGGCTGGTGCCGGTGAGCCTCGGCACCGACACAAACGGCTCGATCCGCGTGCCGTCCAGCCTGAACGGCATCTTCGGCATCAAGCCGACCTACGGGAACCTGTCGCGCGCGGGCGGGGTGATGTTCGTCCCGAGCCTCGATCATATCGGGCCGTTCGCGCGCAACGTCGCCGACCTCGCGGCCGCCTACGACGTGCTGCTGGGGCAGGATGCGGCCGATCCGGCGCAGGCGCGGCGGGCGCCCGCGCCGGTGTCGGCCGGGCTGGAGGCGGGGATCGCGGGGCTGCGGATCGCGCGGCTGGGCGGGCATTTCGCGCGCCACGGGCTGCCGGCGGCGCAGGGCGCGGCGGACGCGGTGGCGCGCGGCGAGAGCCTGTCGCGCGAGTTCATGGAGTACGTGACGCGGGACGGACGCAGCGCCGCCGACATCATGGTGCCGCACGTCATCACCGCGACCGAGGACGCGACGCTGCCGGAACTCGCGGAAGTGATGATGCGTCACGCGGTGAAGCGGGTTCCGATCCTGCGCGGCATGAAGGTGGTCGGCATCGTCA
>JAFEFJ010000500.1 GCA_018240635.1 Pseudomonadota bacterium | reverse complement strand
AACCGGGTGTATTATCGGTCACAAGAACGAGGAAACGCCAAGCGGTCCGGCCGCGCCACTCCTGCGGTTGAAGGGTCGCCAATCGGGGGCTCGGCATGGGCACTGAATTCGCGGGGCGTGTCGGACTGGTGACCGGGGCGGCGCAAGGGCTGGGGCGCTCGGTCTCGACCATGCTGGCGCAGCGCGGCGCCATCGTTCATCTCGCCGATCTGAACGGGCCCGGCGTGGAAAGCGTGGCCGCGCAGCTCCGCGCGCAGGGGCTGCAGGCGACGGGGCACCAATGCGACATGGCCGATGAGGAGGCGGTGCTCGCGCTCCGCGACCGCATCGCCGCGGCGGACGACCGGCTCGACATTCTGGTCAACAACGCCGGCGGCTGGCGGTACGAATCGATCCGCGAAGTCACCATGGCGAACTGGGACTGGACGCTTCGCGTCAACCTCCTGAGCGCCTTCATCGCCTCGCGCGCCTTCATGGACATGATGATCGCGCGCCGCTACGGGCGCATCGTCAACGTCTCCTCCACCGATGCGTATCGTCCGAAACCGACGCTGCCGGTCTACGCCGCGGCGAAGGCGGCGCTGGTCAGCCTGACGCGCACCTTCGCCGAGGAACTGGGACCGCATCAGGTTCTCGTGAACGCGGTCGCGCCGGGCGCGATGGCGACGGAGACGGCGAAATCGCAGGACTGGCTCGCCAAGCGCATTCCCACCATTCCGGTGCGCCGCGCCGCGGAACCGGAAGACATGGCGGAACTGATCCTGTTTCTCGCATCCGAAGCCAACCGCTACGTGGTCGGCGAATGCGTGATCGCGAACGGCGGCGGGCTGATGGCCTGAAGCAACAAGGGGGGAAAATGGACCGCACGATGCTGAAGGGCCGCGTGGCCCTTGTGACGGGCTCCGGCCGCGGCATGGGCCGCGCCCATGCGGTGATCCTGGCGCAGCACGGCGCCGACGTGGTGGTGCACGACATCTTTCCCGACCGCGTCGCCGAATCCGCGGGCATCGTGCGCCAGCACGGCGGGCGCGTGATGGAGGCGGTGACGGACGTCGCCGACCCCGCTGCGATGGAAGCGCTGGTCGCGAAGGTGCAGTCCGAACTTGGGCCGATCTCGATCCTGGTGAACAACGCCGGCATCGGCGCCGACCGTGCCGTCACCGAAGAGATCGACGAGGCGATGTACGACAGGATGTTCAACGTGCATGTGAAAGGCACGTTCTTCACCACGCGCGCCGTGCTGCCGGGCATGAAGTCCATCGGCAGCGGCGCGATCGTGAACATCTCCTCGATCTGGGGGATGGTCGGGCATCACTTCGGATCGACCTACTGCGCGGCGAAGGCGGCGATCCTCGGCTTCACCAAATCCTGGGCGAAGGAACTCGCGCCTCA
>JAFEFJ010000004.1 GCA_018240635.1 Pseudomonadota bacterium | reverse complement strand
CAAGCGCGACCGCGATCAGCGCGAGGCGATAGACCGGATAGCGCATCCCCGGCATCAGCGGCACCGAGCCCGACAGCAGATCGGGCATCGCAAGGGAAAGCGGCGCGGTGCCCCACAGCGTGCGCACCGCCTCGTTCAGGAACAGAATCACGCCGAAGGTGCCGAGCACCTGCACCAGATGGTCGCGCACGATCAGGTGGCGGAAGACCGCGAGCTCCAGCGCGAGCCCGACCGCGCCCGCCGCCAGCACGGCAAGCGGCACGCCGAGCCAGAACGATCCGGTGAGCGCGGCGAAGGTCACGGCGAGATAGGCGCCCAGCATGTACTGCACGCCGTGCGCGAGGTTGATGAAGTCCATCACTCCGAACACCAGCGTCAGCCCCGCCGCGATCAGGAACAGCAGCAGCCCGAGCTGCACGCCGTTCAGCGCCTGCACGACAAGGAGGGTGGCGTTCATGGGACCGGGCGCGCCGCCCTCCGCGCGCCTGCCCTCGTCACTTCATCCTGCACTCGGCGGCATAAGGATCGACCTCGTCCTTGAACACCAGTTCGCGGATCTCGGTCTGGTACTTGCCGTCGGGCCGCTTGGCGACCTGCGCGAGATAGAAGTTCTGGATCGGATAGTGGTTGACGCCGAAACGGAAATCGCCGCGCACGCTGTCGAACTTCGCGGTCTCCAGCGCGGCCCGCAGCTTCTCGCGGTCGGACGCATCGCCGCCCGTCTTGGTCAGCGCCGCGTTCAGCAGCAGCGCGGTGTCGAACGCCTGCGCGGCATAGGTGCCGGGCACGTACCCGTAGGCTTTCTCGAACGCCGCGACGAAGGCCTTGCTCGCCGGGTTGTTCATGTCCGGCGCCCAGTTGGCGCCCGAGTAGAAGCCGAGCGCGGCGTCGCCCTCGGCGGGCAGCACGCTCTCATCGACGGTGAAGGCCGACAGGAACGGGATGTTGGCAAGCCCCGCCTGCCGGTACTGCTTCACCAGATTGATGCCGAGGCCGCCGGGCATGAAGGCGAACACCGCGTCGGGCTTGTCGGCGGCGATGCGGGCAAGCTCGGACTGGAAATCCATCTGCGTCAGCGGAACGTACAGCTCGTCCGCGACCTCGCCCTTGTAGAACCGCTTGAACCCGGCCATCGCGTCGCGCCCGGCCTGGTAGTTGGGCGCGAGCAGCACCACGCGCTTGTAGCCGCGGTCCTGCGCGACCTTGCCGAGCACGGCGTGCACCTGATCGTTCTGGTAGCTGGTGGAGAAGAAATACGGGCTGCACCCCTTCCCCGCGAGCGTCGATGGTCCGGCGTTCGGGCTGATCAGGATGGCGCCGCCCTCGATCGCGGGCTTCAGGATCGCGGCCAGGATGTTGCTGAACACGGGGCCGACGACGATCGGCGTCTTTTGGCTTTCCAGCGCGCCGCGCAGCTTGTTCACTGCGTTGTCGGGCTTCATCTCGTCGTCGATGACCGTCAGCTCCACCGGCGCGCCGCCGAGCTTGCCGCCGAGCGTGTCGAGGCCGAGCTGGAACCCGTCCTTGATCTGCCGCCCCAGTGTGGCCTGCGGCCCGCTGAGCACGGCGACGAGGGCGACATGGACCGGCTCCGCCGCGCGGGCAGGCGGGGCGGCAAGTCCAAGCGCGAGGAGGGCGGCGGCAAGCAGCGTGCGCGGCATGGTGTTCCCCATCGTTTGCGCGTCAGTTGGAACACGAAACAGGGTGGCGAGGAAAGCGGTTGACGCATCCCCCTCAGCCCGCGGGCGGACGGCAGCCTACAGCCAGAACCGGCGGGTGATCTTCTCGTTGGTGTCGAAATTCGCGGTGGACTGCAGGCCCACCATTGCGTGGAACTTGGACAGGCCGATCTCGTACAGCGACCAGCCGAGCATCTCATCCACGGCATCGGCGTAGTTGTCGGCGAGCACGGTGGAATCCGGGTCGAGATTGGTGATGCAGACAAGCCCCGACGGAGGCGCGTCGAGTACCACGATCCGAAGGTCCGGACGGCGCCGCATCAGCGCCAGCAACGTGCGCCATACGTCGCCGAGCCACCAGCCCTTGCGGCTTTCTTCCACCGGCGTTCCCCCCCGAGCGCGCTCGGCGATCGTCGTTTCGACCGGGATGCAGTCATGCAGGATGACGACCGAGTTCCACTTAGCGTGCCGCTCGACGTTTATGAAATCGCGCAGCAGAAATTCGCAGCGATGCATCCCGTCCAGGAAGGCCATCTCGATGGGGCCGCCGAGCACGGCCTTCGGATCATGTCGCGCGAAATAATCGTCGCTCTGCATCTGGTAGAATGCGCAGATGCTCTTGGTCCCGATGACGTTCGTCTTCATGTGGAACCCGGGGTCTATGGCGATGGACGGGCAGGCGACGAACGCCAGGGAATCGCCGAACTGGGTTCCGATTTCCAGGTAGGAGCTTGGCCGCAGCTCCGTGTGTAGCCGCCGCAGAACGGTCGTGTAGAACTCGCCCGTCAGATCCGGCACCGACTGCGGCTGCGGCGGTTGGCCGGGAGTATAGGCCCAATTGGTGCTAGCGCTCATACTCGGCTCCTTCGGTGACGTCGGCCTCCCTTACCACATCAGCCACCGGTGTTCGTCACCGCGGGCTGCCTCCTGGTGGCGTAACGATTCAGTGTGGGCAACCGCCCTGCGCTGGATTGCCTGGCCGCTGCGCGGCACGCGATGGCCGGACGCGGCGGCGGGGCTACTGCGCGCGGGCGATCGCGAGGCGGTAGGCGGGGCTGCCGGCGAACTCGGCCTGCCAGCCCGGGGAATCCCGCAGCAGGTCGGCGGGCGGGCGGGCGGCGAAGCGGCCGTCGGCGCCGGTGACAGCATCGCCCGCCGCGGCGCGGCCGGCGGCGAAGGGCACGACGCGGCGCTGGATGCCGTTGCCGGATTTGTCGAGGAACACGACGCCCACCACGCCGCTGTCTGCCGAGGCGGCGGAGGCCTGCATCGGCACCGTGAGGGTGAAGTTCGCGCCCGGCGTGACCGGGAATGAGGCGGTGTTGATGAGCACCTGCTGGCCGGGCGCGGCGACGTAGCGGTCGAGCCCGCCCACGCTTTCCGACTTGCGGGAAGCGAGCGTCATCGCCACGGGCGGGCGGCCGGGCTCGGCATAGGTGAGACGGCCGAACGCCACGTCGGCCGGGCCGTCGCAGCGGCATTCCATGTTGATCCGAAGCGCGAACAGCGCCGAGGCGGCGGCGGCGGGCACCTGGCCGGTGACGGTTTCGGTGACGCCGAGGCGGGCGCGGCCGTTGCCGATGGCCTGCACCGCGATGCGCGCGCCGGCGATCGGCTTGCCGGCGGCATCCGTCAGCCGCCCGGCGAGGCTATTGCCCTCGCGCGCGAGCGTCAGGCGCGATTCGGCGGCGAGGTAGCGGACGATCAGGTTGGTCAGCGTGCCGGACTCGGTCTCCGGCAGGTTGCGCTTCGGCCAGGGCGTCCAGGACTGGAACATCGCGTGGTCCGGCACCATCGCCGGATCGGTCTCAAGGCCCGCGAATTCCTCCTCCGCCTGGCGCGCCCATTGCTGCGCGGTGCGGCTGCCGGCGCCGCCGTTGTAGATGATGCCGTAGCCGATGCCTTCCTGGCGGAGCTGGCGGACGAAGCCGGCGAGCGCAGGCCGCCAGGGGCCGGACCAGTTCACGTCGGCGCGGATGAAGGCGAGCTTCTCGCCCGTGGCGCGGCGATAGGCATCCGACCATTGCGCGATCTGTGCGAGCCAGTCCTTCGGCTCCGGGTTGCCGATGGGCTCGATGTCGCCCACGCGCATCGCGGGGAACACCTGCCGCATCGCCGCGACCTGCGCGGCGACGTCGCGCGCCATCTCCTCGATGGGCGTGCGGCACATGCCGGGACGGCTGTCGTGGTGGCCGAACCACAGCGGCTCGTCCATCGCGATGTAGTCCAACGTGCCGCCGAGGCGCTTGATTCGCTCGGCCATCGCCTTCATCACGCCGGGCTTGGTGTAGCCCTCGGCGCCCTTCACGCCCCAGCCGCAGTTGCGCGTGTCGGGCAGGATGGCGGCCTCGGCGGCGAAGGCGATGCCGCGCGCCTTCAGGCCCGCGAACATGGCGCGAAGCTGATCCTCGGGCGCGCCGATCAGCACGTCGGTGGAGGTGGAAAACACCTTGGTGTGCTTCGCCGCCGTCTGCCAGGGAGCGTCGGGGCGGAACAGCTCCATGAAGTCGGTCATCTTGCCGGGCGGCCCGTTCTCCTCGAACGGGCGGTAGGTGCCGGTGAGCCAGATCTCCGCTGGGGCGGCCTTCGCGGCGGCGGCGCCGCCCAGCATGGCGCCGCAGAGCAGGGCGAGGAGGCCGCGGGGGGTCATGCGCGTCCTCACAGCAGCGCCGCGTGGCGGCCGACGATCTCCAGGCAGTCGCGCAGCGCCTGTTCGGGCACGGTGAAGGCGCCGCCCGCATCGGCCGGATCGGTCGCGCCGAAGACGTAGCCGGTGGGCTGGCCGAGCGCGTGGCCGATGCCGCTCTGGATGAAGCCCGGGTGATAGACCGAGCCGCGCAGGCCGCAGACCAGCGTGCCGGGCGGGGAGAAGATGCTCATGTGATGCGCCGATCCGTATTCGCCGACGATGGCGGTGGCCTGCGCGAACATCGCGATCTGCGCATCGAGCGGCATCTGCTCCGGGTAGCAGACGGCGAAGCCGTGCTCGGCGGCAACGGCTTCGAGCGCGTCGCGGTTCCGCAGGCCGCGCAGCCCGCCCGCCTTGCCGCGGGAGATGTAGAGGCGCGAGCCGCCGGTCCAGGCCGCGGCGGGATCGCGCCGCGCCTGCACCGCCGCCTTGATGTGCGCGACCGCGCCGGCGAAGGGGGCGGCGAAGCGCACGCCGTTGTGCAGGAAGGTGGGCAGCAGCACGCAATCCGCCTCGATCACCTCGGCGAAGGGATCGAAGAACACGAGCTGGTCGGCGCGGATGCCGAGCAGGCGCAGGAATTCGAGCGCCCAAGGCGGAGTGGTCCTGGGCATCAGGTAGAGGAGCGCCCCTGGGTCGTGGCCGCTGGCGGCGAGCACGTGCAGCTTGGGCAGGAAGTCCGCCAGCCAGTGGCCGAAGATGTGGTGGCCCGGCCCCTGGATGAAGGCGAAGGTGCCGTCGAAGCGGCGCACGATGCGTTCGCGCCCCGCGACCTGCGCCATCGCTCCCGTGACGTGCGGCGGATGGATGTTGAGTTCCGAGCAGATCAGCGGGCGGCCGCCATGCGCGATGACATAGGCCGCCTGGAAGCGGACGTTGCGGACGGTGAAGGTGCCCGCGGGACCGAGGCCGATATGGCGGAAGTAATGCGCGGCGACATCGGCGGGGAAAGTGCCGAAGAAGAAGCGCGGCGGCGGCGGCACAGCGGCGTTAGCGGGCGCGATGGCGTGGAAGCGGGCCGCGTCCGGCTCGTCGCGCACGAACTCGACCAGCTTCAGCAGCGGCGCCGCCTCGCCGCTCATGCCCGCCTGCGCGATGACCCGCGCGCCGTCTGGGCCCGGCGCGTCACCGCAGCGCGAACTCCGCCGTGAGAGCGGCGGGATCGGCGACGAGGGGGGCGCTGTCCAGCATCGGGAACAGGCCGAACAGCGTGTCGAACCCGTAGGCGGCGAGATCGAGTGCCGCGTATTCCTCGACGATGCGGGCGTAGTTGTGCGCGAGCACGTCCGAGCGCGGATCGAGCCCGGTGATGGCGACGAGGCCGGTGGGCGGGCAATCGAGGTAGCGGATCGTCAGATCCGGGCGGTACGCCTTCAGGATCGGCGCGAGGCGCCAGACGTCGCCGGTCCAGAAGTTGCGCGTCGCGGGGCTCTCCGCCGGGTCCTCGCGCTGCACGCGCTCGGCCATGCGCGCGTTGATGGGCAGGCAGTCGTGCAGCAGGATCACCGAGCGCGGATTGCATTCGCGCTCGGTGTTGATGAAGTCCCGCAGCAGCACCTCGAACCGGTGCAGCCCGTCGAGGAAGGCGATGTCCACGCCGCCGGGGAAGAAGGCGCGCAGCCGGTTCTCGTGGAAGAAGTCGTCCGACGAGCACTGGAACAGCAGCGTGCGGCGGCGTCCGCGCGCCGGATTGCCCGAGAGGTGGAAATGCGGATCGACGCAGACCGCATCGCAGGTCATCTGCGCCAGCGACGAGCCTTCGTTGGTGCCGATCTCGAAATAGGCGCGCGGGGCGAGGACCTGGTTCATTGCGGCGAGCAGGCGCTTGTAGTCCACGCCGGGATGCGCCTTCACCGCCGGATGCGCGTAGCCGGCGGCGGGCGGCGACGCGGGCGCGGCGGCGGGCGCGGGCGGCGGCGCCTGCGGCGGGGCCGGCGGCTCAGGCCGCGGCTGCGCCAGTGGGGAAAGCTGCGGCAGCCACCAGAGATAGTCGGGATCGGCGTAGCGCGTCGCCTTGATCTGCATCACGTAGTCGGCGTCGCGCGGGATGTGATCCTGGTACTCGCCGTAACGGTCTCCGTTGAAACCGGTTTCGACATGCGTGAAGGGCAGCATCTTCTCGATCACGTCGGCATCGGGCGTATCGAACGAACGGCGGCCGAAGGCGGCGCAGCGTTCGATGGCGTTGCCGGCGATGATCTGCAGCCCGCTTTCCGGCATCTTGTAGCGCGGGCACCACAGCGCGACCCAGCCTTCGGTGACGGAGTTGAAATAGGCCTGCACGCGCGGCGTGATCAGGAAGGCGTCGGATTCGATGTGGACGATCTTGTCGAAGCCGAACAGGCGCGCGTAGGCGGCGGCGAAGAAGAAGGAGCGCAGCCAGCCGGGGAAGTAGGTATCGCGCGGGCGGCCGAGATTGTCGCGGAAATGGAACAGCGCGACCGGTGCTTCCGGCCGCATCGGCATCGTTTCGCCAGTGATGGCAAGGTCCGGCCAGTCCGGCAGCACGGGCGAGCCGTCATCGACGATGAGGATCTGATCGTGCCGGAGCTGCGAACGCAGGATGGCGTCCAGCCAGACGCGGTAGCGGCGGTCCCACAGCTCCCGCGACTGCGCGTAGGCGGTGCAGAACACCAGGGTCTTGCGGGGGCTCGGAGACGACATCGGCGCATCCCATTCGCGGCGGGCGGCAGGCGGCGCCGGGCGCCGTTCCAGCGGCGGCTGGCGTTAGATCACGAAGCCCGCGCGCGCGTCCAGCATGCGGCCCGGCGGCGCGGCGCCCCCGGATAGCGCCGCGCCGGTTTCCGCCCGGTTTCCGCTTGCTTTGCGGGGAGAGGCTTGCGGCGCGGCGCGGCGGGCGGGAGCATCGCGGCCCGTGATGGAGGATGGCATGGATCAGGACAGGATTGGCCGGGCGGCGGCGCTGCTGGCGGGCGCGCACCGGAGCGGCGAGGCGCTGGCCGGGCTGCCCGCCGATTGCGAGCCGCGCGACGATGCCGAGGCCTGGGCGGTGCAGCAGGCGGTGCTGGCGCTGCGCGGCGTGCGGATCGGCGGCTACAAGGCGGCGGTGCCGCCAGGCCAGGGCGGGTTCGGCGCGATCATGCCGGCCTCCGGCTTCAAGACCAGCCCCGCGCGGCTCGGCCTGAAGCCGGGCGAGACCATCGGCATCGAGGGCGAGATCGCGTTCCGCGCGACGCGCGACATCCCGGGCGGCGCGAGCCGGGAGACGGTGCTGGAGTCGGTGATCGCCTTCCCCGCGATCGAACTGGTGAGCAGCCGCTACGCCGAGGCCGCCAAGCCCTCGCACCTGGCGCGGGTGGCCGACAATTTCTCGAACGGCGGTTTCGTAGCGGGCGCGGACGCGCCGGGGTGGCGGGGGCTGGATATCGCCAACCTGCATGTGCGGCTGACCATCGGCGAGGCGGTGATCGCCGACAAGACCGGCGGCAACCCGGCGGGCGACCCGCTGGCGCCGCTGATCTGGCTGGTGGGGTTCCTGCCCTCCACCGGGCTGGCGATCCAGGCGGGCCAAGTGGTGACGACGGGAAGCTGCACTGGCCTTGCCCCCGCCGCCGCCGGTCAGCGCGTGGTGGTTCGGTTCGAGGGACTGGGCGAGGTGGTCATCGACTGCTGACGGGCGGGGCGGCGACCAGCGCCGCCACGTCCTCCCTGCCCTGCTCGGCGAGGCCCGCGACGACGCCCGCCCGGTCGGCCTCGGCGCGGTTCTGGCTCATCTTCCACTTGCCCTGCAGCCGCGCGATCGGCAACGCGAAGCCGCGGATGCCCTTGAGCTGGCCCTGCACGAACGGCGCCGGCGCGTCGTCCACGGCCCAGGGCACCTCCCCCTGGGCGGCGCGCGGCGCCTCGTGCCGGTCGGTGAGGCGGGAGACGAGCGCGTGCAGCCGCTCCGCGTCGTCGAAGACCTCCAACATGCCGTAGGCGTGAATGGCGACATAGTTCCAGGTGGGAACGACGCGGCCGTGCTCGCGCTTGGCCGGATACCAGGACGGCGTGATGTAGGCATCGGGCCCGGTGAAGATCGCCAGCGCCTGCCCCACCGGCTCGGCGGTCGCCTGCGGGTTGGCGCGGGCGAGATGGCCGTACAGCGTGCCGTGCGGCCCAGCCTCGGGATCGAGCATCAGCGGCACGTGCGAGGCGATCAGCCCGTCGGCCGTCATGGTCACGAGCGTCGCCAGCCCCGCCGCCCGCATCGCCGCATGCAGCACATCCGTGCGGTCTTCGGCGAACTGGGTGGGGAGGTACATCGCAGGGCTCCATCGGGATCGTAGGCGGGGGACCGGGACGCTACAGCAAAGCGAACGGACAACGGGAGTCGCCGCCTTGCCGGCCGAGCGGGCCTTTCAGCCGTCGATGCGGTCCGCTGCAAGCGGTGCCGATCCGCGCCAGGCCGTGGGCGAGCAGCCGGCCCAGCGGGAGAAGGCGCGGGTGAAGGCGCTCTGCGAGGTGTAGCCGAGCGCGAGCGAGATGTCGGTCAGCGGCAGGCCCGTCGCGCGGATCAGGTGGCGGCTTGCGTTGAAGCGCGCTTCGGCGACGAGGTCGCGGAAGGTGATCCGCTCGTCCTCCAGCCGGCGGGTCATGGTGCGAAGCGACATGTTGAGGTCGGCGGCGACGGCGGTGGCCGTGGCCGACTGCGTTGTGATGCGCGCCGCGAGGCTGCGGCGCACTTTCGCGGCGACGCCGGGCGGATCGTGCGCCCAGTAGGCCGCGACCTGCTTCTGCAGGATCGCGCGCAGCGCGCGGTCGTGGGTGCGCAGCGGCTGGCGGAGCTGGTCGCGCTTGATGACCACCGCGTAAAGATCGGCGCGCAACCGGACCGGCACGCCGTATGCCGATTCGTATGGTCCCCGATCGGCCGGTACGCCGCGGGCGAGCAGCACTTCGTCCGGCCGGCTGCCGGTCAGCTCCTCGATCATGCTGACGCCGATGCCCATCGCCGCCTCGCACGCCAGGCCCGCGCCGTCCATCTGCGACTGTTCCAGCGTGTAGCCCCACAAAGCGGAGTCGCCTTGAACGAGCAGGTAGGCGACCGCGCCGCGGATGTAGCGGTGCTGGTTGCACGCCAGATCCAGCATCGCGTCGCCGAGGGTGGGCGCGCTTCGCATCAGGCGGCCGACCAACCCAAGGCTGGACGTGCCGCCGCGCCGTCCCATCAGGGCGCAGATATGCGGACAGTCCGTCGCTTCCGCTGCGAGGCTCAGCAGGCGGCACAGATCGGGAAACGAGACGGCGTTTTCGGGATTGCGAAGCAGGTCCGCAGGCAATCCGGCCGCGCCGAGCACCTGCTCGGCTGGCACGCCGCGCTCTGCCAGCAGCCGCGGCAGCTCGGCGACGACGCCGACGCGGTGCCGCCCGCCGTCGTCCGGCGCCTGCCCGTTCGATAGGGCCCGTTCCGTCATTCCCTGCACCGTCACGATCGTGTCGCGAGAGAGTTAGAGAATTGGCGCAAAATGAGAAGTGGGGGACCGTCCGGCACGCAATAAGCCGCGCCGCAGGGCGCGCATCGCCGCTCAAGAACCGGCATGCGCACGTGAAACCGGAGGAGCAGCATGTACTACACGCCCGACTCGATCTTGCCGGAGAACATGGCGCCGCTGATCATCACCGCCGCGCCGTACGGCCCGGAGTGGATGCCGGGCGATGCCGACATCCCCGTGACATGGGATGAGCAGGTTCAGGCCGCGGTGG
This sequence comes from Pseudomonadota bacterium, assembly GCA_018240635.1. Classification (GTDB taxonomy): domain Bacteria; phylum Pseudomonadota; class Alphaproteobacteria; order Acetobacterales; family Acetobacteraceae; genus JAFEFJ01. The sequence goes on along the minus strand of JAFEFJ010000004.1, from coordinate 37,497 downwards.
ATTGCTACAACGCGGGCGCGACGGTGCTGCACGTTCATGTGCGCGACCCGGCGACGGGCCATGGCTCCGTCGATTTCGACCAGTTCAACTACTTCATCGGCCGCCTGCGGCAGGCGGTGCCGAAGATGATCCTGCAAGTCGGCGGCTCGATTTCCTTCGCGCCGAAAAGCGACGGCGCGAAGGCGAAGTGGCTCGACTACGACACCCGCCACATGCTGACCGAACTCGATCCGAAGCCCGATTGCGTGACGGTCGCGGTGGGCACGACGCAGTGGGACGTCGTTTCCATCATGACGCCCGAGGATATCGTCGGCACGCATCTGGAGAACAACCCGAAGGTGCAGGCGGCGTGGGCCGGGATGTGGGTGGACGCGGGGCCGGCATTCTATCTGGAGCACCTGAAGCGCCTGCGCGCCAACCGGATCATGCCGTATTTCGTGCCTGCCCACATCCATCAGTGGGAGCTGATCGAGAACCTGATCCGCGCCGGCGTCTACATGGGGCCGGTCAACATGGCGATCGCCGGCTACGGCGGCGGCACGCTGGGCCGGAACCCGTACGACTGGATGAACTTCCTGCAGCGGATCCCGCAGGGCGCGTCTTCCGTGACGTTCTGGGCGAGCATGCGCGGGCTGATCTCGCTGTCCGCGATGTCGATCGTGCTGGGCCAGCATGTGCGTGTCGGCAACGAGGACAATCTGTGGGGCGCCGACGGCAAGCGGCGGACCTCCGTGCAGCAGGTGGAAGGCGCGGTGCGCCTGTGCCGCGAGTTCGGCCGCAAGGTGGCGACGGCGGACGAAGCCCGCGAGATCATGAAGATCGGCACGTGGTACGACAGCGTGGACGAGACGTTGCACCATCTGGGCCTGCCGCCGAACCGCAAGGACGGACAGACCGGCTTCCTGCTGTGGGAAACGGACGGCAGGAAGACCATCGCGAAGACCGGCGGGGATTCGCACCCGATGGCCTACTGCATGGTGCCGCCCGTCCCGCAGACGGCCTGACGCCATCGCAACGCGCGGCCGTGCCATAAGCGGCACGGCCGCCATCTTCCGGGGTGCCGCGATGGCGAGCCGCGTCACGCATTTCGAAATCTACGGCGACGCGCCCGCCGAACTCGCTTCGTTCTATCGCGAGGCGCTGGGCTGGCGCATCGAGCGTGCCGAGGGCGTCGATTACTGGCGCATCCAGGCGGAAGCGGCCGACGCGCAGGCCTACGGCGGCGGGGTGACCTACCGGCCGTCGCTGCCGGTGCAGGGATGGCTGCCCTATGTGCAGGTCGATTCGCTGGACGCGACGCTGGCCGCGGTGGAACGGCTGGGCGGGCGCGTTGTGAAGGAAAAGACCGCGGTGCCGCGCACCGCGTGGTACGCGGTGGTCGCCGATCCCGCAGGCAACGTCTTCGCGATCTGGCAGCCGGACCCGAAGGCCTTTCCGCCATTCGAGCTTGATTGACCGCGTGCGCGCGGGCGAACAGGGGAACGCCGATATGACGGACGAACACACGCAGGCCGGTCCGGTCGGGCCCTGCGACAGCGGCTTCGCGCTTGCCGACGAATGGGAGCCGGACTGGTCGGCGGCGTGCCGGCGGATGGCGAGCGATCCGTTCGGCTCCGGCGTGCTGCCGCGCAAGACCGCCGAACTGGTCGGCATCGCCGTCAACGCGGCCTGCACGAACCTGAACGCCGAGGGCACGCGCCGGCACATCCGCGGCGCGCTGGCAGCGGGGGCGACGCGCGCGGAAGTTCTGCTGGTGATCAAGATGGCGAGCCTGCTGGCGATCCACAGTTGCAGCCTGGGCGCGCCGATCCTGCTGGAGGAAGCCGCCGGCGCCGGCGCCGCCAATCCGCCGCGCGTACAGACGCCGCCGACCCCGTTCAGCGATGGGATGCGGCAGGCGGGCATGTGGAACGAGGCGTGGGACCCGTTCTTCTCGCTCGATCCCGCATGGACCGATGCGTTCATGGCGACGGCGGCCGATGTCTATTCCGGCGTCGTGATCGACCGGAAAACCGCAGAGCTGCTCAGCACCGCCTTCGATGCGTCGATCACGCACATGTACGCGCCCGGCACGCGGCGGCATATCCGGGCCGCGCTCGAACACGGCGCGACGGTCCAGGAGATCATGGAGGTGCTCAAGCTGTGCGTCGTGCAGGGCGTGCAGGCGGCCAACATGGCGCTGCCGATCCTGGCGGAGGAACTCGAACGCGCGGCGCGGCTGGAGCAGGCGCGATGACGGCCGGGACGGAGGCGCACGCGAAGCCGCGTTCGCTGAAGCACCGGGTCGCGCATGAGGCTATCCGTTTCTTCTGGATCTTTCTCTATCTGTGGGTGCTGTTCGGCCTGTTCGTTCTCAACGAGCGGATCATCCTGGGCCAGCGCGGCATCGGCTTCGCGTCGCAGGGCTTCGCGCTCGTCAATGCGTTCGTGCTGGCGAAGGTGATGCTGGTCGCGGAGGACCTGAAATTCGGGGGCTGGTTCTGCAACCGTCCCCTGGTGGTGCCGATCGTGGCGGATTCGGCGCTGTTCGCCGCGCTGTTCCTCGTGACCCACATCCTGGAAGAGGTGATCGTGGGCCTGATCCACGGCCACTCGGCCGTCTCCAGCGTGCCCGCCATCGGACAGGGCGGCATCGCCGGCGCGATCACGGTGTCCGTCATCCTGTTCGTCGCGCTGCTGCCCTACTTCAGCTACATGCATCTCGGCCGGATCATCGGGCCGGAGCGCCTGCGGGGATGGCTTCTGAAGTCGCCGGAATCGTTCGCGCACGCGCCGCAAGGCAACGGCTGAGACGATCACCATGCCGGCGTGCCGCGAAAACCGATTCCGACGCGTCCGCCCTGGTGAATCGACAGCCAAGTCGCACCCGACGCGCAGTTCAGCAGCGCGCGGGCCGGCTACAAAGCCCTGGGCGGCGGCAGGCGGTTATCCGCCTGCAGGGCCGGGCCCAGCCGCGGCGTCCCTTTCTGCAGCTTTCGCCAGATCTCGGCATCGCGGTTGTAGAAATCCGGGTAGAACTGCAGCGTCCCATCCGCGTCCATCGCGGCGGTCTGGTAGACAACGAACACGGGCACAGGAACAGGGAGATTGTTTCGGGTCGTGTCGCCCGTCACGAGCCCCTGCGCGATCTTCTGGATGATCGCGCCCACCGGCTGCCCCATGAGCAGCGCAGCGAGCTGAAGGGGGTTCTGCACCCGGATGCAGCCGTGGCTGATGCGGCGGTTGTCGCGGTTGAAGATGTAGCGGTCGGGCGTGTCGTGCAGATACACGTCGAACCGGTTCGGCATGTCGAACATGATCAGCCCGAGCCCGGCATCCGGTCCCGGCAGTTGCTCGACCTCGCCGCCGGGCAGCAGCACCATGCGGTTTCGCGTCAGGTATTCAGCGTCGCGATTGAGCTTCGGAAGGATCTCCGCCTTGGCGATATCGGCCGGAATGATCCAGGGCGGGTTGAGAAAACTCGCGTCGATCGTGGCACGGAATTCGGGGCTCTGGTTGCGCTCGATATCCTCGCCGACCACGACCCGCGCCGAGAAGACGGGCCTGTCGGCGCGATACAGCACCAATCGTTCGGCGGCGACGTTGACCCAGACGCGGTCCGCCGGCAGCGGCCGCGGCAGCCAGCGCTGGCGTTCGAGGTTCACCACGATCGTGCGCAGGCGGTTCGTCGCACCCCTGTCGGCCGCGAGCGGACCTGATCGGTATTTCTTCAGCGCCTCGCGCAAAGCCCGATAGGTCGGCGTCGCCGGCGCCAATTTTTCGATCACCGCCCCCGCATCGGCGCTGGCGGCAGCGTCATCCAGCACGGCGGTTACATCGATGGGTTCGGGCGTCAGGGCCTGGTCCGCCCGCCGGCGCTCCAGCGGCACCGCGCCGCGGGCCAGCGCGCTGGCGTAGGACAGAAAGGCATCCGACAGCAGCATATCGCGGTCGAGCGGCGGCAGCGTCTCCCTGCGCCGCAACAGGGTGGCATGGAACAGTTCGGGATCGAGGCCCTGATCGCCGGCGCGCAACACCGCATCCACCAGCGACCTGGCCTGCGCCTGCCGGGTCGCCCAGACCGGCGCGAAGCCGTGGCGCCCGTAGAACCGGCGCAGCAACGTTACGTCCAGCTCCTGGCCGGCCACGAACAGCGGCGGACCGCCACCGAGCCGGTCGCGGAGCGCGGTGTGGGCGGGGGGCGCCAGCGTGGAGACGATGCCGGGCTTCGGGTCCGCGCCGCATGCCGCCAGCGCGCCTGCCGCGGCGAGCGCCATCGCGACACCCGCAAGCGTGGTGCGCCGAGGCACGCTGTTCCGCGCGAAAGCCGGTGAGGTTCCGCGATCGAAGCCGGTCTCGCGCCTCGGCACACGCATTCGTGTCACGTCCCGACCCCTGCCGACCCACACAACTACCAGTTTGACTCTCCAGGAAGAATTGCTGTTCGATTTGGTTCTGTCTACGATCAGTCCGCCCGGTTTTCGGGCAACTCAATGTAAAGGAGAAACCGATGGCTGCCGTTTCCGGAACGATGGCCCGTCACAGGCTGCTTCGTGGCGCGGCGATGGCTGTCGTCGTCATCCCCGTGGCGCTTCTCGCGGCTTGCGCAAGCAAGCCGGCTCCGCAGCCGGCGCCTGTCCAAGCAGCCCCGCCGGCCCCAGCCCCGGCCCCGGCTCCGGTCCCGCCGGCGCGCGGCTAGGCTCGCGATCCGGGCCGCACGGCCCACCGCAATCGGGCATTCGCCGACGGCTGCCCCCGGGTCGACGACCCGGGGTGCCGGCGCGTGGGCGGCATCCGCCTCCGGCTGCCCGCGTCACCCCAGCCCCGCCTCACCCCAGCATCGGCAGATCCAGCCCGTTCTCCCGCGCGCAGGCGATCGCTTCGGGGTAGCCCGCATCGGCGTGGCGCATGACGCCGGTGGCGGGGTCGTTGTGCAGGACGCGGGCGATGCGGGCATCCGCCGCCTCGGTGCCGTCGCAGACGATCACCATGCCGGCGTGCTGCGAGAACCCGATGCCGACGCCGCCGCCCTGGTGGATCGAAACCCAGGTGGCGCCCGACGCGCAGTTCAGCAGCGCGTTCAGCAGCGGCCAGTCCGCCACGGCGTCCGAGCCGTCGCGCATCGCCTCGGTCTCCCGGTTGGGCGAGGCGACCGAACCGGAATCGAGATGGTCGCGGCCGATCACGACGGGGGCGGACAATTCGCCCGACCGCACCATCGCGTTGAACGCGAGCCCCACCTTCGCGCGCTGGCCGAGGCCGAGCCAGCAGATGCGGGCCGGCAGGCCCTGGAAGCGGATGCGGGCGCGCGCCATGTCGAGCCAGTTGTGCAGCGAAGCATCGTCGGGGATGAGTTCCTTCACCTTCGCATCGGTGCGGTAGATGTCCTCGGGGTCGCCAGACAGCGCGGCCCAGCGGAAAGGACCGATGCCGCGGCAGAACATCGGGCGGATATAGGCGGGCACGAAGCCGGGGAAGTCGAAGGCCCGCGCCTCGCCCTGCTCCTTCGCCATCTGGCGGATGTTGTTGCCGTAGTCGAACACCGGCACGCCCATCGCGTGGAAGTCGAGCATGGCGCGCACATGCGCGGCCATCGACGCCTTGGCGGCGGCGATGGTGGCGGCGGGATCAGTGCGCGCGCGTTCGCGGTACTCCTCCCACGTCCAGCCGGCGGGGAGATAGCCGTTCTGCGGATCGTGGGCGGACGTTTGGTCGGTGACGAGATCGGGGCGGACGCCGCGGCGCACCAGCTCGGGCGCGATCTCGGCGGCGTTGCCCGGCAGGCCGATGGAGACCGCTTCCCGCGCCGCGCAGGCGCGTTCGATCATCGCCAGCGCCTCGTCCAGCGAAGCGGCCTGGCGGTCCAGGTAGCCGGTGCGCAGGCGGAAATCGATGCTGCTCTGCCGGCATTCGACGGTGAGCGAAACGGCGCCCGCCAGCGTGGCGGCAAGCGGCTGCGCGCCACCCATGCCGCCAAGCCCGGCGGTGAGGATCCAGCGGCCCGCGAGGCTGCCGCCGTAATGCCGCCGCCCGGCCTCCATGAAGGTTTCGTACGTTCCCTGCACGATCCCCTGGCTGCCGATATAGATCCACGATCCGGCCGTCATCTGGCCGAACATCATCAGCCCCTCGGCGTCGAGCGCGTTGAAGTGGCCGAGCGTCGCCCAGTGCGGCACGAGGTTGGAGTTGGCGATCAGCACGCGCGGCGCATCCGGGTGCGTGCGGAACACGCCGACCGGCTTGCCGGACTGCACCAGCAGCGTCTCGTCGTCCGTCAGGCGCCGCAGGGCGGCCTGCATCGCATCGAAGGATTCCCAGTCGCGCGCGGCGCGGCCGATGCCGCCGTAGACGACCAGCTCCTTCGGGTTCTCGGCCACGTCGGGGTCGAGATTGTTCATCAGCATCCGCAGCGGCGCCTCGGACTGCCACGAGCGGCACGACAGGACGGGACCGCGCGGGGCGCGGATCTCCACATCCCGAAAGCGCGTGTTGCTGAGCATCCCGCTCTCCTGGTTTCGGGTTACGGCGGCGGCAAATGCAGGTTCTGCAGCACGAAGGCGGCAAGCGCACGGCCGACGCATTCGTGCAGCAGATCGACCGCGGCAAGGCGATCGTCGGGCTTGGCCTTCTCGACGTCGAGCGTGCCGCTCTCGACCCAGGAGCGGGTCAGCGCGTAGCGCTGGAACAGCAGCACGCCGGGCAGCGCGGCGACCTGGCGCATGACCTGCTCGTAGGGCTCGACATCGGTGTTGGCGCGCAGCGCGCGGCTGAACGGCGGGTCGATCAGCACGGTGTCGCCGCCGCGCGCGCGGATATGCTGCACGCCGGCATCGAGCGTGGCGTGCAGGCTGTCGAGCCGCGCGGCGTGGACGGCCTCCACCGTGCCGGTCTGCCAGAGCACGAGGGCGAAACGCTGCGCCGCGAGTTCCGCATCCAGCATCGGCAGCATCTCAAGCGCCGTCAGCCCGCGGCGGCCCTTCACGGTGAGATCGAACGCGACATGCGGCAGCGCCGCGCGCAGCGCCTCGATCATGTGGTAGGGGAAGGAGACGCCGTTCGCCTTGCCGTCCTGCCCGACGGTGGCGGCCGAGCCGATGGCGAGCACGCCGACGCGCCCGGCGCGCACCGCGGCGGCGACCGCGTCCAGCGGTTCGGCGGTGGACGTCATCGGGATCGTTGCCGGACAGGAGGGCGGAGGCACCGGATCGGCCTCGGCGCGCGCGGGCAGAGGCGCGAGGAGGCCCAAGGTCAGGACGGCGGCGGTGGCGGTGACGAAGCGAGCGGCGCGGAGCATGCGCGCGTTCGCCTATCAGGCAAGCGCCCCGCCGGCAAGGAGCGCGCGGGCGACCTGCTCGACATCCTCGGCCGCCGCGCAGGACGGGTGGCGCGTCAGCAGCAGCGACTGGCGGCGGATCGCGTCGCGCACGTGATCGTCGCGCCGGACGACGCCGAGCAGGCGCGGCGTGCGGCCGAGGAATGTTTCGCTGGCGCGCTGCAGCGTGGCGAAGGTGCGTTCGCCCGCCGCGCGGTTGGCGGCCTGGTTGATCACCACGCGCGGCGCGGGCGCGGTATCGCCGCGGTCGGCGGCGTGCAGCTTCAGCACGGCGTAGGCATCCGTCAGGCTGGTCGGCTCCTCGGTGGCGACGACCAGCAGCGCGTCGGCGCCGGCGGCGAGGCGGCGCACCGGCGGCTCCAGCCCCGCGCCCAGATCGAGCAGCACGATGTCGTAGCCCGCAGCCGCTTCGCGCAGCGACGCGGTGATCCAATCGACCGTCGCGGCATCGAGCGACGACAGCAGGCCCGAGCCGGAGCGGCCGGCCAGGATGGCGAACCCTCCTTCGGCGTGCGGCATGGCGGCGTCGCGCAGGCCGACGCGCCCGGCGATGACCTTGGCGAGATCGTGCGGCGGCGTGAGGCCGAGCTGGATATCGACGTTGGCGAGGCCGAAATCGCCGTCGAACAGCAGCACGCGCCGCCCGGCGCGGGCGAGCGCGTGGGAGAGCGTGATGGCGAACCACGTCTTGCCGACGCCGCCCTTGCCGGAGGCGATGGCGACGATCCGCGCGGGCGGCGCGACGGCGGCGCGCGTCGAAGCGGGGCGTGTCGAAGCGGGGCGTGTCGAAGCGGGGCGCGCCTCGGCGGGATGGCCGCCGGAGGCAGCGGAGGGGGCGTGGCGGATCATGCTCATGCGTCCGGCCCCCGCGAGGGTGCCGCCATGCGCGGCCAGGGCGGCACCGGACGCGGCGCGGCCGCGCGCATGGCAAGCGGTGCGGGAGGCGCGAAGGGTGGGGGCGCGAAGGGTTCCGGCTGCTGGGGCGGCGGCGCGGCCAGCGGGGCCCCCAGCGGGGCCCCCAGCGCGCCGGCGGGGCCGTGCAGCAGGCCGGCGGGGGGATCGGCGACGGTGCGCAGGCGCGCGGCGAGAAGCTCCGGCGTGAAGGCGGCGAGCCCGTCGGCGGCGCCGGGGCCGATCCCGGCTTCGGTCAAGGCGAGGCCGCCGGCATCCGTCGCGGCGACGATGCCGCCGAGCCGGCGCGCCTGATCGAGCCGGGTCGCGACCATCAGCACGGTGCCGAGCGAGGCGAAGCCTGCGGCGAGATCGGCCGCTTCGTCGGGGTGCAGGCCGGCAGGCAGCACGAGGACGATCTCCGCGTCGGCGGTGCTGGCCATGGCGGCGAGTTCCTCAAGCTGTGCAGGGTCGAACGGGTTGCAGCCCGGCGCGTCGATCAGCGCGGGGCACGGCCCGGCGGCGGCGCCCGCGCGCCCGCCGAAGATCTGGCTGAGCGCGACCGGATGGCCCGCCATCAGCAGGTCGATGCCGAGCAGGCGGGTGAAGGCGGCAAGCTGCTCCGCCCCGCCCGCGCGCCGCCCATCGGCCGAGACCACGACCGGCACCGTTCCGGCCATCACGAGCCGCGTGGCGAGGCGGGCGACGGTGAGCGTCTTGCCCGCGCCGGGCGGGCCGGCGAACAGCAGCGGGCGATCCCCGGCGTGCAGCGGCAGGGCGGCGAAGCGCAGGACTTCGGGCAGCGCAACCTCCAGCGGATCGGCGAGCAGGGCGGGATGCAGGCGGGCGGGAACGCCGTGCCAGGCCAGCGCCTCCGCCAATCCTGGCTCGCCGCGCGGCGCATCGGCGGCGGGGGCGGACGGCCAGGCGTCCTCCTCCGGGTCGAGGGCGGCGGTGATCTCCACCCCGTCGGCGACGCGGCGGGTGGCGAGGATGAGCGCGTCCGTCCCCAGCTCCGCCCGGACGCGGGCGATCGCTTCGTTCATCCCCGCGGCGCGGATCAGTTTCAGACGCATCCGGCGAGACTACGCGGCTCGAGTTTGGGAGAAGTGAACACAGACGGACGCGCGTGCATGGATCGCGGCGCGGTCAGATCGTGCCAACGGTGCGGATGCGCACGCGGGGCGAGATTTCCGCCTGCGCCAGCACGGGCGTCGCGGGGCGGATGCGCTCGACGATGGCGCGCACATGGAAGCGGATCGCGCCGCTCGTCAGCAGCACCGGCGCCTCCCCGGCTTCCGCCGCGGCATCGAAGGCCTGACGCAGCTTCAGCATGAACTCCTGCAGCTTCGACGGCGCCATCGCGAGCTGGCGGTCCTCGGGCGGGCCGGCCAGCGCCTCGGCGAAGGCGGTTTCCCAGTCGGGCGAGAGCGCGATCATCGGCAGGTAGCCGCCGGGGCCGACATGCGCGTCGCTGATCTGCCGCGCGAGGCGGACGCGCACATGGCCGACGATGGCGGGGATGCCGCGCGCGGGCTGGGCGCAGGCTTCCTGGATGCCTTCCAGGATGGTCGGCAGGTCGCGGATGGAGACGCGCTCGGCGAGCAGCGCCTGCAGCACCCGCTGCACGCCGCCCACCGCGATCTGCGAGGGGATGAGATCGGCGACGAGGCGCTGCTGCTCGCGCGGCAGGTCGTCGATCAGCTTCTGCGTGGCGGCGAAGGACAGCAGCTCCGCCATGTTCTCCCGCACCAGCTCGGTCAGGTGCGTGGTGAGCACGCTCGGCGGATCGACGACGGTGTAGCCGCGCGCCAGCGCGTCCTCCCGCAGCGCGCCGTCGATCCACAGCGCGGGCAGGCCGAAGGCGGGCTCCTTCGTCGCCTCGCCCTCCATCGGCGGGATGCCGCCGCGCGGGTCCATCACCAGGAACTTGAGCGGGCGCAGCTCGCCCCGCCCGGCCTCCACCTCCTTCATCTGCACGACATAGGTTTCGGCGGGAAGCTGCATGTTGTCCTGGATGCGCACCGGCGGCAGCACGAAGCCCATCTCGGCGGCGATGGAGCGGCGCAGGCCCTTGATCTGCTCCGTGAGCCGCGCCTGATCGCCGCCCGCGAGGTTGAGCAGTGCGTAGCCGAGTTCGAGGCGGATGAGGTCGATGCGCAGCGTGTCGGAGATCGGCGGCTCGACCGGGCCCGCGACGGCGGGCGCGGGCGGCGCGTCGGTTTCCGGCGGCAGCGGGTTGCTGTGGCGCAGGAAGGCGGCGCCGCCCGCGAGCCCCGCGAGCGCCAGGAAGGGGAAGGTCGGCAGCCCCGGCATCAGCGCGAGCACGCCCGCCGCCCCCGCCGCCATTGCGAGCGGCTTCGCCCCGCCCCCCAGCTGGCGGATCAGCGCCGCGTCGGCGGAGCCTTCCATGCCGCCCTTGGTGACGACGATGCCGGCGGCGGTGGAGACCAGCAGCGCGGGGATCTGCGAGACGAGCCCGTCGCCCACCGTGAGCGTGGTGAAGGTGGCGGCGGCGTCGGAGAAGGGCATGCCGTGGCGCACCACGCCGATGGCGAGGCCGCCCACGATGTTGATCGCGGTGATGATGAGCCCGGCGATCGCATCGCCGCGGACGAATTTCGCAGCACCGTCCATCGCACCGTAGAAGCCGCTTTCCTGTTCCAGCTCCTTGCGGCGGCGGCGCGCGGTCTTGTCGTCGATCATGCCCGCCGAGAGGTCGGCGTCGATCGCCATCTGCTTGCCCGGCATCGCATCGAGGCTGAACCGCGCCGCGACTTCCGCGATGCGGCCCGAGCCCTTGGTGATGACCATGAAGTTCACCACCAGCAGGATGCAGAACAGGATGAGGCCGATCATCACGTCGCCGCCCATCAGGAACCCGCCGAAGGCGGCGACGACGTGGCCGGCGGCGAGCGGGCCCTCGCTGCCGTGCGAAAGGATGAGGCGCGTGGTGGCCACGTTGAGCGAGAGCCGCAGCAGCGTGGTGAGCAGCAGCAGCGTCGGGAAGGTGGTGAAATCGAGCGGGCGTTGCAGGAAGAGCGCCACCATCAGCACGAGCACCGCGCCGGTGATCGACAGCGCAAGTCCGAGATCGAGCAGCACGGTGGGCAGCGGCAGGATCAGCACCGACAGCAGCGCGACCACGCCAAGCGCGAGCCCGATATCCGCGCCCGGCGCGAAGCGGCGCAGCTTCGCAAACAGCGGGTTGTCGAATGCGCCCGCGAGGGCCGCGGGCATTCCCCGCGCGAGGCCGGCCATGCGCGCTCCCTAGCCCGCCAGCGACAGGCCGGCGGGCCCGTGGGAGGGCGCCGGCGCGCGGGACGGAGAAAGCGGCGGGGCGGGCGCGATCGTTGCGGGCGTAACCACAGCCGCGCCGGGCGGCGGCGGCACGGCGGCGCCCTGCGCCGCGTAGTCGCGCAGCTTGTTGCGCAGCGCGCGGATCGAGATGCCGAGGATGGTCGCGGCATGGGTGCGGTTGCCGAGCGTGTGGCCGAGCGTCTGCAGGATCAGGTCGCGCTCCACCTCCTCCACGGTGCGGCCGACCAGACCTGCGATGGCGCCCCCGGCCGGCGCGGCGCCCTGCCCCGCCGGCGCGTGATGAACGGCGGCGGTGCCGGGCGCGGCGGCGGTGAGTTCGATGGCGTCCGCCTCGATCTCCGCGCCGGTGGCGAGCAGCACGGCGCGATGCATCGTATTCTCGAGCTCGCGCACGTTGCCGCGCCACGGATAGGCGGCGAGCCGCGCCAGCGCATCGCGCGAGACGGGGCGCGGCGGCAGGCCGTTCACCTCGGCGTAGCGGCGGGCGAAGTGATCGGCGAGCGCCGCGATGTCGCCCGGACGCTCGCGCAGCGGCGGCACGCGCAGGGACACCACGTTGAGGCGGAAATAGAGGTCTTCGCGGAAGCCGCCGCGCTGCACCTCGGCCAGCAGGTCGCGGTTGGTGGTCGCCAGGATGCGGACGTTCACCTTCACCGGCGCGGCGCCGCCCAGGCGGTCGATCTCGCGCTCCTGCAGCGCGCGCAGCAGTTTCGCCTGCAACCGCACGTCCATCTCGCTGATTTCGTCGAGCAGCAGCGTGCCGCCGTCGGCGGCTTCGAACTTGCCGGTGCGGCGCGCCACGGCGCCGCTGAAGGCGCCCTTCTCGTGGCCGAACAGCTCGGACTCCAGCAGCGTCTCCGGAATGGCGGCGCAGTTGAGCGCGACGAAGGGACCGCCGGCGCGGCGCGAGCGGCGGTGGATGTGCCGTGCGATCACTTCCTTGCCGGTGCCGGACTCGCCCATGATCAGCACCGACGCCTCGGCCGCGGCGACGGTTTCGGCGCGGCGCACGGTGGCCGCCATGACGGGATCGCGCACGACCAGCGCCTGCGCCTCGCCGGAGGCGGCTTCGAGGATGGTGGCGATCAGGTCGGGATCGGGCGGCAGCGGCAGGAACTCGCGCGCGCCGTCGCGGATCGCGCGCACCGCGTCGTCCGGATCGCGCCCGGTGCCGCAGGCCACGACGGGCACGGCGATGCGTTCGGCGGCGAGCGCGCGCACCACGGCGCCCACGCCCACCGCCACGTCGCACAGCACGACATCGACGCGCGCATCGCCCCGCAGCCGGGCGAGCGCCGCTTCCTGCGTATCGGCATGGTCGAGCCGCGCGCCGCGCGCCATCGCGAGCCGCCCCGCCTGCCCGAGGTCGCCCGCGAGCGAGCCGATGATGAGCACGCGCATCGGGATCAGGCCGCCCGGTCGGCTTTGACGATTTCCGTCATGGTGACGCCGAGCCGCGCATCGTCCACCATCACCACCTCGCCGCGCGCGACGAGGCGGTTGTTGACGTAGATGTCGATCGCCTCCCCGAGCTTTCGGTCGAGCTCGACGACAGCGCCGCGGCCGAGCTTGAGGAGCTGGCTGACCTGCATCGTCGCCTTGCCCAGCACGGCGCTGACGGTGACGGGGATGTCGTACACCGCCTCCAGCTCGCGCACGCCCTGCCCCGGCGCGCCTTCCGGCATCCCGCCGCCATCGGCGAGTTCGGAAAGATCGAGATCATTCGACATTTTCGACTTCCCGTTCTGCTGTCGTGTCGGTCGCGCGGCGGGCCTCCGCCGCGCAGGTTTCGGCTTCGCGCGCGGTCTGGGCGCCGCGGGCGGCCTCCGCCTTGCGGGCGGCCTCGGCTTCGCGGGCGACCTCGGCTTCGCGCTTCGCCTGCGAGAGGCGCCACGGCCCCTGCTCGGCGGCGAACCAGGGGGGCTCGCCGCGCGTGTCGGGCGGGTCCGGCGGATTTTCGAGGATCGCGATGAGCTGGGCGCAGATGGTTTCGGTCTTGCGGAACGCCTTGCCGTCGCGCCAGCGGACCTCGACATCGCCCACCGCCATCTTCTCCGACGCCTCGACCGTGACGGCGCCTTCGAAGTCCTCCGTCAGCCGCGCGACCTCGCGCTGCAGCAGGGGAACCGCCGAGGCGTGCGCGAGCACGCGGACCGAGGGCTCGTAGCGCAGCGCCGGCAGCACCATGCGCACCAGCGCCTCCGTCTCCGCGGGGCCGTGCCGCTTGCAGAGTTCGGGCAGCGCGGCGGCGAAGACCTCCATCATCATCTTGGCGAAGGCGAGCGCGGCATCGTCGGCGATGACGGCGGCTTCCTCGCGCATCGCGGCGAGGTTGCCCGCAACGGCCGACAAGGCGTCGGCGGCACGCGCGGCGTCGCGCGTCGCGGCTTCCCGCAGCCCGTCGCGCCTGCCCTCGGCCCGCGCCGCCTCTACATCCTCCCAGGTGGGAACGGGCGGCGGGGCCGGCGGCGGCGGGGCGGCGGCCTGCTCGCGCGCGGGCGCGTCGAAATCCTCCTGGAACAGCAGCGCCGCGCCCTTAGGCGGAGGGAAGGCGCGCTTCACAGCACCATCTCCTCGTCCTTGTTCTCGCCGATCTCGATCTGGCCTTGGGCTGCGAGTTCCTTCGCGAGCAGCACGATGCCCGCCTGCGCCTCGTCTACGTCGCGCAGCTTCACGGGGCCGAGCGCGGCCATGTCATCGCGCAGCATCTTCGCCGCGCGCTCGGACATGCACGAGATGAACAGGTCGCGGATCTTCTCCGACGCGCCGCGCAGCGCGAGCGGCAGCTTGTCCTTCTCGATCCCGCGCAGCAGCGTCTGCACCGCGGCGGGCGACAGGCGCTGCAGGTCGTTGAAGGTGAACATCAGCGACTTGATGCGGTCTGCGGCGTCGCGCGAGCGGTCCTCCAGCGCCGCCATGAACCGGCTTTCGGCCTGGCGGTCGAAGTTGTTGAAGATCTCGGCCATCATCTCGTGCGCGTCGCGCCGGGCGCTGCGCGCGAGGTTGGACATGAACTCGGCGCGCAGCGTGCGCTCCACGCCGTCGAGCACGTCCTTCTGCACGCTTTCCATGTGCAGCATCCGCATCACGACTTCCATCGCGAAGCTGTCGGGCAGCAGCGTCAGCACGCGCGCGGCATGCTCGGGCCGCACCTTGGCGAGCACCACGGCGACGGTCTGCGGGTATTCGTTCTTCAGGTAATTCGCGAGGACGCTCTCGTTCACGTTGCCGAGCTTGTCCCACATGGTCCGCCCGGCTGGGCCGCGGATCTCCTCCATGATCTGCGCGACGCGCTCGCGCGGCAGCGCGCGCTGGAGCATCCGCTCGGTGCTTTCAAAGCTGCCGACGATGGCGCCGGCGCTGCCCATCATGTCGGAGAAATCGACGCAGAGCCGCTCCACCGTTTCGGCGCGCACCGAGCCGAGCTGCGCCATCGCGGTGGAAATCTCGCGGATCTCGTCCTCGTGCATCATGGCGAACAGCTTGCCGCTCTGCTCCTCGCCGAGCGCAAGCAGCAGGATCGCCGCACGCTCGGCGCCGCTGAGGCGGCGATAGGCTTCGGACGCGCCGAGTTCAGCCATGCGCCCGCCCACCATGCGTCCCCCGGGGCGCGGCACGCTCGCCAGCGCGACGCTCGCCCATGACGCGCTCACCCATGTCCCTGCGCGAGCCAGTTGCGCACGACGCCCAGCGCTTCCTCGGGATGGCGCTCCACCAGGGTGGAGATGCGGCGAAGCGAGGAGGCGCGCATCTGGCCTTCGAACTGCGCGACATGCACGAGCGTGTCGTCCTCAAGCAGCGGCACGGATGGCGCTCCGCCCGAACCTCCGAGCCCCGGAACCGCGCCCGCGCCCGATGCGCCCGCGCCGGCCGGCGCCGGCAGGGCCGCGACCGCCGCGCCCGCGGGACCGGCGAGCGCCGCGCCCCCTGCCCCTTCGCCCGCGCCGAGCAGCGCCATCGACGCGCCGCCGGCAAGCGCCATCTGATCGGGCAGCGTGGTCAGCCGGTTGATCATCGGCCGCAGCACGAGCAGCAACGCGACCAGCGCGACGAGGCCGAGGATCGCGGTCTCCCCGAGCCGCACCAGATCGGCGTGTTCCACGGGCAGGCCGAGAAGCGTGGCGGGCTTCGCCTCCGGCTGCGCGGCGTCGTCCGCGAAGCGCATGCTGACGACGTCCACCCGGTCGCCGCGCTTCTCGTCGAAGCCGATCGCGGTCTTCACGAGCGTCTGGATCCGCGCGAGTTCCTCCGCCGGGCGGGGGCGCCATTCCGGCTTCCCGTCCGGTCCCGGCGCGGTGGTGCCGTCCACCATCACGGCGAGGCTGATGCGCTCGATCTGCGGCTGTTCCCTGATCAGCGTGCGGACCGTCTTGCTGACCTCGTAGTTGGTGGTTTCCTCCTGCCGTCCTTCCTGCGTGCCGGTGGTGGGGCCGCCGGCATTCGCGTTGGGCAGGTTGTTCTGCACAGAGACGCTGGCGTTGGCCTCCGTGCTGCGGCTGCTGCTGTTCACCGTCTGCGTGCTGCGCGCCACCTGCCCGTCGGGGTCGAAGCGTTCCTGCGTTTCGTTCACGCGGTCGAAGTTCATGCGGACGGCGGCTTCGGCGCGGACACGGCCCGGCCCGAGGCTGCGCTCCAGCATCTCCTCCACCGCGCGCGAGAGGCGGAGTTCGGTGTTGTGGCGCAGCTCCTCGGTCGAGAGGGCCTGCGCGCCGATGCCCGTGGGCTCCCCGGCGCGGGCGAGCATTTCGCCGCGGCTGTCCACGATCGCGATGTTCTTCGGCCGGAGCCCCGGCACGGCGGCGGCGACGAGGTTGAGGATGGCCTGCACGCCTTCACGGTCGAGCCGCGCGGCACCCGTCATGGTGAGCATGACGCTGGCCTGCGCCTCCTGGCGCTCGCGCGCGAAGGGCTCCCGCCGCGGCAGCACGAGAAGCACGCGGGCGGCGCGCACGCCCTGCATGGCGCGGATGGTGCGCGCAAGCTCCCCTTCCAGCGCGCGGGTCTCGTTGATCTTCTGCTGGAACTCGGTGGCGCCGAGGCCGTCGCCGCGGTCGAATATCTCGTATCCGACGGAACCGCCCGTGGGCAGCCCGTCCTTCGCGAGAACGAGGCGGAGCTGCGCCACCTGATCGGCGGGCACCAGGATCTGCGCGCCGCCGGCCTGCAGGCGGAAGGGCACATGCTGCGCCTTCAGCACATCGACCACCTGCGCGGAATCGCGCAGATCGAGATCGCCGTAGAGCAGCGCCATCTGCTCCCCGCCGCCGCGCAGCGCGAGCACGAGCAGCATGCCGATCATGCCGAGCCCGACCGCGCCCAGGGCCACGAGCCGAGCAACGCCAAGCGTCTTCAATCCGTCGATCAGCGCCTTCACGCCGCCCCGCCCGGCTCGTGGCCCAGGGCGCGCCGGGTGGCGCGCGGGGCGGCGCGCGGGGTCTTCATCGGGGCCTGGCGCGCCGCCGCTTGCATCCGCCACATGCTCCTGCGTGAGTGGCCCGGCCGAATTGGGCATGCCACCGGGCCGTTCAGGCCACCGGGCAAAGAGTGCCGTGGGGCGGCTTACCCCGCAGTTAACGAGACGTTTTCGCCTGAGCGCGCGGCGTGCGTTGCGCGCGCGGCAGTCGGTGCGCGCCGCTACTGCTTCGCCACCGACGTGATGCTGCCGAAGCCCACGCTCACCGGGCCGAGCTGCACGTTCACGCCGCTGCTGTCGGCGGTGATGCCGGTCGCGGTGCCGGTGACGGTGAAGGGCAGCGCGGTGGCGGTGCCGTCGCTGTTCGCGCCCTCGACCGCGACCTTGTAGGCGCCGTCGGCCATCTGCGTGCCGGTCGCGTTCTGCCCGTTCCACGTCCAGGTGTTCTCCCCCGCGGCGGCGGAGACCACGGCATCGACGATCTTGGTGCCGCTGCTGCTGTAGACGGCGATCGCCACCGGCTCGGCGGTGGGAGCGGTGAAGGTCAGGCTCGCGCTGCCGTTCTGCAGCGGCAGCGTGGACGAGGTGGCGGTGACCGACTGGCCGACGATGGCCGAGCCCTGGATCAGCTCGCTGCCCTGCGTCGCCTGGATGAGCTGCGTGAGGTTGTTGTTGGTGTTGATCTGCTGCTCGACGCTGGCGAACTGCACGAGCTGGCTGGTGAACTGGCTGGTGTCCATCGGGTTGGTCGGGTCCTGGTTCTGCAACTGCGTCATCAGCATCTTCAGGAAGTCCGAGTAGTTGCTCGACAGCGAGGTGAGCGCGGTGGCGCTGCTGCTGCTGCTCGCGCTGGCGGATGCGCCCGACGATGCACCCGCGACGCCGGTGAGCCCGGCGGCGGCGGCGTTGGCGGCGGAGACGGCGGCGTTCTGCTGGGCGGCGGTGGAGGCGACAGTCATGGGACTTGTCCCTTCGGCTGGCGGATGATCAGGCGGTGATGTCGAGGCCGGCGCGCGGTCGGGGCGCGGCGGCGCGGGATGGCGCGGGGTCCGGACCGGGGATGGCGGGGGCGGACGCGGCGGACGGGGCTTCGGCGGGAGCGCCGCGGGGCCGGCCGGATGCGCCGCCGGACCCGTCGCCCGCAGCCGAGCCCGCCGCGCCGCCGGAGGCGCGGGTATCCGGCGCGGCGAAGGCGGGCGCGCGGTCGTCGCGGTGGTCCGCCCCCGCTGAGGGCGGATGCGATGGCGGGACGCCGGACGCGGACGCATCAGCGGGCACGGCCGCGCCCGCGTGGATGGCGAGCGCATGCGCGCCCACCGCGATCCCGGCAGAGGCGAGCGCATGCCGCAGATGATCCTGGTCGCGCACCAGAAGCGCAGCGGTTTCCGGCCGGGCGGCGACGACCGAGACGGCGGATGTGCCGTCAGGGGCACGGTCCACCCGCACCTCGACCTCTCCGAGCGCGGCGGGATCGAGCCGGACGCGCAGCGTGTGGCCGCCCTCCGCCGTGGCGGCGAGCGAGACGACCGCGGTGGCGACCTGGCGGGCGGGGGACGGCGCGGAGGCTGCGGGAGATGGGGACGCGGGCGCGGACGCGGCAGCAGGCGCGGCGGCCTCGGTCAGCGGCGCGGCGACGGCGGCGCTCCCCGGCTGCGCCTCGGCCGCCGGGACCGGGGCCGCGGCGTTGGGGCCGGAGGAAGCCGGGCGCGCATCCCCGGGCGCCGCGGCGGCGTGAGAGGGCGCAGGATGCGGGGTGGACGCAGCGGAGGGCGGCGAAGCGGAGGGCGGCGAAGCGGGGGGCGGCGCGCCCGGCGATGCGGCGTCGGGCGGCGCGGTGGCGGGCGACGGGCTGCCGGGCGGCATCGTGCCAAGCGCGGGCGTGCCGGGCGGAAGCGGGGCGGCGGGGGCGGCTGCGCTTGCTTCGGGGGCCAATGCGGCGCCCGGAGCGGGCGGCGTGGCGGTGGCCTCCGGCGGATCGGCGGCGGGCTGCGAGGGCGACAGCGCGGCGGCTTGCGCGGCCTGCCGGTTGGCAGGCCCGGCCGGGGCGCGAAACGGCGGGTCCGGGGCGTTGCCGCCCAGCGATGCCGCAGCGGCGGCCGTGTGCAAAGGCGCGGCGATCACCGGCGGCGCGGCGAGCGCGAAAACCGCGGCATCGCCGGCGGGGGACTGGGCGGTAGCGGCATCCGGCGCGGCGGGGCCGGTTCGGCTGGCGCGTGCGCGGCGTTCCGCCGGTGCGGCGGGGGACGCATCGGGCGGGACGAGTGAAAGCCGGGCGCGCAGAGCCGCGCCGGCGGACGGCTGGAGCTGCATCTCCGGCGCGGCGGCGGCATCCGCGCCATCCGTCGCGGACGCGACGGTTGCCTGCGGAACGGTCGCCGCTATGCCGCCGCCGAGCAGCGCGCCGAGCAGCCCGGCGAACACGCCCGCTTCCTGATCCGTCGCGGCGGCGGGCGCCGCGGCATCGGACTCGGATGCGGCGGGGCCGTTGGCGAACAGAACGGCGTGATGACGGGCGGACCGCATCGCGAGGGCGGGATCAGTGGACATGCGGGCGCGGCATCAGCAATCCGCGGGCCAACCGCGCACCAGCCCGGAGCACGGGATTCCGCCCGCCGCGCGGCGCATGGCCGGCAGGAATTGCCGGGTCAGGACTGCCTAGGCGGCCGGAACAGCCCGGGGCGCGGCGCCGGACGTCTCGGACACATGCAGCAAATAACTGCAATCTTTCAGGGACCGGCGCTGGCACGCTTCCTGCCAACACCACCGCGAGGCCGCCGCATGCCGGGCATCGGACGTTCCGGGCGCAGGGCGGCGGTCACAGGATGGAAGGCGAAGCGATGTCCCTGTTCGGCGCAATGGGTACGGCGATCAGCGGCCTGACGGCAGAGTCAGCAGCGTTCACCAATATCAGCGGCAACGTGGCGAACAGCCAGACGGTCGGTTTCAAGCGGGTCGATACCAACTTCATCGACTACCTGACGACCAGCACCGCGAAGATGAACGATTCCGGCGCGGTGGCGACGACGCCCACCTACGTGAACAACGTGCAGGGCACGATCTCGCAGACAGACAATCCGCTCGGGCTCGCGATTTCCGGCCAGGGGTTCTTCGCGGTGAGCGAAGCCACCACCTCCAGCTCCGGCGCGCCGATCTTCCAGGCGCAGCAATACTATACGCGCGCCGGCGACTTCACGATGGACAAGAACGGCTACCTGGTGAACAGCGCCGGCCAGTACCTGAACGGCTGGGCGGTGAACGCGCAGACGGGTGCCGTGAACCAGAACGCGCTGGCGCCGATCCAGGTGACGCAGACGGCGTTCAACCCGGTCGCGACATCGACCATCGACCTGTCGGCCAATCTGCCCGCTACGCCCACGAGCGGCACCGCCACCGCGAGCAGCCCGCTGTCCTCGCAGGTGAACGTCTACGACGCGCTGGGCACGCTGCACAGCATCGACCTGAACTGGTCGCAGAACGCGAACGGCAACTGGACGGTCTCCGTCCTCTCGCCCGACGACGTGTCGAACGCCGCCATCGGCAGCGCCAACGTGCTGTTCGGAGGCGTCAGCGGCAACCCGGTGTCGGAAGGCACGGTGGGCCAGATCGGCGGCACGACGGGCAACGTATCGAGCGCGGGCTATTCATCGGGCCAGCCGGCGACCCTGACCTTCACCTCGGATTTCGGCTCCGGCCCGCAGACCATCACGCTGAACCTGGGCACCTACGGCGCATCGAACGGCGTGACGCAGTACGCCGGCACCGACTACAGCCTGCGCGGTCTGACGCAGGACGGCATCCCGCCCGGCGCGTTCAGCAGCCTCACCACCGAGACCAACGGCGACGTCGTGGTGAACTACGACAACGGCCAGAGCCGCACCATCGCGCAGGTGCCGATCATCACCTTCAACAACCCGAACGCGCTGCAGTCGCAGAACGGCGAGGCCTTCACCGCGACGCAGGAATCCGGCGATCCGCTGGCCGAGGCCGCCGGGAACAACGGCGCGGGATCGTTGGTGACGCAGTCGGTGGAGGGGTCGAACGTCGATATCGCGACCGAGTTCAGCAAGCTGATCGTGGCGCAGCAGGCCTATTCGGCCAACGCGAAGATGATCACCAGCGCCAACCAGATGCTGCAGACCACGATCGACATGAAGCAGTAGCCGCGCGGGGTCTGAGGGGCGGCGGGAAGCAGCACGGCGATGGGGATCGAAACCGGCCTGACGGTGGCCAATGGCGGCCTGTACGCGATCACACAGGCGCTGTCGGTGATTTCGCAGAACGTTGCGAACGCCGGCACGCCCGGCTACGCGGCCGAGGTATCGAACCAGGAAAGCCTGAGCGCCGGCGGCGTCGCGATGGGCGTGCGCGTGCTGCCGACCACGCTGAACGTCAACACCGCGCTGCAGAACCAGTTGCTGACGCAGAACGCCGCCAGCGCCGCGCTGACCACCACGCAGACCGCCTTGCAGGCGATCGACCCGGTGCTGGGCACGCCGGGCAGCGGCACCGATCTGGCCAGCATGCTGGGCAAGCTGACCGACGCCTTCACCGCGCTCTCGGCCGACCCGAGCAGCCAGACGCAGCAGACCGCCGTGGTGACCGCCGCCGCCAACCTGGCGCAGAGCATCAATACGCTGGCCGGCGCCTACGCGCAGCAGCGGCAGAATGCGCAGGACGCGATCGTTTCCGAAGTGACGACGCTGAACACCACCCTCGCCACGGTGAGCGCGCTGAACAGCCAGATCGTCGCGCTGCAGGCCGCGGGGCAGAGCACCGCCGATCTGCAAAACCAGCGCAACGCCGCGGTGCAGACGCTGTCGGGCCTGGTGAGCATCGTGCAGGTGCCGCAGAGCAATGGCGGGCTGCTGCTGTATTCGTCGAGCGGCGTGCAGCTGCCTACCACCGGCGGCACGCCCTTCACCACCAGCGACGTGACCGTGGGCGCCTCCTCCACCTATCCGGGCGGCGGCATCCCCGGGATCATGTGCGGCGGCATCGACGTGACGGCGGGCCTGTCCGGCGGGCAGATCGGGGCCAACGTCGCGCTGCGCGACACCACGCTGCCGACCGACCAGGCGGAGCTGGACGAGTTCGCGCAAGGCCTCGCGAGCCGCTTCGACGCGCAGGGGCTGCGGCTGTTCAGCGATCCGTCGGGCAACCTGCCCGCGGCCGGCGGCACGCCCGCGCAGGCGAACTACGTGGGCTTCTCCGCGACCATCCAGGTGAACCCGGCCGTGCTTGCGAACAACGCGCTGGTGCGCGACGGCACGCAGGCGGTGACCGGCAGCCCGACCGGGGCGAGCGCCTTCACGCCGAACCCGCCGGGCGGACCCGCCGGGTTCGACACGCTGATCAACCGTGTCCTGGACTATGCGCTCGGCGATCAGGTGCAGGACGGGGTGGCGCAGCCCGCCTTCGCGACCACGGGCCTGGGCGCGGCGGGCACGCTGAGCGCACCCTTCGCCTCCCCAGGCACGCTGGCCGCGATGGCCGCCGATCTGGTGTCCGCCCAGGCGGCGCAGAGCAGCCAGACCACGGCGCAGGCCAGCGCGGCGACGGCGTTGCAGACCAGCCTGCAGACCAAGCTCTCCAGCACGAGCGGGGTGAACATCGATGCCGAGATGTCGCTGATGATCCAGTTGCAGAACGCCTATGGCGCCAACGCCCACATCATCAACGCCGCGCAGGCGATGTGGAACGACCTGATGCAGGCCGTGCAATGAGCGGCAGCATCCAGGGCGTGAGCGACTACGGCGCGCTGGGCATCGCGATCTCCAGCAGCGCGAGCGTGCGCACGAACCTCGACGTGCTGACCGAGCAGGTGAGCACCGGGCTGGTGGCGAACGACTACGCGGGGCTCGGCACGGCGGCGAGCGTTTCGATCAGCATCAACCCGCTGCTGGCGCAGCAGCAGGCGTGGCAGACGAACATCGACGCCGCCACCGCGTCCATGAGCGTGACGCAGACGGCGATGACGCAGATCCAATCGATCGCCAACGATTTCTACGCGCAGCTCAACAACCTGAACGGCCTGAACGGAAGCGAGATCGACAGCGTGGCGGCGGCGGCGCGGCAGGCGCTGCAGCAGGTGGCCGGGCTGCTCGACACCACCGACGGCAGCGGCAACTACGTCTTCGCCGGGCAGGACAGCGGCAACCCGCCGGTGCCGCAGCCGGACCAGATCCTGTCCTCGGGCTTCTACCTGCAGATCAACGCCGCGGTGGGCGCGCTTTCGACGCAGGGCGCGAGCGCCACCGCCGCGGCGACGCTGTCGATCGCATCGTCGAACGCGGCGGGGACCTCGCCCTTCTCCACCTACATGTCGCAATCCGCCGCGACGCTCGCCGCCGCCGCGCCCAGCGTCCGGGTGGGGGCGGAGACGAGCGTGACGACCGGGCTTTCGGCGAGCGCGAACACCTTCGTCGCCTCCTCCGGCAGTTCCACCACCGGATCCTACATGCGCGACCTGATGCGCGCGCTGGCGACCATCGGATCGCTGTCCTCGGCGCAGGCCGATGATCCAAACTTCTCCGCCCTGGTCGAGGACACGCGCACCAGCCTGGGCGGCGCGATCAGCGCGATGGCGGCCGATGCCGGCGCGCTCGGGAACGTGCAATCCGGCCTCGCGGACACCAAGACGACGATCCAGGGAATGACGGTCGCCCTGACGGCGCAGCTTTCGTCCGCGCAGGACGTGGACCAGGCGGCGGCGATCTCGAAGCTGCAACTGACGCAGACGCAGCTGCAGGCATCGTATCAGGTGATCGCAACGCTGAACGGCCTGTCGCTGGCGAAGTTCCTGCCGGGCGCATGAAGAACGCACGCATGCCGTTCACCCCGCCTTAACCGGACCTCGCGAAACTGGGATGCCCCAGAAAACCGCGGGTTTCCAACGAATTTTGGATTGGAGGTAAGAAACCATGCTGAACTCGGTGAATACGAACGTGGGCGCGATGGTCGCGCTCGAATCCCTCAACCAGACCAACTCGGCCCTGCAGGCGACGGAGAAGCAGATCTCCACCGGCTACCGCGTGGCCGATGCGGTGGACGACGGCGCCGCCTACGCGGTGGCGCAGGGCGTGCGGTCCAGCGTCTCCTCGCTGACCAGCGCGAACCAGCAGCTCGGCAACGTGCAGGGGCTGCTGTCCACCACCACCTCGGCGCTGAACTCGGTGTCGAACATGCTGATCGACATGCGCTCGGTGCTGGTGAAGCTCGCCGACGGCAACACCCAGGGCGACGAGCGCACGCAGTACCAGCAGCAGTACAACCAGGACATCCTGGCGGTGAAGAGCGCGATCCAGGACGCCAGCTACAACGGCAAGACCCTGATCGGGAACATCACCGGCAGCAGTGGCACGTTCGGCAGCGTCGCCGTGGTGCGCAACGAGGTGGGGTCCACCTACGGCATCGCCACGTTTAGCGGCTCCGCCTTCTTCGGGTCGATCAACATCACCTCCTTCACCTCGACCGCCGCGCAGGCGCAGCTGACCGCGACCGGCACGTTCCAGAACATGCAGAACACGATCGGCATCCAGCTGAACCTGTACGGCTCGGCCACCAACTACGTCTCGGCCCAGACCACCTACAACAGCAACAAGATCGACGCGCTGAACAGCGGCCTCGGCTCGCTGATCGACGCCGACCTGTCGAAGGAATCGGCGCAGCTCACGTCGCTGCAGATCCGCCAGCAGCTCGGCACGCAGTCGCTGTCGATCGCCAACCAGGCGCCCTCGACGCTGCTGAAGCTGTTCGGCTAGCCGTTCCGACCGGGGGTCCGGGACAGGAGGTTCCGGCCGCCGATCAACCGCACGGGCATCCGAACGGCCGATCGCGTGGGCAACCGCGCGGGCGGCGGGGCGCCCGGCCTTCACGCCCCAAGGCGGCGCGCGCGGGCAACACGCCCGGCCGGCGCAGACGGAAGGGACAGATGTCCAATCTGGTTCTGGAGCTACGACAGGGCGAGGTGATGATCGTCAACGGCGCACCGATCCGTTTCCGTACCAAGACAAGGATCGAGCTGACGGCGAAGGCGCGCTTCCTGTTCGGCAAGCAGATCATGCCGCCGAACGACGCCGACAGCCCCGCCCGCCGCATCTACTTCGCGCTGCAGACCGCCTATATCGGCGCGGAGGACGAACGCGGCCCCGGCCTTGCCGCCGCGCGCGAACTGATCGCCGCGTTCAAGCAGGCCACCACGTCGGCCATCGCGCGGGAAATCCTCGACCGCGCGCTGCACGCGGCGGAGGAGGACGACTGCTACCGCGCGCTGAAGCTGGTCCGGCGGATCATCCGGCACGAGGACGCGGTGCTCGGCCGCGGCATCGCGCGGCCGGCTGCGCCGGCAGCCGCCGTGCCGCTTGTCCCCTCGGCTTCCGCGCCCCTTCCCGCATCGCCCGAGGCCGCCGCGCGCGGCCGGGACGCCGCGCCGACGGCGGCCCTTCTGACGCAATAAGCGGAGCACGATCCATGCAGTCTCTCATGCAGGCCAACAACGCGTATCGCGCCGCCACCGCCCACCGCTCGCTGCGCGAGCAGGAGGCGGAGATCTTCCGCCAGGCCCTGGGCGGCCTGCGCGCGGCGCGCGACGGGGACCCTATCCAGCGCGTGCGCGCGCTGGCCGACAACCGCCGCCTGTGGATGGCTGTGCTGGATCTGGCGCGCGATCCGCAGAACGCGCTGCCGGAGGGCACCAAGGCCGGCCTCGTCTCCATCGCGCTGGCGGTGGAGCGCGAGCATGCAAGCGACAACCCGAGCTTCGACTTCCTCATCGAGATGAACCAGCACATCGCCGAAGGCCTGTCGGCGGGGGCGTGAGATGTCGGGAGTGGACCCGGCGGCGAGCGAGGCCGCGTATCTCTTCGCCACGATGGGCTCGGGTTCCGGCGGGCTGCTGAACACGCTGTACGGCATCACCGGCGGCGGCGCGGCGTCGTTCCAGAACCCCGCGGTCGCGCTCGACACGGCGGAGCAGAACCAGACCAAGGACGTCGCCATGACGGCGGCGGAGCCGCAGGTGCAGCGCGCGGTCGCGGCCTTCACGCAGGGCGTGCAGAGCGCGACCAGCGTGCAGCAGCTGCTGTCGAACCCGCAGGTGATGAACGTGCTGCTGACCGCCAACGGGCTCGCCGATCAGATCCCCTACACGGCGCTGGCGCAGAAGGCGCTGATGTCCGACCCCTCGGACCCGAATTCGCTGGTCAACAAACTGAGCGACACGCGCTGGAAGACCACCGCGCAGACCTACCAGTTCGCCACCGCCGGCCTGTCGGTGATCCAGAGCCCGTCCACGATCAGCACGATCGCGAACGCCTATGCCGAGGTGACGTGGCGCACCTCGCTCGACGCCACCACGCCCGGATTGTCGAACGCGCTGACCTTCCGCGCCTCCGCAGCGACCATCACCTCGGTCGATCAGATCCTGGGCGATCCGATCCTGCGCAACGTGGTGACGACGGCGCTGGGCATTCCGGTGCAGATCGCCTTCCAGGACCTGAATGCGCAGGAAAAGGCGATCAGCAGCCGGCTGGACATCACGCAGTTCCAGGACCCGCATTTCGTCGAAGCCTTCGCGCAGCGCTACCTGATCGCCGCCGGCGGTCAGCAGCAGACATCGAGCACGATGCCCAGCATGGATGCGCTGGCGACCCAGGCCCAGGGCCTCGTCGTGTAGGGCAGCCCCCCGCACGCAGCCGGACCGTTTCATCGGTTACGGAATTCCTTCCGCCCCGCTCAAAAGGAGCAGCCATGCAGACCGTCCACGCGACCGCCGAGCCCGACGCCCTTGCGGGCCGCATTGCCGCCCTGCTCGATGCCGGGCGCATCGGCGCGGCGCGGCCGATGCTGGCGGCGCTGCGCGCGCTGGCGCCGGACGATCCGGCGGCGGCGACGCTGGCGGCGCGCCTCGCGATCCGGGAAGGCCGTCCGCAGGACGCGCTGCCGGAGCTGGATGCGCGGATCGCGGCCGCCCCGGCCGACGCGGCGCTGCGCAAGAGCCGGGCGGAGCTGCGCCTGCTGCTGAACGACCGCCTGGGCGCCGCGGGCGACGCGGCGGAGGCGGTGATCCTGGACCGGCACGACCCGGCGGCGAAGGCGATGCTGGGGGTGATGCTGCTGGAACTCGGCCGCGCGCAGGAGGCGGCCGCCTGCCTGCGCGAGGCGGTGGCGGGCGCGCCCGGCAATCCGGCCTACCGGCAGGGCCTGGCCGCCGCGCAGGAGGCGGCGGGCGATGCGGACGGCGCGGCCGCCACGCTGGCCGCCGCGATCGCGGCCGCACCCGGCGCGGCGGGTCTGCGCACCAGCGCCATGCTGCTCGCGATCCGCGGGCGGCGTTTCGCCGATGCGGCGGGGATGGCGGAAGCGGCGCGGCGCGCGGGGGCGGCGGATGCCTGCGTGCTGGGCCTGCTCGGCCACGCGCTGTCGAGCCTCGGCCGCCACGAGGAAGCGAGCGAGGCCTATGCGGAGGCGCTGAAGCTCGGCCCGGAAGATCCGTATGTGCGGCACCTGGTCAGCGCCTCGGGCGCGGTGTCGGCGGCGGGGCGCGCGCCGCTCGCCTATCTGCGCGCGGTGTTCGACGGCTGCGCCGACACGTTCGAGGCGACGCTGATCGGCCTCGGCTACCGCATCCCCGGCCTGATCCGCGCGGCGCTGCTGCGCCATGCGCCGCCGGATGGGGAACCGGTCGGCCCGGTGCTCGATCTCGGCTGCGGCACCGGGCTGGCGGCGGTCGCGCTGTCCGACCTGCCCTACGGGCCGATCACCGGCGTGGACGCCTCGCCCCGGATGCTGGCGATGGCGGCGGCGAAGGGGCTCTACGCCGAACTCGCCGAGGCCGACGTGATCGACACGCTGCGGGCCGACACGGCGGCATGGCGCATCGTGCTGGCCGCCGACGTGCTCTGCTATTTCGGCGCGCTGGAGGCGGTGTTCGCCGCAGTCGCCGCGCGGCTGCTTCCCGGCGGGCTGTTCGTCTGCTCGGTCGAGGAAGCGCCCGACGAGGCCGGCTGGTCGCTCGGCCGGCTCGGCCGCTACGCGCATGGACGGCGCTACGTGACGGGAACGGCGGAAGCGGCGGGCCTGGTCGTGCGGGAAATCCGCGCCGAGACGCTGCGCCACGAGGCCGATGCGCCGGTCCCCGGCCTGATCCTGGTCCTGCAACGCCCGGCGATGGCGAGCCTCGATGTTCACTGACCTCGCGGACGCGCCGTTGGGCGCCGGGAACGAAGCGGCCCGCGGCGTCGCGCTGCTGCGCGAGGGCCGCCACGCGGAGGCGCTGGAAGCGTTGCGCGCCGCGGCCGCGCTGGGCGACGCCTCCCCCGTCACGGCGCTGAACGCCGCGCTGGCGCTGGAAGGCGCGGGTGAGGCGGAGGCGGCGCTCACCGAGATGGCGGCGCTGGAGGCCCGGCATCCCGGCTGGGACGAGCCGCCGCTGCGCATCGCCGAGTGCCTCCGCCGGCGCGAGGACCGCGCGGGCGCGGAGGCCGCATACCGGCGCGTGCTGGCGATCGACCCGATGCGGGCGGAGGCGCTGATCGGCCTCGGCGTGCTGCGGATGCAGGCGGGGGAAGCCGCCGAGGCGTGCCTGCTGCTCGCGCAAAGCTGCGCGCTGTGGCCGGACCGCGCCGACGCATGGGACGCGCTCGGGCTCGCCCATGCGCAGGCGGGCGATGCCGCCGCGGCCTGCGCCGCCTTCGCCGAGGCCCGCGCACGCTCGGCCGGGCGCATCGACATCGCGGTGCGGCTGGCGGAGGCCGCCGCCGCCGCCGGACGGCTGGAGGCGGAATGCGCGCGGCTGGAAGCCGCGGCGGCGCGCGATCCGCTGGACGTGAGCGCGCATGTCACGATAGGGCTGATCCGCGAGCGGCTGCGCGACCGCGACGGCGCGGCCGATGCGCTGGAGGTGGCGGTGGCACTGGCGCCGGACGCGCCGGGACCGCTCGGCCTGCTGGGCGGGATGCTGGCCCGCGCCCACCGGCTGCGCGACGCAGAGCGCGTGCTGCGCCGCGCGGCCGAGGCCGAGCCCGACAACCCGCGCATCCAGAACGATCTCGCCGCCGTGCTGATGCGGCTGCAGCGCCACCCGGAGGCGCAGCGCATCCTGCTTGCGCTGCGCGAGCGGCACGGCGCCTCGCCGGCCGAGCTTGCAAACCTCGCCACCGCCACGCTGTCGGTCGGCCGGCAGCGCGAGGCGCAGGACATCGCCGCCGAGGCGGTGGCGCGCGCGCCCGATGCGCTGCTGCCGCGCCGGGCGTTCTACAACTGCCTCGTCTACCAGGACGCGACGCCGGCGGCGGCGCTGTTGCGTGCCGCGCGGGACTGCGCCGCCTGCCTGCCCGCGCCGCGCGACGAAGCCTGGCCCAACCCGCCCGATCCGCGGCGGCGGCTGCGCGTGGGGCTGCTGTCGGGCGCGCTGAAGACGCACCCGGTGGGCTGGCTGACGGTAGCGGGCTTCGAATCGCTCGACCCGGATGCGTTCGCGCTGGTCTGCCTGGGTCCGCAGGCGGCAGACGATCCGATGGCCCGCCGCTTCGCCGCGATCGCGCGCGAATGGCACGACACCGACGGGCTGGAGGACGAGGCGCTCGCCGCGCTCGGACGCGCGCTGGCGCTGGACGTGCTGGTCGATCTCGGCGGCTGGGGCGACACCGGGCGGCTTGCCGCCTGCGCGCTGCGGTTCGCGCCGGTGCAGGTGAAATGGGTGGGGATGCAGGCGCACACGAGCGGCGTGCCAGCGATGGACTGGTTCCTGACCGATCCGCGCGAAACGCCCGATGGTTACGAACGGTTCTATACCGAACGGCTGCTCCGCCTGCCCGACGGCTACGTGTGCTACAGCCCGCCGCCGCACGCGCCGGACGTCGCCCCCCTGCCGGCGCTGGCGCGCGGGCACGTCACATTCGGCTGCTTCAACAATCTCGCGAAGGTCACGCCCGCCGTGATCGCGGCCTGGTGCCGCATCCTGCACCGGGTGCCGGATGCGCGCTTCGTGCTGAAGGCAATCCCGCTGTCGGACGCCGAGATCGCCGCCGACACGGCAGCGGAATTCGCCCGCCACGGCATCGGCGCGGACCGGCTGGAGCTGCGCGGCGGCTCGGCCCACCGCTATCTGCTGGGGCAATACGCCGATATCGACATCCACCTGGACCCCTTCCCCTATTCCGGCGGCCTGACAACGTGCGAGGCGCTGTGGATGGGCGTGCCGACGGTGACGATGCCGGGCGAGAGCTTCGCGAGCCGCCATTCCGCGAGCCACATGACCAATGCGGGTCTGGGCGACTGGGTCGCGCCCGATCTCGCGGGGTACGAGGCGCTGGCTGTGGCGAAGGCCGCCGACATCGCCGCACTGGCGGCGCTGCGCGCCGGGCTGCGCGCGCGGGTGAAGGCGAGCCCGCTCTGCGATGCGCGCCGTTTCGGACGCAACCTCGGCGCGGCGCTGCGCCATGCATGGCGCGACTGGTGCGCCCGGCAGACGCAGGCTGAGCCCAACCGCGCCGGCGACGCGGAGGCGGCATGAACGCGGGGTTCTCCTCGGCCGCCTACTGGGAGGCGCGCTACGGCGGCGGCGGCACCTCGGGCAGCGGATCGCGCGGAAGGCTGCTGGCCTGCAAGGCGGCGCTGGTGAACGGGCTGATCGCGGAGAACGGCATCGGCAGCGTGCTCGATCTCGGTTGCGGCGACGGAGAATTGGCCGCGCTGCTGGAGGCGCCCGCCTATGTCGGGCTGGACGTGTCGCCCACCACGGTGGCGCGCTGCGCGGCGCGCTTCGCGGGGCGGACGCATATGCGCTTCCTGACCGCCGACCGCGCGGCGGAGGCGCCGCCGGCGGACCTCGCGCTGTCGCTCGACGTGATCTTCCATCTGGTCGAGGACGCGGCCTTCGCCGCGCATCTGGCGCTGCTGTTCGCCCGCGCGCGGCGCTACGTGCTGATCTATTCGAGCAACGCCGAGCAGGGCTGGCCGAGCCTGCATGTGCGCCACCGGCGCTTCACCGAGGCGGTGGCGGCGACGCAGCCGGGCTGGCGGCTGCTCGCGCATCTGCCGAACCCGTACCCGTTCGACCCGGCGCGGCCGGACGAGACCTCGTTCGCGGATTTCTTCCTGTATGGGCGGACCGGGGCGGCGGATGACGGTTGCGTGGTGCGGGTGCCCGCGGCGTAGGAGGGTCCGGTCCCACCTCGCCCTCCCATCGCCCGCGGCGATGGTCCCCTCCCTCTCCCCCCCCCGCGCGCGGGCGGAGAGGGGCTGGGGACGTCATGCGACCTGGCGGGCCGGCGTTTCGTTCAGCAGCGCGGCGACGGCTTCGAGCTGGCGGTCGAGGGAGAAGTTGCGTTCCACATGGGCGCGCCAGCGGTTGGGGGCGGCGGATTGGATGATGGCGGCGGCTTCCTCGACCGTCGCGAAGCGGACGGCGTCGGGCCAGAAATCGGCGGCCCCCGGATGGTCCAGCACGCAGAGATCGGCGCCGGCGGCGGCGGCTTCGGCGATGGCGTAGCCGAAGCTCTCGTGCAGGCTGGTGTGCAGCAGCACGCCGTTGGCGGCGTGCCAGGCAGGCATCGCCTCGCGCGCGATGGCGCCGTCGAAGCGGACCGCGTCCTGCAGCGCCATCCGCCGCATCAGGTGCAGGAAACTGTCGCCCGCCAGCCCGTCGCCGCCATTGGCGCAGATATGCAGCCGGTAGGCGGGATCGCGCCGGCGCAGCGCGTGCAGGATCTGCAGCGCGAGCGCGGGGTTCTTGCGCGCGATCATCAGGCCGCACCAGCCGATGCGATGCGGGTTCCACGAATGGGACGGGACAAAGCGGGCCGTATCGAGGCCGTTCAGCACAACCCAGAGCCGCGTGCGCCCCAGGATGCCCGGCGCAGCGCGGCGGACACGGGCGGCCATGTCCGGGCTGACGACGATCGCATCGTCCACCTTGCACCAGTCGGTCTGCGCGACATGCGGCGTCTCCATCGCCTCGATCCGGTGGACACGGACCATGACGCGGCGCGGGCCGAAATCGGTCTCGGCGATCAGGCGCGGGAATGGCGGCCAGCAGAACTCGAACCAAACCGCATCGCCCGGCGCGGCGGCCCAGGCCAGCGCCTCGGCCAGGTCGGCGGGGCCGGCGACATGGAAGGGCCGCACCTCCCACCCCGAAGCGCGGGGCAGACCGGCGATCAGGTCCGGCGCGAAATGGTCGAGCCCGCGGAGCAGCAGGAAGGCCAGACGCGGGGGGCGGGCGGGAGGCTCCGTCATGCGGATCGTCCGGACGCTGCGATCGGCCGAGCCTGCTTGCCGAAGGTTAACCGCGCGCTTACGCCGCGCGCCGGCGCCTGCCGTGCCGCGTCATGTCGGGTGCCAGTTGAAGCGCGCGGCGAGCCAGCGGCGCAGTTCCAGCAGCGCCTCGGCGCCCGGCACCAGGGGCGCCACGGTGTCCGCTCCGGCGGAGGCGCGCACGGCGAGCGCGGCGGCGGTGGCCTGCACCTCGGGCGCCTGCGCGGCCACCGCCCCGGCGCGGCGCCACAGCGCGACGAGCGCGGCAGGGGTCAGGTGCGGCAGCATCAGGCCGAATTCCATCTGGCCCGCGGCGGCGACGGCGCACCAGGCATCGAACAGCGGACCGGAGGCGCGGCCGCCAGCGGCAGTCAGCAGCTCGGCGAAGGCAGGCAGGTCGGGATAGAGCGGATCGCGCGCGAAGGCGCCGGCGGCGTCGCGGGTGCCGAGCGAGAAGGCCGGCAGCGCGCCCGATTCCGCCAGCACCGCGATGCGGTCGGGCGCGCGCTCGCCATGCACGAACACGGCATCCACCGCGCCGTGGCGCAGCGCGTCGGCGACCTGCGCGGGTTCGGCGAGGCCGAAGACCGGCACCGCGTCGGCCTGTAGCAGATCGAGCGCGAGCAGCGCCGGCAGGTCCGGCCCCGCGGGCGAGGCGGCGGCGATGCGGGGCCGCCGGCCGCGCGCCACGCCCGCCGCGCCGCCGCGCGCCATCACCACGCCGGGCGTGGCCCCCGCCATCACCGGCACCCAGTGGCCGACATCGAACTGCGCGCGCGGATCGCCCACCAGCCAGGCGGTGGCGGCAAGGCCGGGGGCGAGCAGCACGCTCTGCCCGTCCGGCATGCCCCGCGCGTCGAACTGGTTGGCGGCGGTCACGCCGTCGGCGCCGCCCGAAAGCGTGCGGTGCAGCGTGATGCCGGGCGGCATCGCCTGGCCGAGCGCGGGGACGATCACCCGCGACCAGGCATCGAGCCCGCCGCCCTCCGGCCCGCCGACGACGATGGTGGCGCCGTCCGGGAAGCCGGTCGGCGAGGGGCCGGGCGCCGCCATGGCGGGGCCGACGAACAGCGATTGCAGGCGGGACGGGGAGGCCGCGCGCGCGCGCCCCGCCAGTCCCGCGAGTGGCAGGCCGGCAAGCAGGCCGAGGGCGCGCCGCCGCCCCAGCGGCCGCCCGGTTCCCGTCTTCGGTCCCATCCCGGGAGCCTGGATAGCCCGAAGCGCCGCCGGACCCAAGCGGCGTGTGGCCGAGGCCCGCCGGACGCTACTCGGCGTAGGTGACGAGCGCGTCCACCGGCACATCGACGCGCGAGCGGCCGTTGAGCGCGGCAAGCTCGATCAGCGCGGCGGCGGCGGGAACCACGGCGCCCTGGCGGCGCAGCAGCTTGATGCCGGCCGCCAGCGTGCCGCCGGTGGCGAGCAGGTCGTCCACCACCACCACGCGCTGGCCCTTCTCGATCGCGTCGGCCTGCATCTCGATCCGGTCGGTGCCGTATTCGAGGTCGTAGTCGAGCCCCACCGTCTCGCCGGGCAGCTTGCCGCGCTTGCGCAGCATGATGAAGCCGCAGCCGAGCTTGAGCGCCAGCGGCGCGGCGATCAGGAAGCCGCGGCTTTCGATGCCGGCGACGAGGTCGGGCTGGTAGGCGCGCACCGCCTTCGCCATCCGCCCCATCGCGACCTGCCAGGCATCGGCGTCCCGCAGCAGGGTGGAGATGTCGTAGAACAGGATGCCGGGCTTCGGGAAATCCGGGATGCCGCGGATGTGGTCCTTCAGGTCCATGTGGGCAGGTCCATGCGCGCGTCGGGCCTTGTTCTGGAGGGCGGGGTTGGGCCGCCAGGGTTGGGTTGGGCGGGGCGCGGTTGTATAGCGGCTGGCCTTCCGCCGCACCACCGCACCGGACCCCCGGCCGATTTCATGCCGCGCATTGCCATCGCCATCGTCGTCTTCCTGATCGGGTTCACGCTGTATGTCGGCGCGGCGGTGACGCTGGCGGACCTGATCGCGCCGCTGCATTGGTCGGTGCAGGCGCTGTATTTCCTGGCCGCGGGCGTGCTGTGGGTGTGGCCCACGAAGTGGCTGATGTTCTGGGCCGCCCGGAAGCACTGACCCGCAAGCACTGATCGGCAAACGCTGACGTGCCCGCGTGTTGGGTGCATAGTGCCCACAGTTGACCCCGCGAGCCCCTGCCCGGAGAGCACAATGAGCGAAACAGCCGCCGCCCCTGCGACCTTGCGCAACGCCGCGATCGATGCCGTGCTGGCCGAGGCGCGCGAGGCCTACGTGACGCGCAACCCGAAAAGCCTCGCGCGCGCGGTGGAGGCGACCGCCGTGATGCCCGGCGGCAACACGCGCACGGTGCTCTACTACGACCCGTTCCCGCTCGGCTTCGTGCGCGGCGAGGGCTGCCGGCTGTGGGACCTGGACGGCGCGGAATACGTCGATTTCCTGGGCGAATACACGGCGGGGCTGTACGGCCACTCGCACCCGGTGATCCGCCGCGCGATCGACACCGCGCTGAACAACGGCATCAACCTCGGCGGCCACACGGTGACCGAGGCGCGCTTCGCCCGCGCCGTCTGCGCGCGGTTCCCCTCGCTCGAGCGGGTGCGCTTCACCAACTCGGGCACCGAGGCGAACCTGATGGCGATCAGCCTCGCGCGGCACTTCACCAAGCGCCCGAAGGTGATGGTGTTCAACGGCGGCTACCACGGCGGCGTGTTCACCTTCGCCGGCGGCGGCAGCCCGATCAACGCGCCCTTCCCCTACGTCGTCGCGCCCTACAACGACACCGAGGCGACGGTCGCGCTGATCGAGCAGCACGGGCCGGAGCTGGCCGTGGTCGCGCTGGAGCCGATGATGGGCGGCGGCGGCTGCATCGCGGCCGAGCCCGCATTCCTGCAGGCGCTGCGCGCCGCGACGAAGAAGGTGGGCGCGCTGCTGCTGCTGGACGAGGTGATGACCTCCCGCCTCTCCCCCGGCGGGTTGCAGGCGGTGCACGGCGTGACGCCCGACCTGACGACGCTCGGCAAATACATCGGCGGCGGCATGTCCTTCGGCGCCTTCGGCGGCCGCGCCGAGATCATCGACATGTTCGACCCCCGCCGCCCGGACGCGCTGCCGCACGCGGGCACGTTCAACAACAACGTGCTGACCATGAGCGCGGGGCTGGTGGGCTTGAGCGAGGTCTACACGCCCGAGGCCGCGAAGGCCCTGAACGCCCGCGGCGACGCGCTGCGCGAGCGGCTGAACGCGCTGTGCCGCGCGGCCGACGCGCCGATGCAGTTCACCGGCATCGGCTCGATGCTGGCGGTGCACATGCTGCGCGGCCCGGTCCGCTCGCCGGCGGATGCGGCGAAGGGCGACCAGAAGCTGAAGGAGCTGTTCTTCTTCGACATGCTGGCCCACGGCATCTGGCTGGCGCGGCGCGGCATGATGGCGCTGATGCTGCCGATCGGCGACGCCGAGTGCGACAAGCTGGCAAACGCGGTGGCCGATTTCCTGGAGACGCGGGCGACGCTGTTCGCGGAAGCCTGAGGCGAAGCGGCGGCGCGCCCACGCGCCCGCCGCTTATTCCGGCAATCCGGCGGCGCGCAGCGCCTCGGCGTAGGTGGCCGCCATGCGTTCGAGCGGCACCGGGATGCGCGCGAAGAAGCCCGCCACCGTCAGCTCCGGCTCGATGGCGAGCAGCTCCGCGACCGCCCGGCGTGCGCCGCCGGTCCGGCCGAGTTTCACGTTGGCCACCGCCAGCACGCGCAGCGCGACGGCGAAGCGGCGGTTCTGCGCCAGCGCCCGCTCGGCCCAGTCGGCAGCTTCGGCGTAATCCTCCTCGATCACCGCGGCGAGCGCGCGCACGCCCGCCATCAGCCATCCGTTCGGATCGCGCGGATTGAGAAGCTGGGCGCGTTCGACCATCGCGCGCCCCTCGGCCACGTTGCCGCACATCGTCTCGATCCACCCGGCGAGCGTGAGCGCGATGGCGGAGTTCGGGTTGATCAGCAACGACCGGCCGAACAGCTCCCGCGCGCGGGCGCCTTCCTGCGGCGCCATGTTCCAAACGGCGAAGGCCGCCATCCACAGCACCTGCGGATCGTTCGGCGCAAGCGACACGGCGCGCCAGGCAAGCCAGACCGCGTTGGCCTTCGCCGCCGCGTCCTGCCGCACCCATCCCTGGAAATGGCACTGCGCGCGGCAATACGCCGATGCGGCCATCGCAGGCGCATAGGCAGGGTCGATGGCGAGCGCCCGGTCCAGGCAGTCGAGCGCGGCCAACATCGACGTGGCGGTGAAGTCCGCAAGCAGTGCGTTGGCGCGCAGCAGGAAATCGTAGGCATCGAGCCGGGCGGGGCGCTCGCGTTCCTGGCGCGCGATCTCGGCCGATTGCAGCGTGGGCTCGATCGCCGCGGCGATGGCGGCGGCGGCGCGCTCCTGCAGGTCGAACACGTCGCGCAATTCGCCGTCGAAACGCTCCGACCAGAGATGCGCGCCGGTCCCGGCATCGACGAGCTGGGCGGTGATGCGCAGCCGCTCGCCGCTGCGCCGCACGCTGCCTTCGACGACGTAGGCGACGCCGAGCTGCTGCCGGACGAGGGGAAGGTCGGCGGCCTTGTCCCGGTAGGCGAAGGCGGAGTTGCGGGCGATGACGAGCAGCGCGCTGCTGCGCGACAGGGCGGCGGTGATCTCCTCCGCCATTCCGTCGGCAAAGTAATCCTGGTCCGGATCGTTGCTGAGATTGGCGAAGGGCAGGACGGCGACGGCCGGCAGGCGCGCGCCGGCGCGCCACGCGATGGGGGACGCGGGTCCGTCCGGCGCGGGTGACGGGCTACCGGCGGTATCCGCTTCGCGCACCTCGCCCACGAAGCGGACGCCCTTGCGCGGCAGGGTGCGGATCAGGCGCTGCGCGGCGCCGGTGTCGCCGATCGCGGACCGCGCGGCGTTCAGGCGGCTGGCGAGCGTCGATTCCGAGACGATGCGGCCCTGCCAGACGTGCTCCAGCAGGTCGTCCCGGCTGACCACGCGGTCCCGCGCGGCGATCAGGAAGGCCAGCAGGTCGAAGACCTGCGGCTCCAGCGCGACGAGGACGCCGCCGCGGCACAGCTCGCGGCGGCCGGTGTCGAGCGTGCAATCCTCGAAGCGATAGATCACGGGGCCCCCGGGGCTGGGGCGGTTCCGATACCGCGCCGATCCGCCGGACCACAAATCAAGCCGGCCTGAAGGAGAAATCAAGCGCGCCTGAAAGCGCGGGTCCGGCGATCGGCGCAGTCTGCGCGCCATCGACGCAACGCGGAGGACCCGACCATGATTTTC
>JAFEFJ010000049.1 GCA_018240635.1 Pseudomonadota bacterium | reverse complement strand
TTCAAGCCGCAGAACATGTCGAACAACGCCGCCGTCACCGCAGACGGCGGCGAGATCGGACGGGCGCAGGCGTTGCAGGCGCGCGCCGCCGGCATTGCGCCCTCGGTCCACATGAACCCCGTGCTGCTGAAGCCGCAGAGCGAAACCGGCGCGCAGGTCGTGGTGCAGGGAAGGATGCAGGGCAGCGCCCGGGCGCGCGAGTACCAGGCGATGAAGCCCGCGCTGCTGCCGCGCGTGCTCGAAAGTTTCGCCATCCTGCGCGCCTCCGCCGACATCGTGCTGGTGGAAGGCGCGGGCAGCGCGAGCGAGATCAATCTCCGCGCGGGCGACATCGCCAACATGGGCTTCGCCCGCGCCGCCGATGTGCCCGTCGTGCTGGTGGGCGACATCGACCGCGGCGGCGTCATCGCAAGCCTTGTCGGCACGCACGCCGTGCTCGATCCGGCGGATGCCGCGCTGGTCGGTGGTTTCATCGTCAACCGGATGCGCGGCGATCCGTCCCTCTTCGCCGACGGCATGACGGAGATCGCACGCCGCACGGGCTGGCCCGCGCTCGGCCTCGTCCCGCACTTCCCCGCCGCGCGCCTGCTGCCGGCCGAGGACAGCGAGGATCTGGCCGCCGCCCGCCGCCCCGGCGCACCCATCCGCATCGCCGTCCCCGTGCTGCCGCGCATCGCCAATTTCGACGATCTCGACCCGCTCGCCGCCGAGCCGCACGTGGACCTGATCCTCGTGCATCCCCCCGATCCGCTGCCGGTCTGCGATCTCGTGATCCTGCCCGGCTCCAAGGCCACCATCGCCGACCTCGCGGCGCTGCGCGGCGCGGGCTGGGACATCGACCTCGCCGCGCATCGCAGGCGCGGCGGACGCATCCTCGGCATCTGCGGCGGCTACCAGATGCTCGGCCGCATCATCGCCGATCCGGACGGGATCGAAGGCCCGCCCGGAACCGTCCCGGGCCTCGGGATGCTGCCGGTCGAAACCATCCTGGGTGGCGACAAGCGGCTCGTCGCGGTCGCCGGCGCGTCGCAGGACGGCATCGGTTTCACCGGATACGAGATGCATGTCGGCATCACCGATCCGGGCGGTGCGCCTCCGCTGCTGCGTTTCGACGACGGCCGGCCGGACGGCGCCGTCTCGCCGGACGGCCTCGTCGCCGGCTGCTACGTCCACGGCCTGTTCGCCCACGACGCCCAGCGCGCCGCCTGGCTGCGCCGCCTCGGCGCCGAACCCGTGCCGCGCAACCACGAGGCCGAGGTGGATGCCACGCTCGACGCGCTCGCCGCCCATCTCGAACGCCATCTCGACATCGACGCCATGCTCGCGCTCGCCCGCTAGCGCAAAACACGAGGCCCCGGCATGAAAATTCCCGATCTCGCCTTCACCGTCACCGACTGGTCCGCGGTGCCGCCCGTCGTCCATCCGGGCGAAACCGGCCATGCGACATGGCGCACCTTTGAGATCGGCGACCTGCGCGTGCGCATGGTCGAATACTCTCCCGGCTACCTCGCCGATCACTGGTGCCACCGCGGCCACGTTCTGTATGTGCTGGAAGGCGAACTCGTCACCGAGCTTCAGGACGGCCGCAGCTTCGTGCTGCGCCCGGGCATGAGCTACCAGGTCTCGAACGACGGCGACGCGCCGCACCGCTCCGCGACCGTAACGGGTGCCAGGCTGTTCATCGTGGACTGAGCGCGACCGCGGCCAGCGCGACGCAGGCGATGCCGATCCCGCAGGCCGCGCGATACAGGCGCAGCGCCCGCGCGATGTCGTCCGCCGTCGCCTCGGCGCGCCCGTCGCCCATCCAGGCGTCGTCCACGCGCGCGCTGCCATAAACGCGCGGCCCCGCCAGCCGCAGCCCGAGCGCCCCCGCCACCGCCGCCTCCGGCCACCCCGCGTTGGGCGAGCGGTGGTGCCGCGCATCCCGCCACACCGCGCCCCATGCGCCGCGCACGTCTCCGCCGCAAATAGCCGCCGCGCCCAGCACCAGCATCGCCGACAGGCGTGAGGCGGGCAGGTTCACCAGATCGTCGAACCGCGCCGCCGCCCAGCCGAACGCGGCATGGCGCGGCGTGCGGTGGCCGATCATCGAATCGGCGGTGTTGACCGCCTTGTAGAGCGCGATGCCGGGCAGCCCGAGCAACGCGCCCCATAGCGCGGGCGCCACCACGCCGTCGGAAAAATTCTC
The DNA here is from genome assembly GCA_018240635.1 of Pseudomonadota bacterium. GTDB lineage: Bacteria > Pseudomonadota > Alphaproteobacteria > Acetobacterales > Acetobacteraceae > JAFEFJ01. The sequence continues at coordinate 16,951 of JAFEFJ010000049.1, read as the reverse complement.
CGCCAGGCTCTCGATCGCCGCCCGCGCCACGCCCGCCGCATCGAGGCTCTGCGGATTGCGCCCGACGATGTGGGAGACGGCGGCGCGTCCTTCCTCCAGCCCGGCGCGCAGCCCGGTCTCCACCGCGCGCACATGGCTGAACAGGCTGCGCTGCGCGAGCAGCGGCGACGCCAGAACGCCCAGCGCCGGGATCGCTGCCCAGCGCGGCAGCGCGGCCATCAGCCCGGCCTGGATCCCCCAGGCCGGCAGCCCCGCCGCCGCCAGCACCACCGCTAGCGCCGCGACGCCCGCCATCCGCCCGCCGCCCAGGTGCTGCGCCTCCCGCCGGTTGAGCCGCTGATCCAGCCATGCGATGAGCGCGCCGCACCACACCACCGGGTGCCGGATCGCGCGATACAGTGCGTCCGGGTAGCCGAAGGCGGCTTCCAGCAACAACGCGGCGGCGATGATCGAGGGATTCGCGGCGAAATTCACGGCGTCCGATACCATGCGCGCGCCCATCGCGCATGGCGGCGGGCTGATCGCCGCGCAGCGCCGCCGGCCCGATGCGCCGCGCCCCTGGATCGACCTCTCCACCGGCATCAACCCGGTGCCCTATCCCCTGCCGCCGCTGCCGCCGGAGGCGCTGCTGCGCCTGCCGGAGCCCGAGCAGGCGGCAGCCCTCGAAGCCGCCGCCGCCCGCGCCTATGGCGCCGCCGATCCCGCTTGCGTCGCCGCAGGTCCCGGCACGCAGGCGCTGATCCACCTGCTTCCCCGCCTCGTGCCCGCCCGCTCCGTCGCCGTCGTCGGTCCCACCTACGCCGAGCACGCAGCCGCCTGGCGCCTCGCCGGCGCCTCGGTGTCCGAGGTGCCGGACCTTCCCGCCGCCGAGACGGCCCAGGTGGCGGTGCTGGTCAATCCCAACAACCCCGACGGCCGCGCCGTCCCGCCCGAGGCGCTGCTGCTTGAGGCCGCGCGCCGCGCCGCTTCCGGCGGGCTGCTGGTGGTGGACGAAGCCTTCGCCGATTTCGACGGGCCGAGCGTGGTGCCGGAATTGCCGCGGGCGGGCCTGCTCGTGCTGCGCTCCTTCGGCAAGGCGTACGGGCTGGCCGGCCTGCGCCTCGGCTTCGCCGTCGCGCCCGCGCCGCTCGCCGCCGCGATCCGCGCCGCGCTCGGCCCCTGGGCGGTCTCGGGCCCTGCGCTCCATGCCGGCCTCGCCGCGCTGCCCGACGCCGCCTGGCGCGAGGCCGCCGCCGCGCGCCTCGCCGCCGATGCCGCCCGCCTCGATGCGCTGTTCGCCGGCGCGGGCGGCGCGGTGCTGGGCGGCACGCGCCTGTTCCGACTCGTGCGGCACCCGAACGCCGCCGCGCTCGCCGACCGGCTGGCCGATGCCGGCATCCTGGTGCGCCGCTTCGGCTACGCGCCGGACTGGCTCCGCTTCGGCCTGCCCGCCGGCGAAGCCGCCTGGGCGCGACTGGCCGCCGCGCTGGTTTGACTTCCCCCCGCGCCGTTCCCTACCGTCCGTTCCGCTGCGGGTGCGGAAGCCGGTGAGAACCCGGCGCGGTCGCGCCACTGTATCCGGCGGAAGCCGGAAGCCAGACCCGTCCGCGGCGCTGCCTTCGCCTTGTCGAGACGCGCCATCTCCAGGAGAAACGACTCATGTCCGACACCGCTGCCGTCCAGGTCGCCGCCCCGCCCGCCATCGCCGCGCCGCTGCCGCTGCGCGACATCGCGCCCTGGACGATCTTCGGCCTGCTGATGCTGCTGGCGCTGTATTTCGTCGGCGTCGAGGAAGGCGCGACCGCGCTGTTCTCCGGCATGTACGTCCACGAGTTCGTCCACGACGGCCGCCACCTGCTCGGCTTCCCCTGCCACTGACCGGCTCGCCTCCGTCATGGTCCGGGACCTGCTGGTGCGGGGGATGCTCGTCGGCATCGTCGCGGGCCTGCTCGCCTTCGCCTGCGCCAAGCTGATCGGCGAGCCGCAGGTCGATCGCGCCATCGCCTTCGAGCAAGCCGAATCCGGTCAAACCTCCGCCGCGCCCCACACGCACGACCACGGCGCCGCATCGATGCCCGCCGGCCACGCCGGCATGGCGATGTCGCCGCAGGAAGCCGCGGAGCCCGAGCTGGTCAGCCGCGCGACGCAGGCGGGACTCGGCCTGTTCACCGGCGTGATGGTCTACTGCACCGCTTTCGGCGGGCTGTTCGGCCTGGTGTTCGCCGTCGCCGACCGGCGCATCGGCAGGCTCGGCCCGCGCGGCACCGCGGCGCTGCTCGCCGTCCTCGGCCTGATCGCCGTCTCCCTCGTGCCGGCGCTGAAATACCCGCCCAACCCGCCCGCGGTGGGCGAGGCGGAGACCATCGCCACCCGCACCGGCTTCTACTTCCTGATGCTGCTGCTCTCGGTCGTCGCGATGACGGCCGCGGTCATGCTGCGCCAGCGCCTTGCCGGCCGGCACGGCGCCTGGAACGCCGCCCTCATCGCGGGCGCGGCCTACGCGGTCGCGATGGCCGCGGCACTCGCCGTGCTGCCCGCCGTGAACGAGGTGCCGGACGGCTTCCCCGCCACCCTGCTCTGGCAGTTCCGCATGGCGGCGCTCGGGATGCAGGTCGTGATGTGGGCCACGCTCGGCCTGCTGTTCGGCTGGCTCACGGAACGGGCGGCGGCGCAGCAGCGCCGCGCGGCGTTCGGCGGCGTGGCCGCGCTGCGTTGACCGCACCCGCCGCGCTGACAGAGGCCGAGGCGGGCCGCCTCGCCGCCGTCGCGCTCGGCCACGTCGCGCGCGAATACCCGAACAAGCTCGACCACGTCCTGCACGGCCCGCAGGACGCCGCCACGCCGCGCGCGCTGCACCCGATCTTCTACGGCAGCTTCGACTGGCATTCCTGCGTCCACGCCTACTGGATGCTCGCCCGCCTCCGCCGCCGCTTCCCCGGAATGCCGGAGGCCGCGCGCATCGACGCGCTGTTCGCCGGCGCGTTCACGGCGGCGAACGTCGCGGCCGAGCTTGCCTATCTCGCGCGCCCGCTCTCCGGCCCGTTCGAGCGGCCCTACGGCTGGGCGTGGCTGCTGATGCTGCACGCGGAACTGACGCGCGCCGGATCGCCCCATGCGGACACGCTGGCGCCGCTCGCCCGCGCCTTCGCCGCGCGCTTCGTTGATTTCCTGCCGCGCCTGACCTACCCGGTGCGGGCCGGGACGCACGCCAACACCGCCTTCGCCCTGATCCTGGCGGGCGAGTATGCCGCCGCCTGCGCCGACGCCCCTCTGCGCGCCCTGTGCGCCGAAACCGCCCGCCGCTGCTTCCTCGCCGACCGCGCCTGCCAGGCCTGGGAGCCGGGCGGCGAGGACTTCCTCTCCCCCGCGCTGACCGAGGCGCATTGCATGAGCGCCGTGCTGCCCGGCGACGGCTTCGCCGCCTGGCTCTCGGGCTTCCTTCCGGACATCCTCGCGCGCGCCCCGGCGACGCTCTTCGCGCCCGCCTCGGTCAGTGACCGCAGCGACGGCAAGATCGTCCATCTCGATGGCCTGAACCTCAGCCGCGCCTGGTCCTGGCGCAGCATCGCCGCTGCCCTGCCCGCCGCCGACCCGCGCCGCCCCGTCGCGCGGGCGGCCGCGGCCGCCCATCTGGCCGCCGGGCTGCCGCACGTGGCGGGCGACTACATGGGCGAGCACTGGCTCGCCACCTTCGCGGTGCTGGCGCTGGAGGCGCCCGCCTGAGACGGCGCACGTGCGCGAACGGGACCGGCCATCGGCCGCCTCACGGGAAATCGACGGTTCACTGTGAACGGCTTCACAGTGTGGACAGAATTGGGGTGTTACCTCCCTTGCCGGCGAGCGAGGGAATTGATCTTTCATCTGCTTGGAAAGTCATCGCGTAGCGCTTCTTTCAGCCCGGCTCATTCCATCCGTCTTCCCTCCTCGCCGCTTCGCCCGCCGCCCCGGACCGCCCCCGCCATCGCGCCCGGCATTGCTGCGGGAAGCCAAAAAATTTTGGGAGGGACGCCATGACCGTTTCCGCCACCCGCCCGCGCCGGCCCGCCGGTCCGGTCGCGCTGCGCCTTGCCGCCATCGCGGCCGCCGGACTGCTCTGCGCCTGCTCCACCGAAACGCTTTTCCAGAGCAACTTCGACCAGAGCTCCGTCGGCCAGCCGCCCGCGGCGACGCAGGCGGTCGGCACCGCCACCACCTTCGGCGCGCCCGGCAGCGTCGTGGTCACCGACCCGCCGCCGGGCAGTTCCAACCATTGGCTGCAGGTCTCGCGCGCCAGCCTGCCGAACAACACCGCCGACATCGCGGGCTTCGTCGGCAAGCTCTCGAAGGTGCCCGGCGCCGGCAAATACACCTTCATCTGCGCCGTCTACCTGCCGAACGGGAAATACCGCGCCACCTTCCAGTTCGAGCCCGCGCTGCAGCCCGGCAACGGCGTCATCGACTTCCTGCACATCGATCTGACCGAAGACAACAAGGTGCGCGTGGACGACAACGACGCGACCAAGTTCGGCAGTTTCCAGCGCAACACGCCCTTCGATCTGATCGTTGGCATCGATACCACCGTCGCGCCCGCGATGGCGCATATCTCGATCATCGGCAGCGGCGCTTCCGGCTCGCTCGACTACCCGATCCAGGCCGGCCTGCAGAACTTCGCGAAGCAATTCGGCGCGCTGCGCGTCTGGATGGGCTTTCCCTGGACCGGCAGCTTCCAGGCGACCCAGCTGCTGGTGACGCACAACACGAACTAACCCGCGGGCTCCGGCTCCGGCCCCAGCACGGCCGGGGCCGCACCGCGCGCGGCGATCTCCTCCGGCACGGCGGCGACGCCGCGGCGGGCGAGCCATGCGCCGAAGCGGGGCGAGGCGGTCGCGACGCAGAACGGAATCGCCGCCGCCAGCCCGCCCACGAAAGGCAGGGACCAGACCAGCGCCGTCGTGCCCGCCTGCGCGAAGGCCAGCAGCGCGGCAACGCCGATCATCGTATGTGGCCAGAATGCCCGCGCCGCCTCGGCCCAGGGCACGCCGCGCGCCGTGCGGTCCTGCGTCGGCCAGTCCGCGCCGCGCCCGGTCAGCGCCCGCCACAGCGCGCCGGTCTTGCTGACCGCCGCCAGCGGCTCCAGCAGCAGCGTGAAGACGGTCTCCGCCAGGATGCCCGCCGCCAGCCGCGCGCCGCCGCCGTAGCGCCGTCGCTCCGGGGCCGACAGCAGCAGCGCCGCGTAGCTCAGCAGCTTCGGCGCGAACAGCGCGGCGGGCCAGGCGATGGACAGCGCCAGCACCGCGCCGGCCGGAAACGGGCTCGCCGCATCCGCCGCCGCCGCCCAGGCCGCGCCCGCCAGGAACAGCAGCGCGAAGGGCGGCCCGGTGAACAGCAGGATCGCCTGCAGCAACTGCCACCGCCCCATCGGGCGCAGCGGCAGGCCGAACAGGTGGCGGTACTGCAGGTTCCCCGCGAGCCACCGCGCGTCGCGGCGCAGGAACTCGGGCAGCGTGGTCGGGTTCGCCTCGTAGGACCCGTCCTCCTCCACCAGCACCCGCACCCCCCAGCCTGCGGCGCGCAGCAGCGCGGCCTCCACCTGGTCGTGCGACAGGATCGTGCTGCCGTCGGGCAGGGCGGGCAGGCGGGCATGGTCGCGGAACGGGGCTGCGCGGAGCATCGCGTTGTGGCCCCAGAACGGACCCTCGTCGCCCTGCCACCAGTCCTGACCGGCGGCCCAGCTTCGCATCCCCGCGCGCATCCCGAACTGGAACAGGCGCGGGAAGGGAGATGCGGCGGGCAGCCCCACGGTCAGGTGCTGCACGATGCCGAGCCTCGGGTCGTCGCGCATGGCGTCGGCCAGCCGCAGCACGGCGGCGGCCGTCATCTCCGAATCGGCATCCAGCACCAGCACGCAGTCGCAGCCGCCCGCGCCGGCGTCGAGGAAGTCCATCAGGTTCCCGGCCTTGAACCCCTCGTTGCTGGCGCGCCGCCGGTATCGGATGCGCGGGTCGGCGGCGCACGCCGCCGCCTCCGCCGCCTCGCGCGCCGCATCGCTGTCCGACAGCACGAAGGCCGCGAACCGCTCCCCCTGTCCCGCCGCCGCCAGCCCATCCAACAGCCGCCGCAGCCCCGCCACGATCCCCGGCATCGCCTCGTTGCGCACCGCGACCGCAATGGCGATGGCGCTCCCTTCTCCCCCTCCCCTTGCGGGAGGGGGCCGGGGGGAGGGGGCGCGCGCAGACAACAGCCGCACGATCCCGATCGTCCCGTTCGCCACGCCCAGCCCGATCCACGGCGCCTGCCCGGCGAACCCCACGGCCATCATCGTCTTGGCCACAGTCCAGCCGCCCGGCCCGATCGCCTGTCCCAGCAGGAGAGCGAGCAGGCAGGCGGCGATCAGGGCGAGAAGGGCGGTGAACAGGCGGCGGGACGGCATCCCCGTAACAATGGGCATGGATTGCCGACCCGGATAGGGTCGCTCCGATGTCCGACTCGACCTCCCGCGCGCTGCCGCTCGTGGCCGTCGTCCTGCCGCCGCGCGAGGGGTTCGGTCCCGGCCGCACCGGCGCGGTCGGCCTGATCGCGCAGCGCCTCGCCGCCGCGCCCGGCCCGTTCCGCACCCTGATGCTGGGCGGCCCGCAATCCGGCCCCAGCTTCGCCGCCCCCCCGTTCCAGCCCGTCGCGCCGCGCTGGCACGATTGGGGCAACGTCAATCTCCGCCACGCCGCCGCCGTCGCCCGCGCGCTGAAGCCGCTCGCCCCCGCGCTGGTCGAGGTCCACAACCGCCCGGAAACCGCGCTCGCCCTCGCCCGCCGCCTGCCCGGCGCGCGCGTCGTGCTGTTCCTGCACAACGATCCGCTGACCATGCGCGGCGCCCGCCGTCCCGCCGACCGCGCGGCGCTGCTCGCCCGCCTGGCCCGCGTCGTCACGGTGTCGAACTATCTGCGCCGCCGCCTGCTGGATGGCGTCGCGCCGCCGCCCGGCAAGCCGCCCGCCGTGCTGCCCAACTGCATCGACCTCGCCGATCTGCCCGCGCCGCTCCCACCCGAGCGGCGCGAACGCCTGATCCTGTTCGTCGGCCGCGTCGTGCCGGAAAAGGCGCCCGACGCCTTCGTCGCCGCCTGCGCTCTCGCCCTGCCGAGCCTGCCCGGCTGGCGGGCCGAGATCATCGGCGCCGACCGCTTCCGGCCGGACAGCCCGGACACCGGCTTCGTCCGCGGTGTCCGCGCCGCCGCCGAGGCCGCGGGCGTCGCGCTGCTCGGCTACCGCGACCATCCGGCGGTGCTGGAGGCGATGGCCCGCGCCGCCATCGTGGTGATGCCCAGCCGCTGGCAGGAGCCCTTCGGGCTGACCGCGCTGGAGGCGATGGCCAGCGGCGCCGCGCTGATCGCCAGCCCCCGCGGCGGCCTGCCGGAGGTGGGGGGCGAGGCCGCGCTCTACGCCGACCCGGACGATCCCGCCGCGATGGCCGAGGCGATGGTCGCCCTCGCCTCCGATCCCGCCCGGCTCGCCGCGCGGGCGGCGGCGGGGCTGGAACGCGCCCGCCTGTTCGACCTGCCGAAGGCGGCCGCCATGCTGCATGCGCTGCGCCGGGATATCCTGGCCGGCGCTGGTTGAGCCGCCCCGCGCCGCCTATATGCTGCGGTCCCAGCGACGGAGTTCACACCCATGGCAGACCCGACCGCGCCGGCCGCCGGCGAACAGATCCCCGTGACCGTGCTGACCGGCTATCTGGGCGCCGGCAAGACCACGCTGCTCAACCGCATCCTGACGGAACAGCACGGTCGCAAATACGCGGTGGTCATCAACGAGTTCGGCGAACTCGGCGTCGACAACGACCTCGTCGTGGACAGCGACGAGGAAGTGTTCGAGATGAACAACGGCTGCATCTGCTGCACCGTGCGGGGCGACCTGATCCGCATCGTGGGCGGCCTGATGAAGCGGCGCGACAAGTTCGACGGCATCATCATCGAGACCACCGGGCTCGCGAACCCCGCCCCGGTCGCGCAGACCTTCTTCGTCGATGACGGCGTGAAGGCCAAGACCCGCCTCGACGCCATCGTGACGGTGGTGGACGCCAAGCACCTGCCCGCGCGGCTCGACGACAGCCACGAGGCGCAGGACCAGATCGCCTTCGCCGACGTGATCGTGCTGAACAAGACCGATCTCGTCACGCCCGAGGAGCTGGAGGAGGTCGAGCGCCGCATCCGCGCGATCAACCGCTTCGCCACCATCCACCGCACCCAGCGCGCGGCCGTGCCGATCGACCAGGTGCTGGACCGCGGCGCCTTCGACCTCTCGCGCATCCTGGCGATGCAGCCGGATTTCCTCACCGACGACGAGCACGAGCACAACGACGACGTCGGCAGCATGAGCTTCGAGGTCGAGCGTCCGATCGACCCCGAGAAGTTCAACGCCTGGATCGGCGGCCTGCTCGCCGACAAGGGTCAGGACCTGCTGCGCACCAAGGGCATCCTCGCCTACGCCAACGACAACCGCCGCTTCGCCTTCCAGGCGGTGCACATGATCGCCGATGGCGACTTCATCGGCCCGTGGAAGGACGGCGATCCGCGGCGCAGCAAGATCGTCTTCATCGGCCGCAACCTGAACCGCCCGCAGCTCCGCCGCGGCTTCGAAGCCTGCCAGGCGGACTGAGGGGAAGATCGAGGTGAGCGGCGCGTCGCTGTCCCCGCCGAAGGGGCCGGCCTTCCTGGTCGAGACGCGCGGCGTGACGCGCGATCTCGGCGCCTTCGTCGTCGCCGCCGCCTTCGACCGCAGCGGCGACCTCGCCGCCTTCGCGCTCGGCGACGGCACGCTGCGGCTGGTCGAGCCCGCGGCTTCGTCGGGCGCGTGGCGCAGCGCGGAGGCGCATGACGGCGCGGTGCTCTCGCTCTGCCCCGATCACGCGCCCGGCCGCTTCCTGACGGGCGGCGACGACGGGCAGTTCCGCCGCGTCCGCGCCGACGGCGTCGCCGCCACGCTCGACAAGTTCGGCATGAAATGGGTCGAGCACGTCGCCTGCCACGCCGGCGGCGGGGGCGCCGACAAGCCGGTGCTCGCCTGCTCGGTCGGCAAGCACGTGCACCTGTATGACGCCGAGGGCGGCAAGCTGAAGACGCTGGAGCATCCCTCCACCGTCACGGGCCTCGTGTTCGACGCGAAGGGCAAGCGCGTCGCCGCGTCGCACTACAACGGCGCGACGCTGTGGTTCGTCGCCGCCAAGACCGACAGCCCGCGCCGCCTGGAATGGAAGGGCAGCCACACCGGCATCGCCATCCACCCGGCGGGCGACGCGGTGGTGACCGCGATGCAGGAGAACGCGCTGCACGGCTGGCGCCTTGCCGACGGCCAGCACATGCGCATGAGCGGCTATCCGTCCAAGACGGAATCGATGGCCTTCACCCGCGGCGGCAAGTGGCTCGCCACCAGCGGGGCGGACGCGATGGTGCTGTGGCCCTTCTTCGGCGGCGGCCCAATGGGCAAGGCGCCGACGGAACTCGCCGGCGGCGACGGTGTGGTCTGCACCCGCGTCGCCGCCCACCCGCAGCAGGAAATGGTCGCGGGCGGCTTCCAGGACGGGCTCGTCGTGCTGGCCGAGATCGGCTCGTCGCGCATCCTGCCGGTGGTTCCCCCCGGCAACGGCCCCGTCACCGCGCTGGCCTGGGACCGCACCGGCACGGTTTTGGCGGTCGGCACCGAAACCGGCTACGCCGCGCTGATCGACTTCGCGAAGCGGTAGCGCATCACGCGCAAAGAATAGGTCGGGCTTCAGCCCACCGGAACGACGCCCGGGCCGGAGACCGCTCTAGCCCGGGCGTCCGATTTCGTCCATTACGACCTGACAGCAGCCTCGAGGGACACATGGGAGTTGTCGATTCGTATCCGGCGGCGTGCGCCTGGGTGGGCGCAGCACTCAGCGCCGTGGTGACGCTTGCCTTGCTCGCGGTGGGCCTGAAGATCCTGACGTCGCCATCCGCCAGGAAGGCGCAGTTCGCGGCCACCGGCTTTCCGGAGACCGCCGCCACCCCCTTGGGACTCATGGCTCTGTCCTGCGCCGTTCTGTTCGCCATTCCGCAGACGGCGGTTCTCGGCGCGATCCTGGTAACCGGGTTCCTGGGCGGCGCGATCTGCACGCATTTCCGCCTCGGCACGCTCACCTCCAAGCCTCAGATCATCTCCTTCGTTCTTGGCCTGATGACCTGGGGCGGTCTGTATCTGCGCAACGATCATCTGCGGAGCCTGCTGCCGTTCGTCGCATGAGCGACCGCGGGCGGGCGCTTATTCTTCCTTCCCGCGCGCGCCGGGGACTGCTGCCCAGGCGGAGCGCATGTCGCGAAGCAGCCAGGTGAGCGCCGCATCCGGGATGAGATAGCCGCCGAGGCCGTCGGTGAAGAGAATATCGTAGATCCGGCGGCTCGCCGCGTCGATTTGCGCGTCGGTCGGCTCGCCTTCCGCCGGAGGCGCCGGCAGCATGATGGTGATCGTATCCGGCTCCTGCGGCACGACCTCCACCCGATACTCGCCCTCGGGCATGGAGCCGAAATATTCCTTTAGGCCCGCGACGGGATTGTCGATCAGCCGCCGGCGCGCCGCCGGATCCCGACGAAGCAGGCAATAGTGGTCCGTGAAGATGTCGTGCTCGCTCACGGATTGTTCCTCCGGAAACTCTGCCGCATACGAAGCAGCTCCAGCTTCAGCGCCTGGGGCATGATCCAGCAGAACAGATCGCCGCTGCTCCAGAGATCCATTTGATTGGTGACCGTTTCCGCATCCTCCGGATTCGTCGCGAGAGGCGGGATGAGGAAATAAAGCGTGTCCCGCCGTTGTTGGCGGACGTTGATCTTGATGCCGGCCGAGACCTCCACGCCGATGCTCGCAAGCGCCGCACGTGGATCGCTTCTCAGAAGATCGGAAAACGCCCGATCCCGCCAGGCCCGTTCGACCAGACGCCGCTCCAAAGAGGTATCCGCCGGGCTCTTTTCTTCAATTTCCAATGGAATTCGCCTTTCCAATTGATGTGCCGCTTGATCGCGGCCCACAGCATCAGCAAACGCAGTCGATGCGCCAGCGCGCGGGACGACTGCGGTCGACCATAGCAGGGCCGTGCGCAGTCCCGTCTTGTCCGCTGCGCATGCACCGGCATAGATGCGCTCACCGCTGACATTCGGCACAACGGGCACCGCCGAGGCCGTTCGAGAGGGACCATCATGCCGACCGTCCGCGACCTGACCTATGACCTGCTCCGACGCCACGGCATCACCACCATCTTCGGCAACCCGGGCTCGAACGAGTTGCCCTTCCTGCAGGATTTCCCGTCCGACTTCCGCTACATTCTCGCCCTGCACGAAGGCGTCGCGCTCGGGATTGCCGACGGCTACGCCCAGGCCACGGGACGCACCGCGCTGGTCAATCTTCACTCTGCCGCCGGCACGGGAAATGCCATGGGCGGTTTCGCCAATGCCTGGAATTCCCATTCGCCGCTGCTGGTGACTGCCGGCCAGCAGACCCGCGCCATGATCGGCATCGAGCCGCTGCTGACCAACCTCGACGCGACCACGCTGCCCAAGCCTCTGGTGAAATGGTCCTACGAGCCCGCGCGCGCCGAGGATGTGCCTCTGGCCATCAGCCGCGCATTGCACCTGTCCGGATTGCCGGCGCGCGGGCCGGTCTATCTCTCGATCCCCTATGACGACTGGTCCAAGCCGGCCGACCCGGAATCGCTGCGGCTGCTGGAGCGCACTGTCGTTGCGGCAGGCGCCCTCGATTCCGGCGCCACGGCCCAGCTCGCCGCGCGCCTCGAACGCAGCACGAACCCGGTGATCGTTCTCGGGCCTGATGTGGACGCGGCACGGGCGAATGGACACGCGGCCCGCCTCGCCGAGCGGCTGAAGGCGCCGGTATGGGTCGCCCCCTCGGCGCCGCGCTGCCCTTTCCCCACCACCCATCCGAGCTTTCGTAGCCTCCTGCCCGCCGGCATGGCGGCACTCTCCAGGCTGCTGGAGGGCCACGACCTGATGCTCGTCGCCGGCGCACCGGTGTTCCGCTATCACCAATACGATCCCGGTCCGCTTCTGCCGCCCGGAGCCGACCTGATCCACATCACCTGCGATCCCGACGAGGCCGCCCGCGCGCCAATGGGCGATGCGGTCGTCGGCGATGTCGGCCTCATCCTCGCGGCCCTTGCCGATGCCGTCGGCGAGGCGCCGAGAGCCGCACCGCAGCCCAGGGCGGCGCCGTCCCGCGCCGCGCCCGGCATGGCTCCCCTCACCGCCGAGCGTGTGCTCGACCTGATGAATGACCTCGCCCCTCGGGACGCCATCTACGTCAACGAGTCCACGTCCACCATCGAGGCCATGTGGGAGCGGATGCGGTGGGAGAAGCCGGGCAGCTACTATTTCGGAGCCGCAGGCGGTCTCGGCTTCGCCATGCCGGCAGCCGTTGGTGTCCAGCTTGCCGAGCCTGATCGGCAGGTGATCGCCGTGATCGGCGACGGCTCCGCCAACTATGCCGTCACGGCCCTGTGGACGGCGGCGCAGCATGGCGTGCCGGTCGTGTTCGTCATCATGCGCAACGGCACCTATGGCGCGCTGCGATGGTTCGCCGGCGAATTGAACGCGCAGGGCGTGCCCGGCCTCGACGTCCCCGGCATCGACTTCGTCAGCATTGCCGCGGGCTACGGGCTGGACGCCGTCAGGGCCGACACCGACAAGGCGTTCGCCGACGCCTTCTCCGGCGCGATCAAGGCGGGCCGGCCCGCCTTGATCGAGGTCGCTACGGCCTGGAAGACAGGCTGAGCATCGCCTCCCCGGCAGTTCCGGCCCGCGCGGTGCGCCCCTGTAGCCGCTACCCCCGCATCCGGTTCAAATCCAGCAGCACGTGCGTCTCCAGTTCCTTCTCGTCCAGCCGGTGCTTCACGAGGTCGCCGATGCTGACGATGCCGGCCAGCCGGCCGTTCTCCAGCACCGGCAGGTGCCGGATCTTCTCCTTCGTCATCAGCGCCATCGCGCTCTCAACGCGGTCGGCCGGCGCGCAGCTCATGATCGGCGCGCTCATCAGGGACTGCACTTTCATCGCCAGCGCCTCGGCGCCGTGGACGGCGATCGCGTTCAGGAAATCGCGCTCCGAGAAGATGCCCACCGGGCGCATCCACTCGTCCTCGACGACCACCGCGCCGATGCGCCGGTCGGCCAGCAGCCGCACCGCCTCCAGCACCGTGTCGCCGGGCCGGGTCTTGACGACGATGTGGCCCTTCTCGCGCAGAACGTCCGAAATCGACATGCGGAACCTCCAAACCGGAAGGCCGCCCGCCAAGGGCGCCCGTTCGGTTCCGCGGGGCCTGGCCCCTGGGGCGGCTAAAGACCGATTGGAGGCGCCGCCCCCGATATGGGGCGGCCCGACGCTCAGCCCAAGCGCGGGCGAGCGGTCAGCTCGCCTTGGCGGGGTAGAAGAAGTCGATCAGGAAATCCGTCAGGCTGCCCTGGCTGGCCTGCGCCGACTCGTCCACGCCGTAACGCGACGTCTGCTTCGGCGGCTCGGTCACGATCACGGACGGCCGGGAATCGTTGGCGGGCGGGAACGGGTCCTGCATGACCTGCGCCTCGGCCGCCGGAGCCAGCAGCGCGAGCGGTTTGGCGATCGCCTCGTCGGCCTGCGCCACCTGCACCAGATGCCGCAGCCCGTCGCGGCGGCCCAGCATGTAGGCGCGGCGCACCAGCGCCTCGACCGCGCCGACCACTTCGTTGATTTCCGACTGGCTCATGGGCGTTTCCTCCCTGCGTGACGCGCTATCTAACCAGAACCGCCGCCCGCGATGAAGCGGCACGGCGCGCGCCTCACCCGGGGCTGATCACAACCTCGATCAGGTTGGCCGCGCCGGATGCGATCCCGGCCTCGATCGCGGGCGCGATATCCCCCGCCCGCGTCACCCGCCGCCCCGGCAGCCCCATCGCCTTGGCCAGCGCCATGTAGTCGATCGCGGGGTCCGTCAGCTCCATCGCGATGAAGCGGTTGCTGCGCGCCGAGAGGTAGTCGGTCTGCGCCTTCATGAAGTTCTTCAGCACGTTGTACTCGCCATTGTTCATCACCACGAAGGTGACGGGCAGGTCCTCGTGCGCCGCCGTCCACAGCGCCTGTGGCGAATAGAGCGAGGCGCCGTCGCCCACCAGGCACACCACCGGCGCCCGCCCGAGCCCGAGCGAGCAGCCCACCGCCGCCGGCATCCCCCAGCCCAGCGCGCCGCCGCGCAGGAACGAGTACTGCCGGGCGGAGGCGCTGTTGAGGAAGCGGCGCACATGCAGCGAGGTGGCGATCGCCTCGTCTACGATCGCCACGTCGGGGCCGATGGCGCGCGCGGCCTCCCGCGCCGCGACCAGCGGCGTCGTCACCGGGGCTGCCATCTGCTCCTCGGCCAGCGCCGCCAGTTGCCGCCGCCGCTCGGCCCGCGCGGCCTCGGCCCGGCGCAGCAGGGCCGCGTATTCCTCCGCCCGCGGCGCCGCCGCCCGCTTCAGCAGCGGCAGCAGCGCGCGGAGCGAGGCCCGGATGTCGCCCACCATCGACAGCGGCGTCGGGTAGGTCCGCCCCAGGTCGCGCACGTCGGCCGACATCTGATACACGGCGCAGCCCGGCGGCACCGCCGCGCCCTCGGTGTACAGGATCGTGATCAGCGACTTGCCGCCCAGCGCGAACAGCGCGTCGTAGGACGACAGGCGCTCGGCGATCTCGGTCGCCCGCGTCGGCATGTTGCCGCTCCACAGCGGATGCGCGGTCGGGAAGGGCAGGCGCGAGGGCCAGGACGACCCATAGACCGGCGCGCCCAGCACCTCGGCCACCGCCGCCACCTCCGCCGCCGCGTCGCTGCCATGCACCTCGTCGCCCGCGATGACCGCAAGCCGCCCGGGCGGGATCGCCGCCAGCCGCTCGGCCAGCACGTCGAGCGAGCCCGCCACCGGCCGCCGGTCGATGACCGAGGGCGCGTCGATCCCCACCGAGCTCAGCTCCGCCATCACGTCCATCGGCAGCGACAGGAAGACGGGGCCGGTGGGGGCGGCGTTGGCGTCGTGGAAGGCACGGCGCACCAGGATCGGCAACTGATCGGCATGCGCCACCTCGTGCGCCCATTTCACCGCCGGCCGCGCGAGCTGCACCAGGTCGCCGAGCAGCAGCGGGTCGGTGATGGTGTGGCGGCTGTCCTGCTGCCCCGCCGTCACCACCAGCGGGGTCTGCGAGACCGAGGCATTGAGCAGGTTGCCCATGCCGTGCCCCAGCCCGCCCGCGGTGTGCAGATTGAGAAAGCCGGGCCGGCGCGCCGCCTGCGCGTAGCCGTCGGCCATCGCCACCGCGCTCGCCTCCTGCAAGGCCAGCACGTAGCGGATCGCCGGCGCCTCCAGCAGCGCGTCCATCAGCGGCAGCTCGGTCGTGCCGGGATTGCCGAAGATGTATTCCACCCCCTCGCTTTCCAGGATCTCCAGCAGAAGCGCGGCACCCCGGCGCGGGCGGACGGAGGCGGCGGGCAGGATGGGCGATGCGTGTGGCGGCGTCGGCATGGGCGGCGTCCTCGGCGGGGAAGGGGCGGAGGATAGCCGATCGGCCCGCCGGGCCGCGTTCCGCGCGCGGCAACGACGCTGCGAAATCGTGCGGCGGCCCGAAACAATGCTGCGCGGACCGCCCCGCACCGGCAACGGAATGACGTGACCGGCCCGATGCGCAACCAGCGCACAACGAGTTAACCAAAACGGGGTTAATGCCACCTATTGCGTTGCACAATCGACGTTTTCCGCTCTCCCGCGCTTGCGCAGCGCCTTGCCTATTCGGTAGGTCTCCGCCAGATCGACGGGAGGGAAGGCATGGCCCAGGCAGCGGAGAAGGCGAAGCGCGGCAAAGCCCGCGGCCCCGCGTTGGACACCGACGCGCTTCTGAAGGCCTACCGGACCATGCTGCTGATCCGCCGGTTCGAGGAGAAGGCGGGCCAGCTCTACGGCATGGGCCTGATCGGGGGCTTCTGCCATCTGTATATCGGCCAGGAAGCGGTCGTCGTCGGCATGCAGATGGCGATCGAGGAAGGCGACGAGGTCATCACCTCCTATCGCGACCACGGCCACATGCTCGCCACCGGCATGGAAGCGCGCGGCGTCATGGCCGAACTCACCGGGCGCTCGGGCGGCTACTCGCGCGGCAAGGGCGGCTCCATGCACATGTTCAGCAAGGAGCGGAACTTCTACGGCGGTCACGGCATCGTGGGCGCGCAGGTCAGCCTCGGCACCGGCCTCGCCTTCGCCAACAAGTATCGCGGCAACGACCGCGTCTCGCTGACCTATTTCGGCGAAGGCGCCTCGAACCAGGGCCAGGTCTACGAAAGCTTCAACCTCGCGGCGCTGATGAAGTTGCCGGTGATCTACGTCATCGAGAACAACCGCTACGGCATGGGCACGAGCGTAGAGCGCGCCTCGGCCTCGCACGACCTGTCCAAGAACGGTGCGCCCTGGGGCATTCCAGGGATGCAGGTGGATGGCATGGACGTGCTCGCGGTGAAGGAAGCCGCCGAGCAGGCGGTCGCCCACTGCCGCGCCGGCAAGGGGCCGTATCTGCTGGAAGTGAAGACCTACCGCTATCGCGGCCACTCGATGTCGGACCCCGCGAAATACCGCACGCGCGAGGAAGTGCAGACGATGCGCACCCAGCACGACTGCATCGAGGGCGCGCGCCACCGGCTGGAACAGGCGGGCGTCGAGGAAGCGGTTTTCAAGAAGATCGACGACGAGGTCAAGGCGATCATCCAGGATGCCGCCGACTTCGCCCAATCGAGCCCGGAGCCGGACCCGTCCGAGCTCTGGACCGACGTGCTGCTGGAGGGCTGAGCCGATGGCGACCCAGATCCTGATGCCGGCGCTCTCGCCCACCATGACCGAGGGCAAGCTCGCCAAGTGGCTCAAGAAGGTCGGCGAGCCGGTGAAGGCCGGCGACGTGATCGCCGAGATCGAGACCGACAAGGCGACGATGGAAG
>JAFEFJ010000499.1 GCA_018240635.1 Pseudomonadota bacterium | reverse complement strand
GTCTCCGCGAGCGTGGTGCGCAGCGTGCCGGCATCGACCAGGCGCGAAACCTCGTTCAGCAGCTTGCCCTGAGCGTCCATGTCCGCGGTGGCGAACATCGAGCGGGCGAACATCGCCTCCCAATGCAGCGACAGGCTCTTGCCCTTGAGCGGCATGACGTCGAGCACCTTGGGATCGTCGATCACGGCGATGCGGCCCTGCGGCGCGATCAGCTTCACCACCTCCAGCAGATGCTGGTCGGTCTGGGTGGTGATGAACACCCAGCCAGGTGCTGCGATGCCGAGCGCGGCATAGGCGTCGGACAGCTTGCCGCTGTGGTCGATGACGTGGTGGGCGCCGAGTTCGCGCGCCCAGGCCTGCGTCTCGGGCCGGGAGGCGGTCGCGACGACGGTGAGGCCGGTCAGTTGCCGGGCAAGCTGGACCGCGATGGAGCCGACGCCGCCCGCGCCGCCGACGATCAGGATCGCGTCGGATGCGCCGGGGACGGGCTTGCGAACGTCGAGCCGGTCGAACAGCGCCTCCCACGCGGTGATGGAGGTGAGCGGCAGGGCCGCTGCCTCGGCCCAGGAGAGCGAGGCGGGCTTGCGGCCCACGATGCGCTCATCGACCAGATGGAACTCGGCATTGGCGCCGGGGCGGACGATGGAGCCGGCGTAGAGCACGGCGTCGCCCGGACGGAACAGCGTTGCATCCGGTCCCACCGCTTCCACGGTGCCGGCGACGTCCCAGCCCAGCACCTTCCAGGCGCCGGGCTCGGGGCGCGCGCGCATCCGCACCTTGGTGTCCACCGGGTTCGCCGAGACGGCGTGGACCTTCACGAGCAGGTCGCGTCCCGTTGGCTCCGGGCGCGGCAGGTCGATATCGACGAGCGAGGCCTCGTCCGTGACGGGAAGCGATTGCTGGTATCCAACGGCGCGCATCGGCGTCCTCCTGCGGCGTGAGGGTGCGGACATGTCGGGTGGCGCGGCCGCGCGCAAGGGGCGGCCGTACGCCCTTTCAGACGCCGGGGCCACGGCGGGTCCGCGCGTGTGCCGTCGTAGGGCTTGCCGTTCATGGTCCGCTGCCTGGGCGACCGCAGGCGCGGGATGTGTCGGGCGCTGCGTCTGAGCAGGGGTTCATCACGAGGCAGTGCGGACATGCGAACCACCGCGGATCCGCCCGGGCGCGGGCCGCGGCGGCGATTGGGGCCGGGATCGTTTCCCGGCGGCGTCGGCGACGCGGCGCGAAGCTAAACCACCATGATGGTCGCCTGAGCTTTCAACGGACATGGCAATGATGGATCGAACGTAATCGTAATCGCGCTGGCGACGAAGAAGCCGCCGATGTTCTGGGCCGCGATCTCGGGCGGAGTGCCGGGCTTCGTCAGGTTGACGTCCTGGGCAAACAGGAAGACCCG
>JAFEFJ010000498.1 GCA_018240635.1 Pseudomonadota bacterium | reverse complement strand
GCTGAAGCGCGCCGAGCGCCACCATGCCCTGCCCCTCGCGGAACAGGTCGGGCAGGATGCCGGCGTAGACGACATCGACGCTGGCGCCGCCGTCGGTGACGCGGAAGGTGGCGGTCGGATGCCCGCCCGCGGTGACGCGGTGCAGGCTGCCCTTCTCGACCAGGCCGCCCAGGCGGAAGGTGCGGCCCACCGGCGGCTCCTTCTTCGCGAGGTCCGACGGCGCCATGAAGAACACGAGGTTGTCGCGGAACGCGGTCAGCGCGAGCGCGGTGGCGCTGCCGAGCCCGAGCCCGCAGGCCAGCACGATCCACAGGCGGCGGCGCTTGCGGGTCATTCTCCGGCCTCCTGCCGGCGCCGTGCCGCCCGGCGGCGGCGCGGGTCGATCGCATCCAGCCTGCGCGCCGCGCGCGCCATGCGCGTCCAGGCGGAGACGGCGAAGACGGCGGGCAGCAGCACGCCGATCGCATAGGACGCGGCGATGAAGCCCAGATGGTTCATGTCCGCCAGGTCCGTCATGCCGCCGCCTGCGCTGCGCCTTCCGGCGCGGCCTGCGCCATCAGCAGGGCGCGGATGCGCCGCTCCATCACCGCGGCGCGGGTGCGCGCCAGCACGATGGCGGCGAACAGCAGCGTGTAGCCGATGGCGGAGATCAGCAGCGGCCAGAGCATGCCGACATACATGGTGGGCGATCCGGTGAGCGTAATGGAGGCCGGCTGGTGCAGCGTGTTCCACCAGTCGACGCTGAACTTGATGATGGGCAGGTTCACCACGCCCACCAGCGCCAGGATCGCGCCGGCGCGGTAGCCGCGCTGCGGGTCGTCGAAGGCGCGCACCAGCGCGATATGGCCGAGATAGAGGAAGAACAGCACCAGCACGGACGTCAGCCGCGCGTCCCACACCCACCACGCGCCCCACATCGGCTTGCCCCACAGGCTGCCGGTGGCGAGGCAGATCGCGGTGAACACGGCGCCCACCGGCCCGATCTCCACCGCCGCGAGATCCGCCAGCGGATGGCGCCAGACGAGCGAGAGCAGCGAGCAGATCGCAAGCCCGAGATAACCGGACGAGGCGAGCCAGGCGGCGGGGACGTGGATATACATGATCCGCACGGTGTCGCCCTGCTGCCAGTCGGCCGGGGCGAACAGAAGGCCCCAGATCAGCCCGGCGGCGGTCACCAGCACGCCCGACACCGCAAGCCACGGCAGCACCGCCCCCGACAGGCGCAGGAAGCGCCCGGGATTGGCGAAGCGGTGCAGGTTGCGCCCTGGCCCGCGAACGGAAGCGGCGGTGGTGCTGGCGTCCACGGCAGGACCCTAGACCAACACGCGGGGGGTTTGAAGGACCCCGCCCTGAGATGGCCGCGCGTTGCCGGCGTTGCGGCGGAAAGGGCGCGGTATTACCTTCCGGG
>JAFEFJ010000497.1 GCA_018240635.1 Pseudomonadota bacterium | reverse complement strand
TCCGGCCCCCAGCCTAAACCGTCCGGTACTCCACCCGCTCCCGGTGCGCGAGCAGCGGCAGCGCCTCCTCAAGGATCATCGTCCTGAAATGGGCCGTCTGCTGATGCGCCTCGAACGCCGCGGCGTCGCGGAACACCTCGAAGAACAGGAACCGCCGCGGGTCCGCCGCGTTCTGGCTCACCACCAGCGCTTCCAGTCCATCCTCGGCGCGCGCGAGCCGCGCGAAGCGCGCGGCGATGGCGCGCGCGGTGTCCTCGTTGCCCGGCTTGGTTTCCCAGGCAACGGTGAACGCCAGCTTGCCGTCCAGGTTTCCGGTATGCATGTCCGCCTCCGTGTTGAACGGGTCGGATCGTAGCGGGACGCTCCGGCCGATGATCCGGCCGCGGACGTAGCGACCGTCCTGCCTATGCCCCGCCCGGCGGCCTGATCCCGGCCAGCCGCAGCACCAGCGCCGATGTCAGCTCGTTGCGCCGCCGCCACAGGTCGCGGTACCACGCGATCCGGTCCGCGACCTGGTAGGCCAGCATCCGCTCGCCTGCCACATAGGCCCGCGCCGCGTCCCCGAGCGCCCGCGCCAAGTCAGGCATCGCCACCAGCCGCAGCAGCCGGTCGTGCAGTTCCGCGGCATCGGCGAACAGAAGCCCGGTGCGGCCATCCTCGATCGTGCCGCCATACACGACGGGCGCGGCCAGCGCGGCGACGCGGCATGCGCCCGCCTCGATGAACTTCAGGTCGGACTTCGCGCGGTTGAACTCGTTGTCGCGCAGCGGCATCAGCGAGATCTCGCAGCCGCCCAGAAGCTCCAGATAGCGGTCGTAGTCGCAGGTCGGCGTGAAGCGCTTGTGCGGCGTCTGCAACGCATCGAAGAACGCCTGGTCGTGCACCACCTCGAAGCGCAGCCGCTCGCCCGCCGCGCGCGCGGCCGCATTGATCGAGGGCATCAACGGCACCCAATCCTGCGCACGGTTCAGCGCGCCGAAGAACAGCGTCAGCGCGCCGGGATCGGCGAAGTTGCGCGGCTCGGGAAGCGCGCTCATCGCGTTCGGGAACACCCGCACCTCGGGATTGCGGGCGCGCAGCACCTGGGCGAGCCGCTCGGTGCTCGTCTGCACCGCATGCACGCCCGCGAAGGCGAACTGGTCGTCGCCCGGCGCGTTGTCGCGCAGAAAGTCCGGATGATCGTCGAACTCGGTCACCACCACCCAGCCCTCGGCGATCAGGCGCCGCACCACCGCAAGCCCGCCCTCGCCGGTCAGGATCGGGCGATGCAGCACGAAGATGCGCGGCACTTCGGGATCGGTCCCCGCCGCCGGCGCCGCGTCTCCAAGCTGCACCGCGATGCCGGGTTCGGAGCCGATCGCCACCAGCGGATGCACCACGCGCACATGGCTCACGCCGCCCACCGGCGCCAGCATGCTC
>JAFEFJ010000496.1 GCA_018240635.1 Pseudomonadota bacterium | reverse complement strand
CTTCCATCGTCGCCTTGTCGGTCTCGATCTCGGCGATCACGTCGCCGGCCTTCACCGCCTCGCCTTCCTTCTTGAGCCAGCGGGCCAGCGTGCCCTCGGTCATGGTCGGGCTCAGCGCCGGCATCAGGATGTTGGTCGCCATCTCCCCTGCCCCTCCCTCAGACGATCTTCTTCACGGCGTCGATCACCCATTCGGGCTGCGGCAGCGCGAGTTTTTCGAGGTTGTGCGCGTAGGGCAGCGGCACGTCGTGGCCGTGCACGCGCACCGGCGGCGCATCGAGCCAGTCGAAGGCGTGCTCGACGATCTGCATCGCGACTTCGGCGCCGATGCCGGCGAAGGGCCAGCCTTCCTCGACGCTGACGAGGCGGTTCGTCTTCTTCACGCTGGCGACGATGGTTTCGGTATCGAGCGGGCGCAGGCTGCGCAGGTTGATCACCTCGGCGCTGATGCCCTGCTCGGCGAGCTTCTCCGCCGCCGCCATCGCCACGCCCACCATGATGCTGAACGCGACGATGGTGACGTGCTCGCCCGGCCGCTCGATCTTCGCGCGGCCGATCGGCAGCACGAAGTCCTCGTCGGTGGGGCAGTCGAAGGTGTGGCCGTAGAGGATCTCGTTCTCCAGCACGATCACCGGGTTGGGATCACGGATCGCGGCGCGCAGCAGGCCCTTCGCGTCGGCGGACGACCAGGGCGCCACGACCTTCAGGCCGGGCACATGCGCGTACCAGCTTGCGTAGCACTGGCTGTGCTGCGCGGCGACGCGGGAGGCCGCGCCGTTCGGGCCGCGGAAGACGATGGGGCAGCCCATCTGGCCGCCCGACATGTAGAGCGTCTTGGCCGCCGAGTTGATGATCTGGTCGATCGCCTGCATGGCGAAGTTGAAGGTCATGAACTCGACGATCGGGCGCAGGCCGGTGAGCGCCGCGCCAACGGCCATCCCGGTGAAGCCGTGCTCGGTGATCGGCGTGTCGATGACGCGGCCAGCGCCGAACTCGTCGAGCAGGCCCTGGCTGATCTTGTAGGCGCCCTGGTACTGGGCGACTTCCTCGCCGAGCAGGAACACGTCCTTGTCGCGCCGCATCTCGGCCGCCATCGCGTCGCGCAGCGCCTCGCGCACGGTGATCGGCTTGGTCGGACCCCAGTCCTTGTCGGGCGCGGCGGCGGCGGCCGCGCGTGCAGCCGGGGCCGCGGCGACGGGAGCCGGCGCCGGCACGGCAGGCGCGGGGGCGGCGGCCGGTGGGGGCGCCGCTGCGGGAGCGGCGCTCACCGCTTCGCCGTCGGCAGCCAGCACGGCGATGGGCGTGTTGACCGCCACGCCCTCGGTGCCTTCCTCGATCAGGATCTGGGCGAGCTGGCCCTCGTCCACCGCCTCGACTTCCATCGTCGCCTTGTCGGTCTCGATCTCGGCGATCACGTCGCCGGCCT
>JAFEFJ010000495.1 GCA_018240635.1 Pseudomonadota bacterium | reverse complement strand
GATCAGTTCCGCTGCATCTCGCTCGATTCCCGCAACGCGAAGGACGGGCAGTCCACCGGGCCCCTGGAGATCGACCGGCCGTGGGACGCCTATGCCGACGATCACCTGGGGCTGATGGACCATCTCGGCATCCGGGAGTTCATGGTGCTGGGCTTCTGCATCGGCGGGCCGTTCATCTGGAACCTGCTGAAGCGCGCGCCCGAACGCATCCCGGCGGCGGTGCTGGCGCAGCCGAGCGGGTTCCGCCCGTCGATGCCGGACCTGTTCTACAACAACAACATCACCGGCTGGGGCCCGCCGCTCTGCGCGAAGCGGCCGGAGATCACGATGGGCATGGTCGATGCGTTCCTGAACCGGATGTACCGGACGAACGCGGATTTCGTGTTCACCGTGACGCGCGACTTCGTGCGGTCGTGCAAGACGCCGATCCTCGTGTTGCCGGACGACACGCCGCCGCATCCCTACGAGGTGGCGATGGAGACGGTGGCGCTATCGCCCAACGCGGAGGTGAGCCACTTCCCCTGGAAGGACACCGAGGAGCACATCCGCGAGGCCGTCGCGCTCATCCGCCGCTTCCTACGGGCGCATCAGCCGGTGACGGCTTAGACTGGCCGAGGCCGCTTACGCCGCGCGGGCGTCCGCGACGGCGTCCGCCACGATCTCTGGATTTCGGCTGATCACCACCAGCAGGACCCGTGCCGAGGGATCGGGCCGCCGCAGTCCTTGTTCCCAGTCCCGCACCGCAGCGACCGCCAGGCCGAAGCGGGTTGCGAAGGCGGCGCGGCTGAGGCCGAGCCGCTGGCGGAGGGCGCGCACGTCGATCGTATCAGGCGGCAGTGTGACGCGCGTTGCGTCCTTCTCCCCGCGAAGGATGGCGGCGGCTTCCTGCATCGAGGCGATCAGATCGTTCCCGAATTCCGTGTCGTCGCCCATCAGAGCCTCCGCTTCATCTCGGCAGCCAAGTCAGCTACCGCCTTGCGCTGCGCCGGACTGAGATCATCCTGCTCGTTCTTGCCGTAGATAAGCAGGGCAAGAACGGGCCGATCTTTCGTCAGCACGTAATAGATCACCCGAAACACGCCACGCTTGCCCCGGCCCTTCGGGGCGAAGCGCAACTTCCGTACGCCGCCAAGACCGGGCATCAGGT
The DNA here is from genome assembly GCA_018240635.1 of Pseudomonadota bacterium. Classification (GTDB taxonomy): domain Bacteria; phylum Pseudomonadota; class Alphaproteobacteria; order Acetobacterales; family Acetobacteraceae; genus JAFEFJ01. Next base: position 293 of record JAFEFJ010000495.1, on the reverse strand, counting down.
CGCCGGCCAGGGGATCGCGGGCAAGCGCGTCGATCAGCTCCGCCCGCTCGTCACGCGACAGCAAGGCATCGGCGCGCCGCGAGAAGATCGAGGTCTCGATGACGGCGTGAAGCACGAATGCTTATACAGCATTGCTGTATTTCAAGCAAACCCCTCCAACACGACCTTTCCCTTCGAGCGGCCGCTTTCGATCAGGGCGTGGGCGCGGCGGAGGTTGGCCGCGTTGATGGTGCCGAACGTCTCCGCGAGCGTGGTGCGCAGCGTGCCGGCATCGACCAGGCGCGAAACCTCGT
>JAFEFJ010000494.1 GCA_018240635.1 Pseudomonadota bacterium | reverse complement strand
CCGCGACCGCGCCCGCCTCCCTTGGCATGCCGTCCGGTCCGCGCAGAGCGACATGCTTTGTGGTGACGTAGGCCTCAACCACCGACCGGCCAGCGAAGGGTTCGTCGAACACACGGCACGCGGCGGCCAGCGGCACGCCCGTGCCGGTCTCGGACGGCGACGGCAGGATGGTTGTCATGGGGCTGTCGCGCCCCTCCAGCGCCAAAAGGCACGCGGCCAGCAGCATTCCGTCGGTTCCCGAGGCCGTGAGAATGACCTGATCCCCCTGGTCCAGCCCGAGGTAGCCGCGGATCGCCGCCTCTATGCTGGCCTTGCAGTCCTGGATGCGGCTTGGCGCCAGAATCCTTGGCGCGGCGGCAATGCGCCAAAACGCCGCCGATGCTTCCTCGAAGCCCAGATCGGAGATCGGCGATGCGGTGCAGGAGCTGAGACACGTCAGCGCCGGTGCGGGCGTCGGCGGGCAGAGATATTTGTTCAAACCCTGCCGATCGAGGTTCAGGCGGCTGTCACCGCCCGCCAACAACGCGGCGACAATCCGTTGTTCCTCCCCGTCGATAGCCCCGCGGCCGAACGCAGTGACTGGCCTGTGCTGCATGATGTCATCCCCTCTTCCGGTCCGCTTAGGCTATTCGGTGCTCATGCGAATGACCCGATGCAGGCCATCTCGATCCATGGGGCGATGAGCGAATGGGATGGAGGAATGGAGATGGCGAGCTGCGCCCTGACCCCGCCAGGCGTCCCCGCCTCTCTCGGATGACTGCGGTCTAAACCGGGTCGCGTCCCGCTTCCGCATCCCCGCCGTTGCACGGCGCCTTCGGCTCACGGCGCTGCCGTGTCGCTCGCGTTGCTGGCTCCCGCACCAAGACCGCGCCGTTCGGGGGCGGGCGGTCCGCCCCTCCGGTTTTCTCAGACCGCATCCGAGAGGACGACGCCCGGCGTGGTGCCGGACGAGTTCGATGGGAAAATGAAGGAATGAGATGATGTCTGGTTTCCTGAACAAGGTGCAGCTGATCGGCAACCTCGGGCGCGACCCGGAAGTGCGCAGCACGCAGAGCGGCAAGAAGGTGGTGACGCTCAACATCGCGACCGGCGAGAGCTGGAAGGACGCCAGCGGCAACAAGGTCGAACGGACCGAGTGGCATCGCGTGGTGATCTGGAACGACGGCCTGGGCGAGATCGCCGAGAAGTACCTGGCCAAGGGTGCGAAGGTCTACGTCGAGGGCAAGCTGACCACCCGCAAGTGGCAGGACCAGGACGGCAACGACCGCTACAGCACCGAGATCCATCTGACGCCCTACAACGGGACGATGACGTTCCTGGACTCTGCCCCGGACAACCGCGAGCGGCCCTCGAACGGCAGCCGGTCGACCGCTCCGTCCGCCCCGCCGCCGAGCGGTGATCTGGACGACGAGATCCCGTTTTAGGGATCGTTTTTTGCGGGC
>JAFEFJ010000493.1 GCA_018240635.1 Pseudomonadota bacterium | reverse complement strand
GCGCCGGCGGGGCAGGGGGCGGGGCGCGGCAGGCGGCGCAGCGCCAGGTGCAGCGCGGCCAGCACGCCTCCCGCCAGCGCGGTTGCCGTCAGGAACTCGCCGAGCGCGGCGGGCGCCAGCCCCAGCGCCAGTGCCGCCGACAGCTTGATGTCGCCGCCGCCCAGCGCGCCCAGCGCGTGCGCAGGCACCATCGCCGCGAAGATCAGCGCCGCCAGCGCGGCGGACCATGCCAGCGCCTCGATCCCCGCGGCGCCGCGGGCGGCCACGCCGATGGCGGCGAGCGCGATGCACAGCCGGTCCGGAATCCGGCGCGCCAGCAGATCGTTCCACGCGGCGAGCGACAGCAGCGCCGCCTGCGCTGCCGGCGCGGCGAGACGCACCGCGTCGTTCACGTGCGGCCCCGCTTCACGGCATGCTGAAAGGCGCGATGCGGCATCATGGTCCTTCCGGTCGCGGATGGCCGCGCGAGGCGGGCCTGCTCGGGCGGAAGGCTAAGGGGGCGGGACTTGACGAACCGCTAACGGCGTCCGGGCAGGGGGCGGCGCCGGGCGCGCAGGATACGAACGTATGCAACGATCCGGCCGGCAGGCGGCCTACGCGCGGCAGCCGGCGACGCCGGATGGGCGCCGCCGGTGCCGCGCCGCGATGGCAACGAACGCGGCGGTCAGAGCAGGCCGGGGATCGTCGTGCCGAAGAAGGTGGACAGCGACGGCGTCAGCAGCCCGACCGCGGTGCCCAGCCCGCCCAGGATGAACACGGCCAGCACCACATACTCCAGCGAGGAGATGCCGCGCCGGTCGTCCAGGGCGGCCCGCACCGCGCGATAGGCGGAATGCAACATGAAAGACTTCCTTTGCTGTTTGGCGGCAGAGTGCCGCCGTGGGAGCGAAACGATGCAATCCGGGCGTTGAACGAAACCATCGCCCTTCGTCGCACCGTATGAGACGATGTCTAAAAAATCCCCTAAAGCGCTTCGTCCCGGCCCCCCGCGCAACGCGATGTGACCTTGGTTAACGCCCCGCCCGCGCGCCGTCCCCGCGCCCGGTTGCGCCGCGCGCCCAATGCCGCGACCGTGCGGCTCAGAAAGCCTCGGCCGGGATGCCCGACACCTTCCTCCCCTGGTTCGCGCCGCTGCTCGCCGCGCCCTTCGTCGGCAGCTTCCTCGGCGTGCTGATCCGCCGGCTTCCCGCCGGGCGCCCGGTCGTGCTCGGCCGCTCCGCCTGCGATGCCTGCGGCCGCACGCTGTCCGCGGCCGATCTCGTCCCCCTGGTGAGCTACCTCGCCCTCGGCGGCCGCTGCCGCACCTGCCGCGCGCCGATCGGCCCGGCGCTACCCGCGATCGAGCTTGCCGCGCTCGGCATCGCGCTCACCCACCGGGGCGAGCATGCGGGCCAGCCGATCCAGATGTGCGGCGTGCCGGTCCATTCCGCCGAATCCTACCT
>JAFEFJ010000492.1 GCA_018240635.1 Pseudomonadota bacterium | reverse complement strand
GCCCATTGGGGCCTGACGCCGATCCAGATCGCCAAGACCGTCGCCTTCTGCAGCCTGACATTCGGGCTCGGCGGCATGGTGCTCGGCGGCGCCATCCTGTTCATGGAGCCGCAATCGGTCCCGTTCTTCGGCGAGCGCCTGCCGCATATCGCGCTCTACGCGGTCGGCGTCGGGCTGTGGGCCATCGTCGGCGCCTATGTCACGCTCGCCAAGGTGGTGGGCGTGGTGCGCTTCCGCGGGCACGAGGTGGAACTGCCCGGCTGGCGCATGGCGATCGTGCAGGTGATCCTGGCGACGGTCGATGTCGCGATCACCGCCTCGATCTTCTACGCGCTGCTGCCGCCCGCGCCGGGCCTGACCTGGCTGATCTTCCTCGGCGTCTACGTCGCCTCCTACACCGCGGGCCTTGCCGCCAACCTGCCGGGCGGCATCGGCGTGTTCGACACCGCCATGCTGCTCGGCCTGACGCCCTACATGGACGCCCCGCCCATCCTCGGCGCCATCGTGGTGTTCCGGCTGTTCTACTACGTGATCCCGCTGTTCCTTGCGGGCGGGATGTTCGCCGGCAACGAGCTGCTGCTGCGCGGCGGCGCGCTGTTCCCCTCCACCCGCCGCCCGGCGCGGATGCAGGCGCTGGCGAAATGGCGCGAGCCGGATTTCGCCGTCGCCGCCACCACCGGCGTCGTCGCGCTGTGCGGCGCGATGCTGCTCTCGATCGGCGTGCTCGTGCCCACCCCGGACCTGTCCTGGATCGACCCCGATCTCGGCGACGTGGCGACGCAGGCGGGGCAGTTCGTGCCCTCGCTCGTCGGCGCCGGTCTGATCGTGCTCGCGATCGGCCTGTCGCAGCGCGTCAACCTCGCCTGGGGCGCGACGATCGCGCTGCTCACCATCGGCGCGGCGTTCACCGCCGCGCAGGGCGAGCGGCTGTGGGTCGCCGCCGTGCTGGTGCTCGCGATCCTGCTGCTGGCACCCTTCCGCACCTGCTTCTACCGCCACGCGCGGCTGTTCAGCGGCCCGTTGCAGGGCGCCACCGCGACGCCGCTCTTTGCGCTGGTGCTGTGCATCGTGGCGCTCGCGGCGTTCGAGCGGCATGTGCGCCATCTCGACGACAATTCCTGGTGGAACATCGTCCTTTCGCGCGAGGTGCCGAACTCGCTGCGTGCCTCGGTCGCGCTCGCGGTGGCCATCGGCCTGCTCGCCATCTGGCGCCTGATGCGCCCCGGCAAGGTGGCGTGGCTGCCCTGGGACGCCGATGCGCGGCGGCGGATGCAGGTGCTGGGCGGCATCCCCGCCCAGTCGGCCGACGGCGTCGTGCTGGGGGAGAACGAGCGCGCGGGCATCGCCTTCCGCCGCTGCGGGCGCGTCCTGCTCGGCCTTGGCGATCCGGCCGGGGAGCCGGCCGACCGCGTCTCCGCCATCTGGCGGCTGCGCGACCTGGCGCAG
>JAFEFJ010000491.1 GCA_018240635.1 Pseudomonadota bacterium | reverse complement strand
CCGCTCTTTTCCCGCCTGCCTCGCTTCCGATATGCTGCCGGTTCGCGCCGCGGACCCGATCGGGCGCGTCGCATCGGGAAGCGGCGGGCAAGGGCCGGGACGGACGTACGGCATCCTTGGCGGCGCGGCAGCGGATAGACGCGGAACGGGCATGAGCGACAACGACAGGCGTGGAGGCAGCGAGGGACCGAATACCGGCGTCGTGGTTAAGACGCGGCCCAAGACGCGCAAGCCGCCGATGTACAAGGTCCTGATGCTGAACGACGACTACACGCCGATGGAGTTCGTCGTGCATGTGCTGGAGCGCTTCTTCCAGAAATCGCGGGAGGAGGCGACGCGCATCATGCTGCACGTCCACCGCCGCGGCGTCGGCGTCTGCGGCGTCTATACCTACGAAGTCGCCGAGACCAAGGTGACGCAGGTGATGGATCTGGCGCGCCAGAACCAGCACCCGCTGCAATGCACGATCGAAAAGGAATGACGCTGCCCCAGGGCGCGTCGCGGCGTGAAACGCTGCCCCCGGGCGGCCGCTGGAAAACCATCGCTTCGGACGGGCGCAGCGGCGGCCGCGCAGGGAACCGCGCCGCTCACGCGCTTCGCGCTCGACAAATTATGATCAGCCGCGTCACCATCGTCTCGCGCTGCGGCGCGGCGTACCCATCTCTTGATCTATCGGCCAGCCGCCGCGGGGCGGTACGACACGGCACAACCCGCGCCGGGGACACAAGCGCGCAGGAGCGTTGAAGGCAATGCTGTCACGGAACCTCGAACAGACGCTGCACCGCGCGCTCTCGCTCGCAAGCGACCGCCGCCACGAATACGCGACGCTGGAGCACCTGCTGCTCGGCCTCGCCGACGATACCGATGCCGCCACCGTGCTGCGCGCCTGCGGCGTCGATCTCGACAAGCTGCGCGCCGACCTCTCGGAATTCCTCGACAAGGATCTCGCCGGCCTCGCCACCGACCGGCCCGGCGATCCCAAGCCGACCGCCGGCTTCCAGCGCGTCGTGCAGCGCGCCGCGATCCACGTGCAGTCCTCGGGACGGGACGAGGTGACCGGCGCCAACGTGCTCGTCGCGCTGTTCAGCGAGCGCGAAAGCCACGCCGTCTACTTCCTCCAGCTCCAGGACATGACGCGGCTGGACGCTGTCAACTTCATCAGCCACGGCATCGCCAAGGCGCCAGGCCGCTCCACGCAGCGGCCGGTCACCGGCTCCGGCGGGTCGAACGGGTCGAATGAGCCGCACCAGGAGCAGGAGCGGGAGGAGAAGCCGAACAGGCGCAATCAGGACGCGCTGTCCAACTACTGCGTGAACCTGAACAAGAAAGCGATGGCGGGAAAGATCGACCCGCTGATCGGCCGCGACCTGGAAATCGAGCGCACCATCCAGATCCTCTGCCGCCGCACCAAGAACAACCCGCTCTATGTGGGCGATCCCGGCGTCGGCAAGA
>JAFEFJ010000490.1 GCA_018240635.1 Pseudomonadota bacterium | reverse complement strand
GACCAAGATGATGACGCTCTACATGACGTTCGAGGCGCTGCGCGACCGGCGCATCAGCCTGGACGATCAGGTCCCCGTCTCGATGCACGCCGCTTCGATGGAGCCGACCAAGCTCGGTCTGACGCCGCGCACGCGCATCACGGTCGAGGAAGCGATTCTGGGCCTGGTCACGCTGTCGGCGAACGATGCGGCGGCCGCGCTCGGCGAGATGCTCGGTGGGAGCGAGGAACGTTTCGCGCAGATGATGACGCTGCGGGCGCGCGCGCTCGGCATGTCGCATTCGACGTTCCGCAACGCCTCCGGCCTGCCCGATCCGGACCAGATCACCACGGCGGCGGACATGGCGACGCTGGCGCGGCGCATCCTGTCCGACTTCCCTGATGACTACGCGTATTTCAGCACGCCGAGCTTCGTGTTCCACCGCCGCGTCATCTACAACCACGACACGATGCTGAAGACCTATCCGGGCGCGGACGGGTTCAAGACCGGCTACACGCGGGCCGCGGGGCATAACCTCGTGACCAGCGCGGTGCGCGGCAACGTGCGGCTGATCGGCGTGGTGCTGGGCGCGGGCAGCAATGTCGAGCGCAACATCCACATGGCCTCGCTGCTGGACGACGGGTTCGGGAAGCTGAACGTTCCGGTGACGCCCGCCGTGACCACGGTTGCGCGCCGCGAGCCGGCGGGACGCCTGCCCGCGCTGATCGGCAGCGCGCAGGCGGCCGAGGTCGCGCGCCCGCGCCTGACGGTCGCCGCCGCCGCGTCGCGCTGGGCGATCCAGGTCGGCACCTTCGGCTCGGCCAAGGCCGCCGCGGACGCCGCCGCCGCCGCCCGCCGCTCCGCCTCCGGCGGGGAGACGCGGGTCGAGGCGATGAAGCTGAAGGGCCGCCCGGCCTGGCGCGCGCAGGTGATCGGGCTCACGCAGTCGGAGGCGCAGAGCGCGTGTTCCGCGCTGAGCCGGCACAAGACCGCCTGCATCGTGCTGCGGCCCGAGCAGGGCGAGTACGCGAGCCGGTAGTTCCCTCACCCTCCCATCGCTTTGCGATGGGTCCCTCCCTCTCCCGCGGTGCGGGAGAGGGGCTGAAAAGGCACGATGCTGCTTCTAGCCCCTCTCCTGCATCGCGGGAGAGGGAGGGGCCCGGCCCGCAAGGGCCGGGAGGGTGAGGGCTCAGGCGGTGGCGGATTCAATCCAGCCGATCACCCGCGCGGCGATGTCGTCGCTGTTGTCGTCCATCATCGGCATGTGGGAGTTGCCGTAGATTCCGAGCGCGGGCAGGCGCCAGTCGGTGACGCGGGCGCCGCCGGCGGCGAGTCTTTCCCCGGCGGCAGTGGTGGCCGCCGAGAGGCCGCGCCACAACGCGGTCTGCTCCAGGTAGTCGCCCATGACGAACAGGAACGGCATGCCCGACAGGCCGGGCGGCGGGGGCGATTCGGGGAAGCCCGAGCCCTCGATCGCGACGACGCCG
>JAFEFJ010000048.1 GCA_018240635.1 Pseudomonadota bacterium | reverse complement strand
GCGCCCGTTCCCCGACTGGATGTATGCGCAGGGCCACTGGTACGACCGCTGGCGCGGCTACCTGGAGATGTTCAACCTCTACGCGGTGGAGCAGGCGGGCGCGCAGTTCGGCGTGCTGACCGGCATCAAGCCGCCGCCCTACGGGCGCGACGGCTATACAAGTTTCGTTCCCCCCGACAGCGAATACGATCCGGCGCGCGTCGCGCAGCACATGCAGGGTGCGAGGCCCGACATTCCGCCCGGCCGGCGCGAGGGGCCGCCCGGATCGTGGCGCTACCCGCAGCTCGACGAGCTGAAGGCGGAGCTGGACAAGCTCCCGCACGAGACGAAACGCATCATGTTCTTCGTGCCGAACAACCGCCGCCTGCTGCCGCCCGAATCGGGGCCGGTCCACGATGTCTGGGCCGAGTGCAAGCGGCGCGCGGCGGCGCTGTTTCCGGGCGCCGTCGTGGTGGATTTCATGATCCCGAGCCCGATCACGCTGAACGACGACAATTACTGGGACCCGCGCCATTACCGGGTCGCGGTCGCCGACCGGCTGGCCCGCGACCTCGCCGCCGCGGCGCGCGGCGAGCCGTCGGACGACTACCGGATCCTCTCGCCCGTGGAGTGATGCCGGGGCAGGGCCCCGCGCCGGCGGGTTGGCATTTTCGGACAATCATGACGAAAGCTTGAGCGGGGGTGTCGCCTATGGCAGACACCTCCCCATTCTACCGGGGCCTTGGGTTATCGTGCCCGGCCGGTCGCCATGCCGATCAACAGGTAACTCCACGATGTCCCTGCCCCAACCGGCTGTCCGGCGCCGCTTCCAGCTGATTCTGCTGAAGCCCTCGCATTACGACGACGACGGCTACGTGATCCGCTGGTGGCGGGCGATGATCCCGTCGAACTCGCTTGCCTCGCTCTATTCGATCGCCGCCGACTGCGCGGCGCGGCAGGTGCTGGGCCCCGATGTCGCGATCGACATCGAGCCGATCGACGAGATGAACACGCGAATCGACGTCGCCGCGCTGATCGCGCGGATACGCGCGCACGACGGCTTCGGCATGGTCGCGCTGGTCGGCGTGCAGTCGAACCAGTATCCGCGCGCGCTCGATCTCGCGCGGCCGCTGCGCGCCGCGGGCGTGCAGGTGGCGATTGGCGGCTTCCACGTCTCGGGCTGCCTGTCGATGCTGGACGGCTCGGCGGTGGGGCTGGATGCCTGCCGCGAGCTTGGCCTGGCGATGTTCGCGGGCGAGGCCGAGGGCCGGCTCGACGAGGTGCTGCTGGACGCCGCCGCCGGGCAGTTGAAGCCGCTCTACAACTTCCTCGACGATCTGCCCGGCCTGCACGGCGTGCCGGAGGCGTTCCTGCCGGCGCGCTACGTCGAGCGCACGCTGGGCCGCAGCACGAGCTTCGACGCCGGACGCGGCTGCCCGTACCAGTGTTCGTTCTGTACCATCATCAACGTGCAGGGCCGCAAGTCCCGCTCCCGCTCGCCCGACGACGTGGAGCGGCTGGTGCGGCTGAACCACGCGCAGGGCATCACCAAGTTCTTCATCACCGACGACAATTTCGCCCGCAACAAGGACTGGGAAGCGATCTTCGATCGGCTGATCGAGCTTCGGGAAGTGCACGGCATCCCGCTCGGCCTGCTGATCCAGGTCGATACGCTGTGCCACAAGATCCCGAACTTCATCGAGAAGGCGAAGCGCGCCGGTGTCACGCGCGTGTTCATCGGGCTGGAGAACGTCAACCCGGAGAACCTGGCCGCGGCGAAGAAGCGGCAGAACAAGATCACCGAGTACCGCAAGATGCTGCTGGCCTGGAAGTCGGTCGGCATCATCACGCTGGCCGGCTACATCCTGGGCTTCCCGGGCGACACGCCGGAATCGATCCGCCGCGACATCGAGATCATCAAGCGCGAGCTTGCGGTCGATATGCTTGAGTTCTTCTGCCTAACCCCGCTGCCGGGATCGGAGGACCATCGCAGCCTGTGGACCAAGGGCATCGCGATGGACGAAGACCTGAACCGCTACGACCTCGAGCATGTCTGCACCGCCCATCCGAAGATGAGCAAGGCGGAGTGGGAGGCGATCTACCAGGACGCGTGGCGGCTCTACTACACGCCGCCGCACATGAAGACCCTGCTCAAGCGCGCCGCTGCGACCGGCGTGCCGACGGGCAGCCTCGCGATGCTGCTGTTCCTGTTCTCCACCACCATGCAGCTCGAACGCGTGCATCCGCTGCAGGGCGGCATCCTGCGCCTGAAGCATCCGAGCGAGCGGCGGCCGGGCGTGAAGGGCCTGCCGGCCGCACTGTTCTGGCCCGCCTTCATCGGCGAATCGGTGGTGAAATACGCTCGCACGATCGCCGTCTACTTGCGCGTGCAGCGCTGGCGGAAGGCGATCGAGCGCGATCCGAAAGCCAAGGAATACATGGACCTGGCGCTCACGCCCGTGACCGACGAGGAAGAGGACACGCTCGACCTGCTGACCAAGACGGCGGGTGCGGCCGCCTCGGTCGCGCATGTGCGGAAAGTGTCCGGCAAGCCGCGCCCCGTTGCGGTGGGGGACTGACCGGCCGGCCCGCCGCTCCCCATTCTGTTACCGGGCGGGGGCGAACCTGCCCCTCATGACCGCGTTACCCAAGCCGAACGATGGAGGCTTGGCCATGAAAAACTTTCTGCGAGCAACCCTGTTGGCAGGTAGCTGCGTCGTGGCGGTTCCCGCTCTCGCCCAACTGACGGTCGGGACGCCGCCGCCCGACACGTCCAAGCCCGCGCCCGCGCCGACCGTTCCCGTTCCGCCCGCCGGCTCCGCCGCCGCCATGCCGCCGCTGACCGACCGCGACGCCAGCTTCGTCGCCCAGCAGGTCGGCAACAACATGGCGGAGATCCAGGCCGGGCAGCTCGCGTTGCAACGCACGCAGAATCCGACCGTGCGCAACTACGCCGAGAAGATGATCAACGACTACTCGGCGGCGAACGCATCGCTGATGCAGATCGCGGCGCAGCACGGGGTGCGGACGCCGATGGGGCTGACGCCGTCGGATCAGGACGCGCTCAATCAGCTGTCGCAGCTTCAGGGCAAGGACTTCGACCGCGCCTATATCGACGCAATGATCCGCGCGCACGGCACCACCGTCCTGCAGATGAACGACGAATTGCAGCACGGACTGAGCCAGTACGTCAGCGGCTGGGTGCAGAACACGCGCCCCACCGTGATCCAGCACGAGCAGTTGGCGCAGCAGGTCCGCAACTACCTGATCGCCAATAACGGGTAACGCCCCGCGCCCGCTTGCCCCGTTTTCCGCGCCGCCACAGAGTGCGGAAAACGGGGAGGACGCGGCGTGGAACTCAGGGGTTCGGTTGCGCTGGTGACCGGCGGAAATGGCGGTCTCGGGCAGCGCATCTGCCACGCGCTGGCGCGTGAGGGCGTGCATATCGCGGTGATGTACGCGCAAAGCCGCGACCAGGCCGAGACGGTGGCGCGCGAACTTGCCGCGCGCCATCAGGTGAACGCCGCGGCCTTCGGCTGCGACATCACCGACGCCGCCGCCGTCGCGCGGCTCGTGCAGGACGTGGCCGCGCGCTTCGGCAGGATCGACCTGCTGGTGAACGATGCAGCCTACAACAAGGCGATTCCGTTTCCCGACCTCGACGCGCTGACCGAGGAGGTGTGGGAGAGGATCATGGCGGTGAACCTCGCCGGCCCGATGCGGCTGACCAAGGCGGTGGCCCCGCTGATGAAGGCGCAGGGCGCGGGCCGGATCGTCAACATCGCCTCGGTCGCGGGCTTGCAGCCCACCGGCTCGTCGATCGCTTACGCGGTGTCGAAGGCGGGGCTGATCCACCTGACGCGCTGCATGGCCGTGGCACTCGCGCCCGAGGTACTGGTGAACTGCGTCGCCCCCGGCCTGCTGGAAGGCACGCGCGCCACCGCCAACCTGCGCCCCGAGCAGGTGGAGCGTTCCGCTTCCACATCGCTGTTGAAGAAGGCCGCCGATAAGGACGATTGCGCCGAGATGGTGGTGGCGATGTGCCGCACGGAGACGATGACCGGCCAGACCGTGGTGATCGACGCCGGGCGGGTGTTTCATTAACCACCCCGGCGGCCCGCCCCTCGCCCGTCATGGCCCGCGAAGGCGGGTCATCCCGTCTTTGGTTGCGGATGAAAGCAAGACGGGGATGGCCCGGACACGCGGGGCCATGACGAAGTGAGGGTGCCGTGCCCTCAGTTCCTCACGATCCGCCGCGCCAGCGTCTGCAGCACCGGCACCGACGCGGTCAGGTCCGCGATCCGCACCTTCTCCGTCGGCGTATGCGCCTCCGCGATGTCGCCCGGCCCGAACACCACGCAGGGCGCGAGCGCGGACAGCACGCAGGCATCGGTGCCGAAGGGCGCGGTGCGGGCCGCGGTGCCGCTCTCCTCCGCGCACAGCCGCACCAGCGGATGGTCCGCGGGCAGCTCGGGCGGGTCGCCCTCGGGCGTTGCTGTCAGCGCCACGCCCGCGTGGTCGGCCGCTTCCTGCACGGCGGCGGTGATCGGCGTGGGATCGACGCGGGCGGAGTAGCGGAACTTGATCGTCGCCGTCGCCTTCGGAACGGTCACGTTCACCGCCGCGCCGTGGTTGTCGATGATCATGTTGAAGTCGCTGAACGGCGGATCGTAGGCGGCGTCCTGCAACGCCGGATCGGTGCGCAGCCGCTCGAAGATGCCGTGCATGTCCTGCATGAAGGGCAGCAGCGTCCAGTTGGCGTTGCGGCCCTTGCCGGTGCTGCTGTGCGCCTGCACGCCCGTCGCGACCGCCGTGTACAGGATGTGGCTGCGGTGGCCGCGCACCGGGACCATGCCGGTCGGCTCCACCACCAGGATGCCGCGAAGCGCCGCCCGGCGCGCAAGCTCGGACCGCGCGACGATCTCGCGCGCGCCCTGCTTCGTCGTTTCCTCGTCGGTGGTGATCAGCAGCGTCACCGGTACGCTGTCGGGCAGCCCGCGCGCGGCAACGATGGCGGCGGCGAGCGGTCCCTTCATGTCGGTGCTGCCGAGCCCGTGCAGCACGCCGTCGGCATCGATGCGTCCCGACCACGGATCGTCCTGCCAGCCGGTGTCGGGCACCGTGTCCATGTGGCCCGAGAAGGCGATGCCGCCCGCGCCGCCGCGATGCGCCACCAGCGCGCGCTTCGGCGTGCCCGCCGGGTCGGCGAAGTCGATGCGCTCGATCTCGAAGCCCGCCAGCGCCGCCTCGACGCGCTCGGCCACCTCTAGGTTGGACAGCCGGCTGCGGCTATCCATCTGCACCAGATCGCGCGTCAGCGCGGCGACATCATCGGCGGGATCGGACATCTGAACGTGTTTCTCCGGACGGCGCGGAAGGGGCGGCGATCCTGGCCCTTCGGCCGATTGTCCTCAAGGCGGGCGGCGGCGCTCCTGGCCCTGGCGATCGGCGCCGCGCCGGTCCCGCTCGCGGCCCAGTCCCCGCCCGCGCAGCCGCTCGCGCATCCGGCGCGGGACGTGGACGTAACGTATCGCCTGGCCGGCGGTCGAAAGGATGTGACCGAGCGGATGCGATGGCTGGCCTCCGCGGAGCGTCAACGGCTTGACCCCACGGAGGGATTGTTCGTCGTGATCGACTACAAGGCGGGACGGATGCAGACGGTGCGGCTGGCCGACAAGCTGGTGCTGGACATGCCGGCGCCGCCGCAGAACCAGGGCGGCTACGCGCGCCGCGGGCAGGCGACGGTGGCGGGGCTCGCCTGCACCGAATGGGAAGCCACCGCCACCGACGGGCGGCGGACCGTGGCCTGCATCACCGATGACGGCGTGATGCTGCGCGCGCAGGCGGGCGGGCGCACGCTGTTCGAGGCCGTCACGGTCAGCTACGCGCCGCAGGACCCCGCGCTGTTCGCCGCGCCCCCGGGCTTCGCCGTCCGCCGCGCGGATGGCGCGCCATGAGCGGCGCCGCGCCCGCCGCCGCGCCCTCGCCCGCCCGCCGCCCGCCGCGCAAGCGGGTGCTGGCGCCGTGGAAGGACCGGCAGGGCCGGTTCTCCTGGATGAAGGCGCTGGTCCTGGCCGCCGCCTTCGTCCCCGGCCTGGTCACCGTCTGGTGGGCGACCCAGGGCCAGCTCGGCGGTCGGCCGGTGATGGAGGCGATCCACCAGACCGGGCTGTGGGCCGTCCGCTTCCTGCTGATCGCGCTGGCGGTCAGCCCGGCGCGCGCGGTGTTCGACGCCGCCCGCGTGATCCTGCTGCGGCGGATGCTGGGGCTCACGGCGCTCGCCTACGCGCTCGCCCATTTCGGCCTCTACATCCTGTATCAGCACGGCAACCTGGCCACGGTCGCCTCGGAAATCGCGCTGCGCTTCTACCTGCTGATCGGCTTCGCGGCGCTGCTGGTGCTGGCCGCCCTCGGCGTCACCTCCACCGACGCGATGATCCGGCGCATGGGCGCGTGGTGGAAGCGGCTGCACGTGCTCGCCTACCCGGTCGCGGCGGTGGCGCTGCTGCACTACTTCATCCAGACCAAGGCCAACGTGACCGAGGCGGTGGTCTTCGCCGGCTTCTACCTGTGGCTGATGGGCCTGCGGCTGCTGCCCGCCGCGTGGCGGTCCAGCCCGGTGGCGCTGCTCGGCCTCGCCGGCGCCGCCGGTCTCGCGACCGCCGGGGTGGAGTTCGCATGGTACGCGATCGCGACCGGGATCAACCCGTGGCGCGTGCTGGCGGCCAGCGAGACGCTGCGCTACGGGCTGCGCCCCGCGCACATCGTCGCGCTGTGCGGCCTGGGCGTCGCGGTCGTGGCGGCGGGGCGGCGGCTGCTCCGCCGGCTCACCGACGGCGGGCAGATGGCGGTCAGCAGGGTGTAGGCCGCCGGCCCGTCAGGGCTTCGCCTTCAGGATGTCGCGGATTTCCTCCAGCAGCACTTCCGATTTCGGGGGCGGCGGCGGTTCCTTCTTGCCCTGATCGGCAAGCCGCAGCTTCGCCAGCGCCTTCACCGTCCAGAAGATCGCGAAGCTGACGATCACGAACTGGATGATGGCGTTGATGAACAGGCCGAGGTTCAGCGTCGCCGCCCCGGCGCGCTGCGCCTCGGCCAGCGAGTTGTAGTGCTGGCCGTTCAGCGCCACGAAGACGTTGCTGAAATCCACGCCGCCGATCAGCAGGCCGATCACCGGGTTGAAGATATCCTTCACCAGGCTGTTCACCACGCCGGTGAAGGCCGCGCCGATGATGATGCCGACGGCGAGGTCCACCACGCTGCCGCGCATGATGAAGTCGCGGAATTCGCTGACCCAGTTCGGCGCCTTGATCGGAATGGGCGATTGCATGCGGCCTCCCTTGGCGAGGTTTCAAGGGGTTATAGGGCGGTCGTGGCGTAGGCCGCTACCTCGTCGGTGGTTGCGCGCCACAGGCCGGGCAGCCCCAGCACGCGCGACAGCGCGTCCGACAGGTAGCGGATGCGGTGCGCCTGCCCGGTCACCCAGGGATGCAGGGTGATGTTGAAGCAGGCGCCGCCCTCGGCATGCAGCGCGGCGCAGGCCTCGGCGATCATGTCGGCCCATTCCCAGGGCGGCGTGCGGCGCACCCACAGGCACTCCGCGTCGTTCCATTCCGGCTGCGGCGGCAGCGCGAGCAGGGTGCGCGCCGCGCCGTCCGCCCCCGTGTAGGGGCCGAGCCGGAAGGGCCGGTCGTCGTTCGGCCAGTCGGTCGTGTAGGCGAACCCGGCCTCGGCCAGCAGCGCCGGGGTGCGGGCCGACTCGTTGAAATCCTGCCCCGCCCAGCCGGCGGGCGCGGTGCCGGTCGCCTCCTGCACCGCGGCGCGGCTTTCGGCGATCAGCGCGCGCTCCTCCGCCTCCGTCATGCGCGACGTGATGCGCCGCGTCGCCAGCGTGCCGTGCGCCATGAAGCAGGCGTCGCGGCGGCTCAGTTCGTCCACCAGCTCGGGATAGGCCCGCGCCGCCGCCGCGCCCAGCGCCACGCTGGGGCGCAGCCCGAAGCGGTCCAGCACATCGAGCAGGCGGAAGATCCCGACGCGCGGGCCGTATTCGCGGTGGCTGAAGGTCAGCCATTCCGGCGCGAAGGCGCCGAGCGGGGAGGCCATGCGCGGGTCGCGCCCGGGCCCCGAAGGCGGCGCGGGCTCCCAGCGGTCGAGGTTGATCGTCACGGTGAAGGCGACGCGCGCGCCGTCCGGCCAGGCGATGCGCGGCGCCTCGGGCAGCGGGCGGTAGGGGTAATGCGCGTGGTCCATCCCCGGCTCGCGCGTCTCGTCCACCGGCGGGACGGACGCGGGCTTGTGCGGCTGGTCAGCCATTGGCGGCCTCCCGCGCGGCGAGGTGGGACTGGATCAGCGGCAGGTGGTTCGCGTTGAACCAGTCGGCGATCTCGCCGCCGGTGGCGAGCCACACGCCGGGATGCGAGAGGATGTATTCCATCACCCGGCGGAACGGGCCGATGCGGTGCGGCTGGCCGACCCAGTAGGGGTGCAGCGCGATGCACATCACCCGCCCCTGATCGGCGCCCTCGGCGTAGACGGTGTCGAAATGGTCGCGGATCTGGCGGGCGAATTCCTCGCCCTCCTCGCCGCGGCGGTACACCAGCGCATCGTTCAGCTCGACCGTGTAGGGCATCGACAGCAGTTTCCCGCTGCGCACGTTCAGCGGCCAGGGCTGGTCGTCCTGATACAGGTCGGCTGTGTAGTCGTAGCCGCACTCGGCGGCGAGATCGAAGGTGTTGAGCGTGTTGGTGATCGCCGGGCTGAACCAGCCGCGCATCCGCCGGCCGGTCAAACGCTCGTGAATCGCGTGGCTTTCCAGCATCGCCGCGCGTTCCTCGTCTTCCGTGAAGTCCCAGTGGTAGCGGGTGTTGTAGATGCCGTGCGACATGTACTCCCAGCCCCGCTTCTCCATCGCCTCCAGGATCGCCGGGTAGTGCTGGATGACGGACATGCTGAGGCTGACCGTGCAGCGGATGCCGAGCGCATCGGTCACGTCGAACAGCCGCCACAGCCCGACGCGGTTGCCGTAGTCGCGGTGCGCGTAGCCAAGCACGTCCGGATGCGGCGAGCGCGGCCAGGGGTCGCGGGTGCGGACGAATTTCGGCAGGTATTCGTAATGCTCGATGTTCGGCACCACCCACAGCGCGACGCGCGCGCCGTTCGGCCAGCGCAGCTTCGGGCGGTGCATGATCGGCGAGTAGGCGAAAAGTTCCCGGTCCACGCGCGGCGTCCCCCCGCAGCCCCCGGCCCGGAGGGCCGCGCGGGGCGCTTGTTGGTTTCCCTGATCCGCCTAGGCCGAGCCGGCGACGTAGGCCTTCAGGTTATCGACCTCGTATTCCTGCTGCGTGATGCGCGCCTTGACAACATCGCCGATGCTGACCAGGCCGACCAGCATGCCGCTGTCCATCACCGGCAGGTGCCGGACGCGCCCGCTGGTCATCATCGCCATCGCCTCGGCGACCGTGGTGGCGGGGCTGACGGTGAACAGGCCGCGCGTCATCACCTCCCCCGCCGTGCGCTGCAGGATGGCGGGCCCGTCCGAGGCGAGGCCCGCGACGATGTCGCGCTCGCTGACGATGCCCAGAAGCTGGTCGGTGGCGTCGATGACCAGCACCGCGCCGATGCGCAGCGCCGCGAGCATGCGCGCGACCTCCTCGATCGTCGCTCCCGGCGCGACCGAGCTGACCGCGTGACCCTTGTGCTTCAGGATCGCTGCAACCGTCATGGCGGTGTCCCCATCCGGGGCTTTGCAACCGTCCGGCGTGGCGGACCCGCCCCGGAGCGCGCCGCCGCGGGGAATGATGCGCGTCGGGCGTCGGTGCGCGCAACTTATCGGTGTGCGCCGCATCAATTCGTGCAATTGCAATGACCGACACTGGATCCATCCCCGCGCCGGAACGCTCCGGGGCCCCGCACCGCGCGCGGCGGCGCCGGCGCGGGCGGCGGCTGCGCCGCCTCTGGCGCGTCGCGCTTGGCACGCTGGAGGCGATGATCACCGACCGCATCTCCATCGTCGCGGCGGGCTGCGCCTTCTACGCGACGCTGGCGCTGTTCCCGGCGCTCAGCATGCTGGTCTTCGTCTACGGCCTGATCTTCGACCCGGTGACGGTGGAGCCGCAGCTCGGCCACCTGCAGCGCCTCGTGCCCGCCTCGGTCTACACGCTGATCGACGACCGGGTGCGCCAGCTCGTCTCGCAGCAGCGCGGCAGTCTCACCATGGGCCTCGCGATCAGCACGCTGATCACGCTCTGGAGCTCCGCGACCGGAACGAAATCGCTGCTGAGCGGGCTGAACATCGCGCGCGGCGAGCCGGAGACGCGCGGCTTCCTCTCGTTCCAGGCGATCGCCTTCGCCATGACGCTCTGTTCGATCGCCGTGGTGGGCCTGGCCATCGCGGCGCTTGTGGCCGTGCCGGTGGCGATCGGGCTGGCCGGGATCAGCGAATACCAGAGCCAGCTCGCCTGGGTGACGAGCCTCGGGATGCTGGTGCTGCTGATCTTCGTGCTGCTGTGCGTGGTCTACCGCTTCGGCCCGGCGCACCGGCCCGCGAACTGGCGGCGCGTGTTTCCCGGCGCGCTGCTGGCCACCGTGCTGTGGGTGGCGGCCTCGGCGCTGTTCTCGCTCTATGTCGGGCGCATCGCGATCTACGACGTCACCTACGGCCCGCTCGCCGCCGCCGTCGCGGTGATGATGTGGCTGTGGGTGAGCGTCTACGTGATCCTGGTGGGCGCGGAGCTGAACCGCGAGCTGGAACCCCGCCGCAAGCCGCGCAGGCCGAAGGCGTAGGGGGGCGGCCGGAACGCCGCGAATCCGGCTAAGCTCGCGCGATGCCTCCCGCCCCTCTCCCCATGACCAAGGCGCAGGCCCGCGCCGCCTGGCTCCGCGCCCAGTGCCTCGACCGCCCCGCCCCGTTCGGCGCGGGACCGGCGGCGACGGCGGCGGCGGTGGCGCAGCTCGGCTACGTGCAGATCGACACGATCAACGTGATCGAGCGCTGCCACCACCACATCCTGTGGAACCGCATCCCCGAGTACCGCCGCGCCGATCTGCGGCAGGCGCAGTCGGTGGACAAGAGCGTGTTCGAGTACTGGACGCACGCGCTGTCCTACATCCCGACCGCCGACATGCGCTTCTTCACCGGCGCGATGAAGCGCCACCGCGCCGAGCCGCGCGGATCGCTCGCCGCCGTCACCACGGCGGAACTGCGCAAGGTGCTGCGCCTGGTGCGGGAGAAGGGCGGGCTGACGATCCGCGACATCGAAGACGACGTGCTGATCGAGAAGGAACATCTCTGGGCCAGCCGCAAGCCGTCCAAGCGCGCGCTGCAACATGCGTTCTACAGCGGGCTGCTGACCATCAGCGAGCGCAACGGGATGCTGAAGACCTACGCGCCGATGGAGCGGCATTTCGGCTGGCAGAAGCCGCCGCGCCCGGCCTCGGCGAAGGAGACCGCCAACTACCTGCTGGACCGCGCGCTGCGGTCGCAGGGCGTGGTGAGCCTCGATTCGATCTGCCATCTGAACGCGCCCGCCAAGCCCGCGGTGCGCAAGGCGATCGAGGCGCGGGTGCGGCGCAAGGCGCTGGTGCCGGTCGCGGTGGAAGGCGCCGGGAAGCAGGCCCACTGGGCGCCGCCCGAGGCGCTGGATGCGGCGGCGTCGAACGATGCGCCCGCGGCGGCGGAGGTGCACATCCTCTCGCCCTTCGATCCGCTCATCATCCAGCGCAGGCGCACGCATCTGTTCTTCGGCTACGAGCACCGGTTCGAGGCCTACGTGCCGAAGGAAAAGCGCGTCTTCGGCTACTTCGCCCTGCCGGTGCTGATCGGCGATGCGATCGTCGCAGCCATCGACCTCAAGACCGACCGCAAGGCGCGCCATCTCGCCGTGCGGAAATGGACCTGGGTGGCCGCCGGCCCGCATGAAGCGGCGAAGCGCCGCATCGAGGACGCGCTGCACCGGTTCGAGGCGTTCCAGCTCGCCGACCTGCCGCCCGAGCCGGACGAAACCGAGGACGAGGCCGCGCTGGCGGCGGTGGTGGAATGAGGCCTGCCGTTCAGCCCGGCCCGCCGTCGATCGTCAGGATCGTCGCGTTGGTGTAGGCCGATCGCGGGCTCGCCAGGAACGCGACGGCGGCGGCGATTTCCTCGGGCGTGCCGGGGCGGCCGTAGGCCATGCCGCTGGTGAGTTCCCGCCAGCGGTCGGCGTCGCCCAGCTCCTTCGTCGCCCGCGCGCGCATCAGCATCTCCATGCGCTGCGTGGCGATCGGGCCGGGATTGATGCCCACCACGCGCACGCCGTCGCGCTTCGCACCCTTGCCCAGCGCGCGGGTGAACGCCATCAGCCCCGCATTGCCCGCGCTGCCGGCGATGTAGTTCGGATCGAAATGCTCGCCCGCCGCGCCGATCACGTTGACGATCACCCCCGTCCGCCGCGCCGCCATCGACGGATAGACCGCGCGGCAGAGCGAGATGTAGCCGAACACCTTCAGGTCCCAGGCGCGCCGCCAGGTTTCGTTGTCCACGCCGGTGATCGCGCCGGGCGGGATGGCGCCCGCGTTGTTCACCAGGATGTCGATCTCGCCCGCTTCCGCCGCCACGCGCTCGACCGCGTCCTGCTGCGACAGGTCGGCGGCGATGGTGCGCACCGAAACCTGCCGCCGCGCGCGGATCGCGCTTGCGGCTTCATCGAGCGTCGCGGCGTCGCGCGCCACCAGGATCACGTCGCAGCCTTCGTCGGCCAGCATCGTGGCGCTGGCGCGGCCGATGCCCTTCGACGCGCCGGTGATCAGCGCGCGCTTGCCCGCAAGGTTCAGGTCCATGCCGGTCGTTTCCCCTGATACGTTTGGTTGGCGTCAGGCCGCGCGGCGCAGTCCCGCGGCGAAGGCGCGGCAGGCGTCCCCGAAGGCGCCGAAAAGCGTCAGGCTGTGCGGGTTCCGCGCAAAGGCCCATTCCGGATGCCACTGCACGCCGTAGGCGAAGCCCTTGGCGGTGGCGACGCGCACCGCCTCGATCGTGCCGTCGGGTGCCACCGCCTCCACCACCAGGCCGGGCGCGAGCCGGTCGATCGCCTGGCCGTGCAGCGAGTTGACGGTGATCTCGGCCGCGCCCAGCAGCCGGGCCAACTCGCCCGACAGCGCGATCGTGTGCTTGGGGCCGTAGCGTTCCTCGGCCGTGCCCTGGCCGCCGCGGTGATCGCGCTTGCCGTCCAGCGCATGCACCTCCTGGTGCAGCGTGCCGCCGAGCGCCACATTGAGTTCCTGGATGCCCCGGCAGATCGCCAGGACCGGCATCCCGCGCGCGATGGCGGCCCGGATCAGCGGCAAGGAGGTGGCGTCCCGCGCCGGGTCGTGGCTGTCGGGCGTGGCCGATTCGCCGCCGCCGTACAGGCTCGGGTGCACGTTGCTCGGGCTCCCCGGCACCAGCAGGCCGTCGAGCCGGTCGAGCGCCTGCACCTCGGCCTCGCCCATCGGCGGCAGCATCACGGGCACCGCGCCGGCGGCGCCGAACACCGCCTCGGCGTAGCGGGCCGGGGTGTCGTGGCGCAGCAGGCCGTTGAGCATCTTGGCGCAGGCGGGAATGCCGACGATGGGCGTCATGGCGGCGTCTCGGGCTCCTGTGCGGGAGGACAGGGAAACTATGGGCGGGTGCGGCATATATCCGCAATCACCGCGCCGGTGGCGCCGAGCAGCATCAGGGCAGCCATGCCGCGCGCCGTGCCGTCGGTCAGCAGCCCGACCGCGACGCCGCTGACCGCGCCCATCAGGAACTGCATCGTGCCCATCAGCGCCGACGCGCTGGCGGCGTGCGCGGCATGGCGGGACAGCGCGCCCACGGTGGTGTTGGGCAGCACGAAGCCCATGCAGGTGGTGGCCACCATCAGCGGCGGCACCAGCGTGAAGACCGTGGCGTGGCCGGAGAACGCCACCGCGAGCAGGATCGCGGTGGCGCACCAGTAGATGCGGCCCGCGTAGCGGATCACCCGGAACATGCCGAGGCGCGGCAGGATGCGCGGGTTGATCTGCGAGGCGGTGATGAACCCCGCCGAGCACAGGCCGAAGATCAGCGCATAGTGCGCCGCCGACAGGTGCTGCCCTTCGATGAACACCGGCGAGGAGCCGCCGATATAGGCGAACATGCCGAAGAAGGCCGCGCCGCCCATCAGCGCGTGGGTCAGGAAGACCCGCTCGCGGATTATTCCAGAATACCGCTGGATCAGCCCGCCGGCGCCGAGCTTGACGCGGCGTTGCTCCGGCAGCGTCTCGGGCAGCAGCAGGGCGACGAGCGCGCATCCGGCCACGCCGTAGCCGACCGCGAACCAGAAGATCGCGCGCCAGGACGCGAAGCCGAGCACGGCGCTGCCCAGCGTCGGCGCCAGGATGGGCGCCACGCCCATCACCAGCATCAGCTGCGACATCAGCCGCGCGGCGCCCAGCCCGTCCGTCAGGTCGCGCACCATCGCGCGCGGGATCACCATGCTGGCCGAGGCGCCGATCGCGGTCAGCGCGCGGAACGCCGACAGCCAGAACAGGTTCGGGGCAAGGGCGCAGCCCGCCGAGCCGAGCACGTAGACCATCGTGCCGACGATCAGCGGTCCGCGCCTGCCGAAACGATCCGACAGCGTGCCTTGCGTGATCTGCCCCACCGCGAGCCCGGCGAACCAGGTGGCGAGCGTGATCTGCGCCGAGCCCGCCGGCGTGCCGAGATCGGCTTCCAGGGCGGGGAAGGCGGGCAGGTACATGTCGGTGGAGATCGGGCCGACCGCGGTCAGGAACCCGAGCAGCAGCGGCAGCCAGGCGGGGAAGCGCATTGCCCCCTTCTAGCGTGTTGCGCCGCACAACGGTAGGCGGCGCGGGCGCCGGGCGGCGCCCGCCGGGTCAGGCGCGGCTGCCGAAGATGGCGCTGCCGACCCGCACCCAGGTGGCGCCGCAGGCGATGGCGATCTCGAAATCCGCCGACATTCCCATCGACACGACGGGCAGCCCGTGCCGCGCCGCGCGGTCGGCGAGCCAGGTGAAGTGCGGCGCCGGGTCCTCCCCGGCCGGCGGGACCGCCATCAGCCCGCGCAGCGCCGCGCCGAACCGGCCCTTGCAGTCGGCGATGAAGGCGTCGGCGTCGGCGCGGGCGACGCCCGCCTTCTGCGGCTCGTCGCCCACGTTCACCTCCACCAGCAGCTCGGGCATCCGGCCCTCCTTGGCCGCGGCATCGGCAATCGCGTCGGCGAGTCGCGGCCGGTCGAGGCTTTCGATCACGTCCGCCAGCCGCACCGCGTCGCGCGCCTTGTTGGTCTGCAGCCCGCCGATGATGTGCAGGCGAATCGCCGGGTGAGCGGCCCGGAGGGGCGGGAACTTGGCCGCGGCCTCCTGCACCCGGTTCTCGCCGAACACCGTCTGCCCGGCGGCGATGGCGGCGGCCACGGCGTCGGCCGACTTGGTCTTGGAGACCGCGACCAGCATCACGTCCTCCGGGCGGCGGCCGGCGTGGATGGCGGCGGCGGCGATGCGCTCGCGCACGCGGGCGAGATTGTCGGCGATGGCGTCGTCCATGGGCGGCGGCTTCTCCTGGTTTCGGCAGGCGGCAGGCGGCAGGCGGCAGGCGGCAGGCGGCAGGCGGCGGGCGGCGGGCGTTAAACTATTATAGGAGTTTGATGCCGGCATGGCCGCGGCGGCTCCTGGCAAAGCAGGTCGAGGGGGTGCCGGCCTCCGATCTGTGGCGCACGTGCCACAGTGTTTCGGAATTGCCATGACGACGCCTCGCAGCCCGTTGCAGTCCTTCGCGAACGCAGATCATAGTGCGGCCAGGACCACTTGCCCTGTTCAGTGTCCCTGGCCGCCCCGCTTACTTGGGGCCGATCGGGCGCAGGGGATACCGGGCAGGGCCTGCAACGTGCGCCGCGAGTTCGGCCATATGAGGAGGATTTGGATGCGCAAGCTCTTGCTGGCCAGTGCGGCCGTTCTCGGAGGAACCGTCGGGTTCACTGGCTTGGCTTCGGCTCAGCAGACGAACCTGCCCCCGTCGTGGAACCAGGGCGTCGTCTCGGCTCCGGGCGGCATCTCGGCGGCCAACAACAACAACAACTACCAGGCCGCCATGCTCCCCCCGGGCCCCGCGAAGAACCCGACGCCGGGCAGCATCGTGACCCGCCTGGCGGGCCGCGTGGTGTTCTACGGCGCCGTGCAGAGCAGCAGCCTTGACACGACGGCCGGCGTCGGCCCCGCCAACACCGGCGCGGCGAAGCTGAACCCGTACACCACGCTCGGCTATGCCCGCTTCTACTTCGGCATGGACGGCATGATGACCAACGGCGTCCGCTACGGCGGTTCGATCGAGGTCCGCGTCAACGCCGGGCCCGCCGCAGCGTCGTACGTAAACAACGGCTCCTCGGGCAACACCACGACCGATACGCTGTATGTCCGCCGCGCCTTCGGCTACGTCGCGCAGGACAACGTCGGTATCTTCCGCTTCGGCCAGGGCGACGGTCCGTGGGGCATCTTCGATAACGGTATCACCACCCAGCAGGGCTTCGACGACGGCGGCTGGAACGGCGACCTTCCCGGCGCCATCCCCGGCAACGCTGCCCCGCCGTTCCCCTTCCTGTCGCAGCAGGGCGCGGAATACGGCAGCTCGAAGCTGGTCTACCTGTCTCCGCAGCTCGCCGGCTTCGACTTCGGCGTGTCGTGGGCGCCGAACAACGCCGCGCTGCAGGACGGAAACTGCAGCTTTGCAAGCGCCGGATGCTACAACCTGTCGTCGTCGTCGGACTTTGCGACGCAGGCCTCCCGCTTCACCAACATGTATGAACTGGCGGCGCGCTACCAGAACGCGTTCGGTCCGGTCGGCGTGTATGCCTATGGCGGTTACATGGGCAGCGGCCAGGTCAGCTACACCGGCCCGATCACCGCGGCGACGCCCGGCTGGAACCCGCTTAGCCTGGGCACCGGCGGTATCGCTCTTACCATCGGCGGCGTGACCTTCGGCGGCAACGTCCAGGGCGGCCAGACCAACGGCGTCGGCGCGCTGCAGCCGAAGGGTGGCGTGCATGCCATTGCATGGATCGCCGGCGTCCAGTACTCGACCGGCCCGTTCACGATCGGTAACAGCTACTTCCAGTACGACTCGCAGGGCTCGCCGAGCCTGGTCGGCGTGTCGCAGCGTCATGAATTCGGCTACGCGGCCGGCATGACCTACGGCATCGCCCCGGGCCTGACGCTCTGGGTGTCCTACATCTACGGTCAGCGCCACCAGGGCGACTTCAACTTCCAGACCGGCGCCTCCGGCGGCGGCTATGCCTACAACGACGTGAAGAGCCAGGCTTTCGGCATCGGCACGATGGTCCGCTGGTAAGCAGCGACTTCCGGCGTTACGCGATGGACGGCGGGGCTTCGGCCCCGCCGTTCTCGTTTGCGCGTCTCTTCTTCCGGCTGCCCCGGCCTTGGCGCGGCGGCGGGCAAGGTCTAGATAACGGCGCTTGCCAGTGCCCGGGACCGACGTGAATGCGGACTTCGCTGATCTTCTGCGGCTGCCTGCTGGCCGCGACACTCGTGTTGAGCGGCTGCGGCGGCTCCACGCCGTCCACCGTCGATCCCGACTATGTCGGCAAGCCGGAACCCGGCGGCGGCAGCATCATGGGGGACAACGGTGTCGTCTTCGGCACCAGCAAGACCAACCAGGGTGCCGGCGACGCCTCTGGCGCGCTCGGCGTGAACGCCTATCTGTGGCGCGGCGCGCTGGACACGCTGTCCTTCATGCCGTTGGCCTCGGCCGACCCGTTCGGCGGGGTGATCATCACCGATTGGTACCAGCCGCCCGGCTCGTCCGACGAGCGGTTCAAGGCGACCGCCTATATTCTGGGCAGGCAGCTGCGCTCGGACGGGATCCGGGTGACGCTGTTCCGCCAGGTCCTGCAGAACGGACAGTGGGTGGACGCCGACGTCAGCAAGGTGACCGTGGGCGAGCTGGAAGGCCGCGTGCTGGCCCGCGCCCGCGAGCTGCGCGCGCAGTCGCTCGCCGCCGGATAGCCCAGCGATGAACGACGCCGCCGCGGACGACCTGCGCTACGATTTCGGCGAGGCCGAGCCGCGCTGGCAGCGCGCCTGGGCCGAGCGCGCCTGCTTCGCGGTGGACGACGTGCCCGCCGCCGGCAAGCCCAAATACTACGTCCTGGAGATGTTCCCGTATCCCAGCGGGAAGATCCACATGGGCCACGTGCGCAACTACACGCTGGGCGACGTCGTCGCCCGCTACAAGCGCGCCCGCGGCCATGCCGTGCTGCACCCGATGGGCTGGGACGCCTTCGGCCTGCCGGCCGAGAACGCGGCGCGCGAGCGCGGCATCCACCCGGCGAAATGGACCTGGGACAACATCGCCGCGATGCGCGCCGAGCTGCAGCGCATGGGCCTGTCGCTCGACTGGTCGCGCGAATTCGCCACCTGCGATCCCAGCTATTACGGCCACCAGCAGAAGCTGTTCCTCGATTTCCTGAAGGCGGGCCTCGTGGACCGCAAGGAAAGCTGGGTGAACTGGGACCCGGTGGACGGCACCGTGCTCGCGAACGAGCAGGTGATCGACGGCCGCGGCTGGCGCTCCGGCGCGCCGGTCGAGAAGAAGCGCCTCGCGCAGTGGTTCCTGCGCATCACCGACTACGCGCCCGAGCTGCTGGAAGCGCTGGGCGGCATGGACCGCTGGCCGGAGCGCGTGCGGCTGATGCAGTCGCACTGGATCGGCCGCAGCGAGGGCGCGCGGCTGAAATTCGCCCTCACCGCGCCGGAAGGCGCGACCGAGTCGGTCGAGGTCTACACCACCCGCCCGGACACGCTGTACGGCATGTCCTTCCTTGCGCTTGCGCGCGAGCATCCGCTCGCCGCCGCCATCGCCGCGCCGCTGATCGCGGGCAATCCGGACGCGACAAGCTGGACCACGATCCGCAAGCCGCCGTCCGCGGCGCATTGGATGGGCACCGACGAGAACGGCCGCGACGTCTTCGCCCGCGTGGTGTTCGGCGCGCGCGCCAGCCTGCTCGCGGGCCTGGTGTCCGTGCTGATCGCCTGCGGGATCGGCATCCCCGTGGGCCTGCTCGCCGGTTTCGCGGGCGGGCGCACGGATGCGCTGATCGGCCGCTTCGTCGATGCGATGCTGGCGTGCCCCTTCCTGATCCTGGCGATCGCGCTCGCGGCCTTCCTCGGCCCGGACCTGACCAACGCGATGATCGCCATCGGCATCTCCGCCACGCCCGTCTTCGTCCGTGTCGCCCGCGCCGCGACGATGGAGGCGTCCTCCGCCGAATACGTCGAGGCCGCCCGCGCGCTCGGCAACCCGCCCTGGCGCGTGGCGCTGCGCCACGTGCTGCCCAACATCATCCCGCCTGTGCTGGTGCAGGCGACGCTCGCCATCGCTACCGCCATCATCGCCGAGGCGAGCCTCTCCTTCCTCGGCCTCGGCCAGCAGCCCC
>JAFEFJ010000489.1 GCA_018240635.1 Pseudomonadota bacterium | reverse complement strand
GCCGCAAGATCAACTTCATCAGCTACGACGACGGCTACAGCCCGCCCAAGACGGTGGAGCAGGTCCGCCGGCTGATCGAGCAGGACCAGGTCGCCTGCCTGTTCAACACGCTCGGCACGCCCACCAATTCCGCCATCCAGCGCTATGTCAACCAGAAGAAGGTGCCGCACCTGTTCGTGTCCACCGGCGCGGACAAGTGGGGCGACTATCAGCACTTCCCCTGGACGATCGGCTATCAGCCCAGCTACCGGACGGAAGCGCAGATCTACACCAAGTATCTTCTGCAACAGAACCCCAACGCCAAGCTCGCGATCCTCTACCAGAACGACGATTTCGGTAAGGACTACCCGGCGGGCGTCAGGGACGTGCTGGGCGACAAGTGGGGCAAGGTGGTGGTGCAGGAATCCACCTACGAAGTCACCGATCCAACGCTCGACAGCCAGCTCAACACCATGAAGGCGTCGGGCGCGGATGCGCTGCTCACCGCCGCCACGCCGAAATTCGCCGCCATGGTGATCAAGAAGCTGGCGGAGATGAACTGGAAGCCCATGCACTTCCTCACCAACGTGTCGATCTCGGTCGGCTCGGTGATGAAGCCGGCGGGCGAGGAGAACGGCACCGGCATCATCACCACCGGCTACATGAAGGACCCCACCGATCCCGAGTGGAAGAACGATGCCGGGATGAACGAGTGGCGGGCGTTCATGGCGAAATACATCCCCGACGGCGACCAGACCGACGCCAACTACGCCTTCGCCTACGGGGTCAGCCAGATCATGGTGCAGACCCTGAAGCAGTGCGGCGATGACTTCTCGCGCGAGAACATCATGAAGCAGGCCACCAACCTGCACGATGTCGGCAACGCGATCCTGCTGCCGGGGATCAAGGTGAACACCTCGCCCACCAACTACCACCCGATCCGGGCGATGCAGCTCCAGAAATGGGACGGTAAGACCTGGGTCCGCTTCGGCGGCATCATCGAGGGCACGCCGAGCTAGCGCGGCGGCCCGCCCCGGCCACCCCCTTCCTTCGCGGGAGGGGGCAGGGGGAGGGGGCAGGGGGCGGGACAGGGGGACGGGGCAGGGAGCAGGCGGGAGGGGCCGGCCGCACCCGCCTGGCGGCCGCCCCGCCTGACCGGTTCCTGAAAAATCCGACAGGACCGCAAAGTTTCGTTGCGCGCCCCTCGTCCGGCGGGCAACAGTTCCCCCCGAAAACGATAAGAATGGGGAGGAACGTCCTGCTATGAAGCGCCGTACTCTACTTGCCGCCGGTGCCGCCGCCGGGGTCGGCAGTTTCTTCGTGCCGCGCGTGTCCCGCGCCGAGACGGTCGGCGTCACCGCCACCGAGATCAAGATCGGCAACACCAACGCCTATAGCGGCCCGGCCTCGGCCTACGGCGTGATCGCGAAGTGCGAAGCCGCCTACTTCAAGATGATCAACGAGCAGGGCGGCATCAACGGCCGCAAGATCAACTTCATCAGCTACGACGACGGCTACA
>JAFEFJ010000488.1 GCA_018240635.1 Pseudomonadota bacterium | reverse complement strand
CCGTCACGTATTGGGAACACACGGGGCACGCAACGTGCCGTTCTGTTGCAGCGAAATGACCCGTTGCAACCACACCCGCCCGGAGCGGGGCGGCTAGCCGTCCCGCCGTCCGGCGGTACTGCGCAGGGACTTGCCGATGAGCTCGGCCCCGGCGTCGGGGGCGAGCCGCGCGGAGACCACGGGCGCCAGCATCGCGATGGCGGCGACCACCAGGAAAGCGAAGGAGAAGTCGCTCAGCGCCGGGCTCGCGTGACCGGAGAGCGCGGTCGATGCGGCCAGCGAGGCCGCGGCGGTGGCGATGCCGAGCGAGAGGCAGATCTGCTGGAACGTGGTGTAGAAGCTCGTCGCCCGGCTCATGCGCAGGCGCGGGATGTCGGCGTAGCAGACCGTGTTGTAGGCCATGAACTGCAACGACTGGAAGAACCCGCCCAGGAACAGCACCGCGAAGACCGCGGCATAGGGCCAGGACGGGCGCAGCGCGGCGCAGAGCGCGAGCAGCAGCGTGGCGAGCGTGCCGACCCAGATCATCGTCCAGCGGAAGCCCAGCCGGCGCAGCACGACGCGCGCGCAGGGGCGCATCACCAGCGAGCCGAGCGCCATCGCGAGCGTGGTGCTGCCGCTTTGCGCCGCCGTCATGCCGAAGCCGAGTTGCAGCATCATCGGCAGCAGGAAGGGCTGCGCGCCGACCGCGATGCGCGAGAACGCGCCCGCCAGCACCGAGATGCCGAAGGTCGGCACGCGCATCAGCGCGAAATCGAGGATCGGCTCGGCGTGGCCGCGCGAGTGGCGGAAATAGAGGATGGCGGCGGCGAGGCCGACGGCGAACAGCGCGGCGGTGCTGCTGATCTGCCCGACGCCGCGGCTTGCCAGCTCGATGCCGAACACCAGCGAGGCGAGGGCGACGCCGCTGAGGATGAAGCCCAGCGTGTCGAACCTGGCCTGCGCGGGGAAGCGCAGGTCCTCGATGAACAGCGTCGCCGCGATCAGGCCGGCGATGCCGACGGGGACGTTGATGTAGAAGATCCAGCGCCAGTTCAGGTAGGTGACGAGGAAACCGCCGAGCGGCGGGCCGAGGATCGGCCCGGTGGTGGCCGGGATCATCAGGAAGACCATGGCGGCGACCAGCTCCGCCTTGGTCGCGGTGCGCAGCAGCGTGAGCCGCCCGACCGGCACCATCATCGCCCCGCCCGCGCCCTGGACGATGCGCGCGCCGATCAGCATGGCGAGGCTGTTCGACAGGCCGCAGAGGATCGAGCCCAGGGTGAAGAAGAAGATCGCGCCACGGAAGACGGTGCGCGCGCCGAGACGGTCGGCGACGGTGCCGCTGACCGGGATGAAGACGGCGAGGCTGAGCAGGTAGGAGGTCAGCGCCACGTTCATGCGCAGCGGCTCGGTGCCGAAGGACTGCGCCATGGCGGGCAGCGCGGTGGCGAGCACCGTGCCGTCGAGCTGCTCCATGAACATCGCCGAGGCGACGATCAGCGAGAGGGTGCGCAGGCGCTTGCGCC
>JAFEFJ010000487.1 GCA_018240635.1 Pseudomonadota bacterium | reverse complement strand
CCCTGCGCGTCGAGCCCGATCACGCCCGCCGACACGCCGGACAGCACCGCCTCGGTGAAGCGCCGGCGCTCGTCGATCTGCCGGTAGGCGTCCATCAGTTCGCTGCGTTGCGCGGCAAGCTGGCCGGTCATGCGGTTGAAGGCGCGCGAGAGCCCGGCCACCTCGTCCCCGGTCGCCGCTTCGGGCACGCGCACCGCAAGATCGCCCGCGCGCACCCGCTCCGCGGCCTGGATCAGGCGCCCGATAGGACGCGCGATCTGGTTCGCGATCACCAGCCCGATCAGCACCGCCGCCAGCAGCACCAGCAGCGCCACCAGCGCGAAGATCCAGGCGAAGGCGATCTGCAGCCAGGTGCGGTTGTCGTCCAGCCGCTGATATTCGGCCACCGCCTGCTCGGTCCGCTCCATGTGGCGGAGGATCTGCGGATCGACCGGGCGGCCGATCAGCAGCATCAGCGCGGGCGTCGAGTTCAGCGGCACCACGGCGCGCACGCTGGTGCCGTCGGCCCCGTTCACCACGACGGCGTCGCCGTGCCGCGCCAGTTCCGTCACCGCGCGCTCCGGCACGTCGGACGGGTTGGCGAACAGCCCGGCCGAGGCCATCACCTGCCCGGTCACCGGCTCGTAGATGATCGCCTCCGTCAGTCCGCGCAGCGCGGTCTGTGTCGCCAGCACCTCGGCGAAGGCGGCGGGGTCGCGGCCCAGGAAGTAGCCGGCGCGCGTCAGGTCGTTCGCCATCTCCAGCGCGACGACGCGGATATTGTTGCGGTGCTCCTCCAGGTAGCCGCGCGAGGCCTGCAGCGACTCGTTCAGCACCTCGCGCACCGGATCGTTGAACCAGGACTGGATGCCGAAGTGGAAGAAGGCCACCGCGAAGCCGGCGACTAGGATGGTCGGCGCGACCGCGATGCCGCCGAAGAGCAGCACGAGGCGCACATGCAGGCGCGATCCGGCCGACCCGCGCCGCCGCTCCACCCACACGCGCGTGAGCCGCCCCGCCAGCACGGCGCCCAGCAGCAGCAGCGCGGACAGATTGGCGAGCACGAGCCCGACGCCGACATTCGGCATCACCCCGCCCGGATTGCCGCGCGCCAGGATGATGAAGGTCGAAACGCCGATCGCGAGCGCGATCGCCGCCAGGAACAGCGTGACGGCGCGGCCGAGCAGCAGATCGCCGAGCCGGCGGAACGCCGACTTTCCGTTCTCCTGCGTCTCCGCCGGGCCGTGCGGGGCCGGGGCGGTCAGGCGCGAAGCGGAAGAGGGTTCGCTCAAGCGATTCCCCGTATCACCGGTATGTCGAGGTCGCGGATCTTCTTGCGCAGCGTATTGCGGTTCAGTCCCAGCATCGACGCCGCCTTGATCTGGTTCCCCCGCGTCGCCGCCAGGGTCATCTGGATCAGCGGCCGCTCCACCTCGGCGATCACGCGGTCGTAGATGTCGGAGCCCGCCAGCCCGTCGTCGTGCGCCGACAGGAATTGCTGGATATGGCGTTCGACGGCGCGCGCCAGCGGCTCGGGACCGGCGG
>JAFEFJ010000486.1 GCA_018240635.1 Pseudomonadota bacterium | reverse complement strand
TCGGCGATGCTGCGCGCCGGAACCGCCATCGGCGCCATCGCCAGCAGCTCCGCCATCCGCGCCTGCACCGCCGGCCCCTTGCCGCCGAGGGAGGCGAACGTGCCCGCGGCGCCGCCCAGCATCGCCACGAACACGCGCGGCTCGAGCTGCCGCAGGCGCTCGACATGGCGGCACAGCTCGTCGATCCAGGCGGCGACCTTGAAGCCGAACGTCGCCGGGACCGCGTGCTGGCCGTGCGTGCGCGCCGCCATCGGCATCTCCGCGCCGCGCTCGGCAAGATCGGCCATCACCGCCAGCGTCTCGCCGATCAGGCGCAGGAAGATGCCGTGCGCGCGGCGCAGCACCAGCATGTCGCCGGTCTGCACGATGTTCTGCGTCGTGGCGCCCCAATGCACCCAGCCGCCATGCGGCTCGCCCACCACGCGCGCCAGTTCCCACACCAGCGGCACGATGGTGTGGCTGGTGCGCGTGAAGCCCTCGCGCAGACGCTCGCGATCGAACAGTTCGAGCTTCGCCGCCCGCGCGATCGCCTCCGCCGCCTCGCGCGGGATCATGCCGCAGTCGGCCTCCGCCTCGGCCAGCGCGGCCTCCACGTCGAGCCAGGCCTGCCAGTGACTGTCCAGTTCAAACAGCGCCCGGATGCCGGGATCCGGCACGCGCCCCGCCGTTGGCCGTTCGTCCGCCGCCATGTGCCGTCCTCCCCTCGGCGAGCCTGTTGGCGAAGGCCGGGTTTGGCAAGCGGGCCGGGTTCGCCTACCGTTTCAACTGTCGGCAAACCACGAGGTGACGGACCGGTGGCGACGCCATCCCCCGGCGCGATCGATTGCGACGTGCACATCACCGTGCCCGACGGGCGCGTGCTGGTGCCGCATCTGGACGAGTACTGGCGCGAGCACATCCTGGCGCGCGGGCTGGAGCGCGAGAGCTACGAGATCAGCGCCTACCCGCTGAACGCGCCCGCCAACGCGCGCCCCGACTGGCAGCCCGCCGCCGGCCCGCCCGGCTCCGATCCCGCCATGCTGTCCGCGATGCTCGACGCCTTCGGCACGCGGCTCGCGATCTGCAACGTGCTGCATGGCGGGCAGATCGTGTTCAGCGAGGACATGGGCGCCGCCTGGTGCCGCGCGATCAACAACTGGGTCGCGGCGGAGTGGCTGGACCGCGACCCGCGCCTGCGCGCCTCCATCGCCGTGCCGCTGCACAGCCCCGAGCTTGCCGCGCGCGAGGTGGAGCGGCTGGCGGACGACCGGCGCTTCGTCTCGGTCCTGCTGCTGAACATGAGCGAGATGCCGCTCGGCCGCCGCGCCAACTGGCCGCTGTACCGCGCCACCGAACGCCACGGGCTCACCGTTGCCGTCCATGCCGGCAGCGCCTTCCGCCACGCCCCCACCTCCACCGGCTGGCCGTCCTATTACATCGAGGACGTGGTGGTGCAGTCCTCGGGCTTCGCCGCCACGCTCGCGAGCCTCGTCACCGAGGGCGTGTTCGTCGAATTCCCGAACCTCAAGGTGGCGTTCCTGGAATCGGGCGTGACCTGG
>JAFEFJ010000485.1 GCA_018240635.1 Pseudomonadota bacterium | reverse complement strand
TCCTTCTGCTGCGCGTTGTGGCCGGCACGGCGCTGGATTGGCCTACCCAAACTTCCGCACGGCTGCAACGATCGCCTCGGCGGTGATGCCGAAGTGGCGGTACAGTTCTTCGTAAGGGGCCGAGGCGCCGAAGCCCGGCATGCCGATGAACACGCCGTTGGGACCGAGCCAGCGTTCCCAGCCGAAGCCGCCGGCGGCCTCGATCCCGATGCGCGGCGCCCCGCCCAGCACTTCCTCCCGGTAGGCCGGGTCCTGGGCGGCGAACAGCTCCCAGCACGGCAGGGAGACGACGGCGACGGGGATGCCCTCGGCGGCGAGCGCGGCGCGCGCCTCCATCGCGAGCGACACCTCCGAGCCGGTGGCGATCAGCGTGGCGCGGCGCGGGCCGTCGGCGTCGGCCAGCACGTAGCCGCCGCGCGCGCAGCGGTTCTCGGCGGCGTCGAAGCGCAGCGCGGGCAGCGCCTGGCGGGTGAGCACGAGCAGGCTCGGGCCGTCGGCGCGGCGGATCGCGAGATCCCAGCACTCGGCGGTCTCCATCGTGTCCGCCGGGCGGAAGACAAAGACGTTGGGCATGGCGCGCAGGCTGGCGAGATGCTCGACGGGCTGGTGGGTGGGCCCGTCCTCGCCCAGGCCGATGCTGTCGTGCGTCATCACATGGATCACGCGCTGGTGCATCAGCGCGCCGAGGCGGATCGCCGGGCGCATGTAGTCGGTGAAGACGAAGAAGGTGCCGGTGTAGGGGATCAGCCCGCCGTGCAGCGCCATGCCGTTGGCGGCGGCCGCCATGCCGTGCTCGCGGATGCCGAAATGGATGTAGCGGCCGGCGAAATTGCCCGGCGCGACCGAGCCCATGCCCTTGACCAGCGTGAGGTTCGAGCCTGTCAGGTCCGCCGAGCCGCCGACCAGTTCCGGCACGGCGGGGACCAGGGCTTCCAGCACGCGCTGGCTCGATTGGCGGGTGGCGAGCTTGGGTTTCTGCTCGGCGATGCCGGCGCGGAGCGCGGCCATCGCGTCGTGATAGCCCTCGGGCAGGCGGCCCGCGGTGACGCGCTCGAACTCGGCGCGCATCTGGTGGCGGGCGAGGCGCTTGAGCCAGGCGCGGCGGGTGCCCGCGCCCCGGCTGCCGGCGGCGTGCCAGCGCTCGGTCAGTTCGTTCGGCACGGTGAAGGGCGGGTGGTGCCAGCCGAGCGCGGCCTTCGCACCGGCCGCTTCCTGCGCGCCGAGCGGCGAGCCGTGCACGCCCGCGGTGCCCGCCTTGCTGGGCGCGCCCAGGCCGATGATCGTCTTGCAGGCGATCATCGTGGGTTTCTTCGAGCGCACCGCGAAGGACAGCGCGGCGGCGATCTGCGCCGGGTCGTGCCCGTCGATCCGCTTCACCGCCCAGCCGGCGGAGGCGAAGCGCTTCAGCTCGTCCTCCGACCGCGAGAGCGACGTGTCGCCGTCGATCGAGATGTTGTTGTCGTCCCACAGCACTGTGAGCTTCTCGAGCCGCAGGTGGCCGGCGAGTCCGATCGCCTCGTGGCTGTCGCCCTCCATCAGGTCGCT
>JAFEFJ010000484.1 GCA_018240635.1 Pseudomonadota bacterium | reverse complement strand
GGCTACGACTATTCCGGCGCGCCGACGAACGGCAGCCCGCCGTCGATGCCGAACGCGATCCCGGGCACCTACGTCAATCCGCCGCTGCGTCCACCCGTAAAGGAGTCCTACTACGAGGCCTTCGATGGGACCTGCACCAGCATGTGCGTCGCCAACTACCAGGCGGGCCTCTACACCGATGTCGGAAAGGTGCTTGGGCCGCAGGGCTATTCGGTGTTCGCAGTGCAGCCGGCGACCTGGGACGGGTATATCTACTACAGCGCGTGCTCGAAGGGGCCGGCGTGCGGCCTGTGGACGGCGCAGATCGACGGCAAGGGCGGGCTGGCGTCGCAGGCGCAGGTGACCAGCACCGGCGCGCAGCCCACGCGCCAGTTCGTCGCCTACGTCCATCCGGTGACGGGCCAGACGGTGGTGTTCACCACGGCGGGCCCCACATCCATCGCGGTCTGGACCCATGCGGGCCCGGGCGCGCCGCTGACGCCGCTGGCCACGGTGCCGGTGCAGCCCGGCGCCATCCATTACCGCGCCATGGCGAGCAACACGCAGGTATTGCTGAACTTCTTCGTCCAGCCCGCGAAGGGCGTGACCGCCGGCGACTACACGATCGCCGTCAGCGCATCCAAGGGCGCGCTGAGCGTGGGTCAGCCCACCCTGATCAGCAACGCCACCGGAACTGCGGAACTGAGCTGGTATCCGGCCTCCGGCACCTGGCGCATCCTGGCCCGCCGGAAGGCGGACAACAAATACTTCACCTGCCCAGTATCGCCCTAGCCCCAGTATCGCCTTAGCGACTGCGCGCGGCGGGTTCCAACGCTTCCGCCGCGCCCGCAAGCGGCCGCCGCGTTGACCGGCCGGCCGGGCGGAAATGCGCCGGCATGCGGGCACTTCCAGGGGATGCCGCGCACGCGGTTGTGAAAAGTCCGGCCGCCCGTTAGTATCAGGCATCGAAAATCCGCCTTTTTATCCCGCGCAATTCATTAACGATGCGCGTCGCGGGTGCCGAAAAGCCCCGACGACGACGCCCCGGAGCGACCGATGCATTTGATTTCAGGCTTTTCATCGAAGCGCCCCCGCGCCGCACGGCCGGGAAGGATCGCGGCCTGCGCGACGATCGCGGCACTCGCGCTCGCGACCCCGCTGTCCGGGCACGCGGCTTCCGGCGGGAAATCGGGAACATGCACGGCCGCGGACACGGCAGGCGTACTGGCCGGCATCACCGGCGACTACCAGCTCACGAACGATCCGAGCGATCCGCAGGGCAGCCTGATCTTCACCGCCAACACGACGGGCAGCGTGCTGGCCACGCAGAACGTGGTGGTGGCGAAGGTGGACGGGACCACGGGCAATATCGTCCCCGGCTCGCTGACCACGATCGCGAACAATTTCTACGGCAACTCGTTCATCAACGGGCCGGAGTGGTTCTACTCGCCGCAGGGCAACCTGGGGGTGATCTATCCGGCGGCGGGCGGACTGGCGCTGGCGCTGCGCTCAGCGACGCCCTCGGCCTGGAACGCCTTCGGCTACGACTATTCCGGCGCGCCGACGAA
>JAFEFJ010000483.1 GCA_018240635.1 Pseudomonadota bacterium | reverse complement strand
CATGGGCATCGAACGGCCGAACGCCGGATCGGTGAAGCTCGATGGGCTGGAGCTTGCCGGGGAGAAGCCGCACCGCATCGCGCGCAGCGGCATCGGCATCGTGTTCCAGCATTCGCGCCCGCTGCACCGGCAGACGGTGCTGGAGAACATCAAGCTCGCGCTGCTGCCCGACTCGCTGATGAAGCTCGCGGCCGATCATTCGGTGGACCGCCGGGCGCGCGAAATCGCGGAAAGCGTGGGCCTCGGTTCGGTGCTGCACCGCCATCCGACCACCCTGCCCTTCGCCGATCTGCGGCGGATGGAGATGGCGAAGGCGATCGCGCGCGATCCCAAGGTGGTGCTGGTGGACGAGCCCTTCGCCGGCCTGACCGCGGCCGAGGTGGGCGTGTTCTCCGGCCTGATCGACCGCTTCCGCAAGGAAGGCCGCGCGGTGCTGCTCGTCGATCACAACGTCAAGAGCGTGGCCGCGCTGGTGGACCGGGCGCTTGCGATGTATCTGGGCGAGCGCATCGCCGAGGGCACCGCGGACGAGGTGATGCGCGACGAGACGGTGCGGCGCGTCTACATGGGCGGCAAGATCGAGACCCATTCGCGGCCCGAACTGAACCAGCGCACCGGCGAGCCGCTGCTGAACGTCGTCGATCTGGACGTGCAGTATGGCAAGGCGCAGGCGTTGCAGAAGGTCTCGATGCACGTCCACGAGGGCGAGTTCGTCTCCGTCGTGGGCCTGAACGGCGCGGGCAAGACGACGCTGTTCAACGCGATCTCGGGCCTGGTGCCGTATCGCGGCACGATCCACTGGGGCGGCGCGGACCTGCGCAGCCGTTCCGCCGCGCAGATCGCGCGCGGCGGCATCGTGCAGTGCCCGGAGACGCGCGAGCTGTTCGGCGACATGTCGGTGCGCGAGAACCTCGATCTCGGCGGGCAGCATCTGCCGGCGGGCGAGCGGGCGGCGAAGCTGGACTGGCTGTTCGAGCTGTTCCCGATCCTGAAATCGCGCCAGCCGCAGGCGGCGCGCACGCTGTCGGGCGGCGAGCAGCAGATGCTGGCGATCGCGCGCGCGCTGATGATGCAGCCCCGGCTGCTGATCCTGGACGAGCCGACGCTGGGGCTGGCGCCGGTGATCCTGGATCAGTTGTCCAAGGCGCTGGAGCGCCTGCGGCAGACGACGCCGATCACCATGCTGCTGGGCGAGCAGAACGTCACCTTCGCGCTGCCGCATGCCGACCGGGTTTACGTGCTGGAGCATGCGCGTATCGTGTGGGAAGGCGATCCGGCGCGCTTCGCCACGGAGGCTGGCGAAGGCTTCCTGTAGGCGGCTGACGCGGCGCCGGACCGCGATCACGCGGGAGGCGAAGAATGCAGATCATCCGGGCCAATGCGCGCGCCACCAAGGTCGCGCCGGCCAGTTGGTTCACCGGCACCGTCTTTCAGGACGAGGTTCTGGTGGGCGCCGCGCCGTCGCGGATGCGCGCGACGATGGTGACCTTCACGCCCGGCGCGCGCACCGCCTGGCACCGCCATCCCGTCGGGCAGACGCTGCTCTGCACCGCG
>JAFEFJ010000482.1 GCA_018240635.1 Pseudomonadota bacterium | reverse complement strand
GCGCGCAGGACTGCGCGGCGAGCCTGGCGCGCTGGGCGGCGCGCGACACGTTCGGTCAGACCATGGCGAAAAGCGTCGATGCCTGGGGCAGCGCCGACGACCGCACCATCAAGGTGACGCTGAAGCAGCCTTTCCCGCTGCTGATCGAGGCGCTGGCCAAGCCCGACGCGCAGGTGCCGTTCATGATGCCCGAGCGGCTCGCCAAGCTCGATCCGTTCAAGCCGGTGACCGAGATGGTGGGCTCCGGCCCGTTCCGCTTTCTGAAGGACGAGTTCAACTCCGGCAGCCATGTCGCCTACGCGAAGTTCGACGGCTACGTGCCGCGGCAGGAGAAACCCGACTGGAGCGCGGGCGGCAAGGTGGCGAAGGTTGACCGCGTCGAATGGAAGATCATTCCCGATGCCGCCACCGCCGCCGCCGCGCTGCAAGCGGGCGAGGTGGACTGGTACGAGCAGGTGCAGGCCGACCTCGTGCCGCTGCTGAAGAAGAACAAGGACCTCGTGCTGGCGGCGTCGAACCCGCAGGGCTACGTGGCGGGGATGCGGTTCAACCACCTGAACCCACCGTTCAACGACGTGCGGTTGCGCCGCGCCATCCAGATCGCGGTGAACCAGCAGGACTACATGAGCGCGGTGACGGGCAACGACCCGTCGGCCTATCAGGTCTGCCGCTCGCAGTATCCGTGCGGCACCACCTACGGCACGCAGGGGGCGCCCCCGCTGATGTCCGGCGACATCGCAGCAGCCAAGGCGATGATCAAAGAGGCGGGATACGACGGGGGCAAGGCGGTCATCATCAATCCGACCGATTTCGCCTCGATCGCGCCGCTGGGCGACATCAGCTTCGACCTGCTGAAGAAGCTCGGCATTAACACCGAGATGGTGGCGGCGGACTGGGGCACAGTGATCCAGCGCCGGCAGAGCAAGGAGCCGGTGGACAAGGGCGGGTGGTCGATCTTCCACACCTGGTTCACCGGCGGCTTCATCATCAATCCGGTGGTGAGCGCGCCGTTCCGCGGCCAGGGCGCGGCGGGATGGTTCGGCTGGTACGACAATCCCAAGGTGGAGCAGCTGACTTCGGAGTGGCTGCAGGCGAAGGACCTGGACGGGCGCAAGAAGATCGCCGCCGCCATCCAGGAGGAGAATTTCCGCGAGGTGCCGACGGTGGTGCTGGGCCAGTTCCAGATCCCGACCGCCTACCGCACGTCGCTGCAAGGCCGCGTGCCGTTCAGCGGCCCGCTGTTCTGGAACTTGACGAAGGCGTAGCGGGGGGCGCCGCGCGAGCGCGTCAGGCGAGGCGCGGGTCGCCAGCGACGAGGCGCCCTGCCTCGACCCAACGCGCGCAGGCGGGCGGAACCGCCGCCGCGGCCTTGGCGGCGTAGAGGGCGAGATCGCCGGGGCCGACGATGGTGCGCCATCTGCCGTTGGTGCCCTGGAACAGGAACCTGGACGCGCCGCCCTGGAACACGGCGGGAGCGCGCGGCAGCAGACGGTCGCCGTCGCGGCGCATCGCGCCGAAGCGCGCTGCCTCGACCACTTCGCCCCAAAGCGCCTCGGGAAGGTC
>JAFEFJ010000481.1 GCA_018240635.1 Pseudomonadota bacterium | reverse complement strand
GCGACTGGCTCGGCGAATGCCGCCGACTGCTGCGCAAGGACGGCACGCTCTGGGTTATCGGCAGCTACCACAACATCTTCCGCATCGGGGCGATCCTACAGGATCTTGGCTTCTGGCTCCTGAACGATGTCATCTGGCGCAAATCTAACCCAATGCCGAATTTCCGTGGCCGGCGCTTCACCAACGCGCACGAGACGCTGATCTGGGCGGCGCGCGGACGGGAATCGCGGCACCGCTTCAATTATCAGGCGATGAAGGCTCTGAACGACGATGTGCAGATGCGCAGCGACTGGCTGCTGCCGCTCTGCACCGGGCCCGAGCGCCTGCGCAACCAGCACGGGCTCAAGCTGCACCCCACCCAGAAGCCCGAGGCGCTGCTACACCGGATCCTGCTCGCCTCCACGGTCCCCGACGAGATCGTGCTCGACCCGTTCCTAGGCACCGGCACCACGGCCGTGGTCGCCAAGCGGCTCAGGCGGCACTTCATCGGCATCGAGCGCCACCCCGCCTACGTGGAGGCCGCCTGGGGCCGTATCCGCCGCACGCGACCCGCGAACGCCGATGGGCTGACCACAACGCCCTCGAAGCGTGACGCCCCGCGCATCCCATTCGGCAACTTGGTCGAGTCGGGATCGGTGCCGCCCGGCACGCCGCTGTTCGACCGCGCCCGCCGCGTGCGCGCCACCGTCATGGTGGATGGCAGCGTCTCCGCCGATGCCGCGCTCGGGCACGTCCAGGGCTCCATCCACCACGTCGGCGCCCTGGTGCAGAACGCCCCGTCCTGCAACGGCTGGACATTCTGGCATATCGAGCGCGACGGCGCGCTGGTTGCGCTCGACGTTCTGCGGACGGAGCATATCACCGCCACCACGCCGCCCTGAGCCGGCGCGCCGCCCCGTCGGCCCCGCCGCTCTCCGCGCGCTTCCAGCCCTCCGGCGCGGTTGCTAGACTTGCCCGACGATTCGGTCGCTGGCCCCCCCTTCCGGCCGGCCGGACCACCCCTGCACCTATCGTCCCCGAGGATCCGTGCGATGAAGCTCAAGGCCGACCGCGCCACGCTGCTGAAAGCCTTGGCCCATGTGCAGAGCGTGGTCGAGCGGCGCAACACCATCCCGATCCTGGCCAACGTCATGATCGCGGTGCGCGAGGGTGGGCTCACGCTGACCGCGACCGACATGGAGATCGCAATCGTCGAGCAGGTGCCCGCCAGCACCTCGCGCAACGGTGCCTGCACTGCGCCCGCCGCCACGCTCTACGAGATCGTCCGCAAGCTGCCCGACGACGCCATGATCGAGCTCGACCATCCGGGCGGCGATGCCCAGCTCGCGCTCCGCGCCGGGCGCTACAGCACCAGCCTCGTCGTCCTGCCGACCGACGACTTCCCCTCGATGACCGCGGGCAGCCTGCCCTACAAATTCAGCCTCTCAGCGGCGCAGCTACGCGGGCTGATCGACCGCACGCGGTTCGCCATCAGCACCGAGGAAACTCGCTACTACCTCAACGGCATCTACCTGCACGTCGCGGAGACCGAGGGTGGGAAGGCGCTGCGCGCGGTCGCGACGGACGGCCACCGCC
>JAFEFJ010000480.1 GCA_018240635.1 Pseudomonadota bacterium | reverse complement strand
CGCTGTTCGAGGAAACGCTCGGCGAAATCTGCTCGGAACCTGCGCAAGCGCATCTGCTGGAAAAGGCGCGGCGGATAGCATCCAGCCTGGAGATAGGGGTCGCCTCCGCCCGGAGTATCCTTCCCGAGCCCCGTACAACGACGAGGTGAGCGATTGCGCATCAATTGCACTCACTTCGGACGTTTGCGGCGGATTGCTCCGGAAAAGCGGGAAAATGTATGCTACGGGTGCTCAGCATCGTTGGCGGATGCGCCGAACGGAGTACCTTGTCGGCCGACTGGTTGCGGAGATTCCTTCGTCTTGTCGTCGGCGCCCGCTTGCGCTCGATGACGCGAGTTCCGCTCAGAAAGCGGCGTCGCGCGCGGTAAGCGTGGCCTTTGGGCAGAGCTGGGCAGCTTGCGGGACAAGGCGGTGGTGGTCGAGTGAAGCCGCCGAACCGATCGTTGGTGGATGCGCAACACTCGTTCGGCCCTCCGCTGACGTTTGGCCGCTATTCGTCCAAGGCGTTCGCCAACGGAATTGATCCAAAGGAGCCAATCTGGGGAGCACCCGAATGGTCATTCTCCGTGGCTATTCCTCGGTTGCTTTCCGTCGGCGTTCAATTCCCACCTAATGCTTCCTTGCAGCAAACTTTCTGCGGGCATGGATGTAGTACCGCTCCGCGGTTACGAGCGTGGCGTGACCGAGAATGATGCGGATGATGTTCGCCTCGGTGGGCGGCATCTGCCGCGAGATCATGTCCGCGAAGGTGTCGGAGGGCCACGGTGCGCCGCTGCGGGCAAGCCAGAAGGCGTTTTCGGTGCCCAGATGGTCAGGAGCCTTTCGGCGATAAGCGAGCAGGACACGGCGGTGCTGCTCCAGATAATGGTTGATGCACGGGACCTGGTCGTTGGGCACCAGGAAGATCATCTCGTTCCTGTTTTGCTCTGATGCTCCAGGATCGAGACGGTGTCCGTGGGCCGAAATCAGGAGCGATTGCGATTTTCCGAGCGGCCCTGCCAGCGCAGGTCGGTGATGCACGCCTGGGCCCGCCTCCCTGCCTGAATGGACCCTGCCCGGTTGTAAGACCGCTCGGCGGTTTTTGACGTCTTGTGGCCGAGCAAAACCCGAGTGATGCCGACATGCTCAGGGTCGTGGATGGCGACGGACGTAGCGAGGCAATCCCGGAAAAGATGCGGATTCACGTTGAAGCCGAATTTGGCTTCGGTGAGGTTGCGGATGTTTTTGTAGAAGCCTTCGACGCTCAACGCGGAGCCGGTCTTGGATATCCACAGGCGGTTGCCCGGTTCGCGGAAGGGGTGCGCTGGGTTGCGATGCCCGGTCTGCCGGCACAGCCAAGGGCGATGGAACGTCAAGTAGCGCTCGAGCTGGCTCAGATGGGCGGGCGGAAAGGGCAACTCGATTCGGTATTCCGTCTTCGGCTCGGTGATGTCGAACGTCAGACGGTAGCCATCGCCGTGCCGAACCAGATTGCGGTCGATCTCGGTCTCGCAGAAATTGGCGCGTCGCAGAGGGCGCAACGCGAGCAGCGCAATCATCAAGCCGTCGCGGAACATCACCGGACGCCGCCACGAAC
>JAFEFJ010000047.1 GCA_018240635.1 Pseudomonadota bacterium | reverse complement strand
CGGGCGAATCGTACAGCACCGTGCCGTCCGGCAGTTCCAGCGTCGGCAGCTTGCCGAGCGGATTGCGCGTCATCAGCTCCAGATGCGGCGTGGTGCCGCCCACCACCGTGCGCACGCAGCGCAGCCGGTCCGCGAGGCCGAGTTCGGAGGCGACGATCATCACCTTACGCACATAGGGCGAGCGTGGCGACCAATGCAGCGTCATGGCCTCGGCCATCGCGTTCCCCCGCCGTCCCGGCCAAATTGCCGTGCGTTTCGGCCCGATGCTAGCGTGCGGGGCGCGCGATGCAATCAGCCCGCCGCAGGCCAAGGGAGCCGCAATGCCGATCGACAAGCGGGTGAACAGCACCGCGGAGGCGCTGCATGGCGTGCAGGACGGCGCGGTCGTGATGATCTCGGGATTCGCGGGCGCCGGCTTCGCCAACATCCTGATCCATGCGCTGGCCGAGCTTGGGCCGCGCGACCTGACGCTGGTGGTGAATTCGGCGACGCACCCGCTGTCGCGCACGCACGAACTGATCGAAGCGGGGCTGGTGCGCAAGGTGATCTGCAGCGCCGCGCGCGGCCGCGGGCGCGATCTGTCGCCGTTCGAGAAGCTGTGGAAGGAAGGCCGCATCGAGCTTGAATGCCTGCCGCAGGGCACATTCAGCGAACGTATCCGCGCCGGCGGCGCGGGCATTCCCGCCTTCTACACGCCCGTCGGCGTCGGCACCGAGATCGAGATGGGCCGCGAGGTGCGCCGCTTCAACGGCCGCGACTGCGTGATGGAGGAAGCCATCGTCGGCGATGTCGCGCTGGTGCGCGCCAATGTCGCGGATCGCTACGGTAATCTTTCGTTCCGCTACGCGCAGGCGAATTTCGGCCCGGCCATGCTGACCGCCTGCAAGCTCGCGGTCGTCGAGGTGTGCGAGGCGCGCGACGAACCGCTGCCGCAGACCGCCATTCAGATGCCCGGAAGTTTCGTGGACCGCGTGTTCGCGGTGGGCGACGGCGTGGGAGAAGGCGCATGACCCCGCTCAACCGCAACCAGATCGCCTGGCGCGCGGCGCAGGA
Organism: Pseudomonadota bacterium; assembly: GCA_018240635.1. Lineage (GTDB taxonomy): Bacteria > Pseudomonadota > Alphaproteobacteria > Acetobacterales > Acetobacteraceae > JAFEFJ01. The sequence continues at coordinate 18,631 of JAFEFJ010000047.1, read as the reverse complement.
CATTCGCGACGGGATGCTCGTCAATCTCGGCATCGGCATCCCCTCGCACGCCGCCGATTTCATCCCGCCGGACCGCGACGTGTTCGTGCAGTCGGAGAACGGCATCATCGGCTGCGGCGCGCTGGCCGGGAAAGCCGAGGCCGACTCCGATCTGGTGGACGCCAGCAGCCGGCGGATCACGCTGCGGCCGGGTGCGGCGATCGTCGATTCTGTCGCCTCTTTCGCGATGATCCGGGGCGGGCATATCGACGTCACCATCCTCGGCGCGTTCGAGGTGGCGGCGAAGGGCGATCTTGCGAACTGGGACAGCGGCGTGCCCGACAAGGGGCCGCTGATCGGCGGCGCGATGGATCTGGCGGCCTGCACCGGCGAGGTGTGGGTGACGATGGAGCACACGACGCGCAGCGGCGGGGCGCGCCTGCTCGATGCCTGCACGCTGAAGCTTACCGCCGTGCGCTGCGTCACCCGCGTCTACACCGACCTTGCGGTGGTGGAAGTCACACCCGAAGGCTTCCTGGTGCACGAGATCCTGCCGGGCCTGAGCCGTGAGGAATTGCAGGCGCGCACCGGCGCCGCGCTGCGCTTCGCGCCCGATTGCCGCACGCTCGAGGCGCCGCCGCTCGCGGCCGCCTGAGAACCGTCATCAACGAAGGAGTGGCCGATGGCCGAATACGATCTTGTCGCGCTCTGGGAAGAGCATTGCCGCTACGAGTTCGAGACCCGCGACGTGGACGCCACCATGGCGACGATGGTGGACGCGCCCTACGTCAACCACATCCCCACCATGACCGGCGGCGTCGGGCACGACCAGCTGAAGCGGTTCTACAAATACCATTTCATTGGCAACAACCCGCCCGACACCACGCTGACGCCGGTCAGCCGCACCGTGGGCGAGAACAGCCTGGTCGATGAGATGCTGTTCAGCTTCACCCACACGTCGGAAATCGACTGGATGCTGCCCGGCATCGCGCCCACCGGGAAGAAGGTGGAAGTCCCGCTGATCGCCATCGTGCAGTTCCACGACGGCAAGCTTTACAACGAGCACATCTACTGGGATCAGGCCTCGGTGCTGGTGCAGATCGGCCTGCTGGACCCGAAGGGATTGCCTGTGGCGGGCGTGGAGCAGGCGGCGAAGCTGAAGGACAAGTCGCTGCCCAGCAACACGCTGATGACCGGCTGGACGAAGAGCGAGGGCAAGCCGATCTGAGGATGTGCCCCTCTCCGCCCGCGTGCGGGGGGAGAGGGAGGGGCCCATCGCGCAGCGATGGGAGGGTGAGGTGGGCCGCAGCCCGACAGGTGCCGCTGCGCCCCACCTCACCCCGGCCCTCTCCGCCCCGGGGCGGAGAGGGAGAGAAGGCGCGTCAGGAGGGCGCCCGCACCTCCACGCCCGCCCAGCCCTCCAGCACCTTGATCAGCGCGGTGAAATCCTCGCTGCCCATGCCTTGCGTCATGCCGAAGCGCCACAGCTCGCCCACCGCCCGGTGGACCCACATCGGCACGTCCAGCGCGTCCGCTTCCGCAAGGCCCAGCGCCACGTCCTTGTGCATCGTGGCGAGCCGCGCGCCGTAGTCGAAGCTGCCGGTCAGCACCGCTTTCGGCACTTTGTCGGTGGTCGCGCTGTTGCGCCCGGTGGAGGCGTTGATCACCTGCACCATCGTCTCGGCATCCAGCCCGCCCTTGACGCCCAGCACCAGCGCCTCGAACGCGGTGGCCATGTTGGCGGCGTTGATAAGGTTGTTGACCAGCTTCATCAGCTGCGCCTGTCCGGGTCGTTCGCCCACCACGAACACCGTGCGCCCGATCGCCTCCAGATACGGCATCGCGCGCGCCAGCGCGTCCGCCGCGCCCGCCGCCATGACGGACAGAGTGCCCGCGCGCGCGCCCTTCGGCCCCCCGCTCACCGGACAATCAAGCACCGCGACGCCGCGCGCTTCCATCGCCTCGGCGATGCGCGACAGCGCCGGGCTGCCGATGGTGGACATCTCGACGTACAGCTTGACCGCATCCCCGTCGGCCACCTCCGCGGCGACGCGCTCGCTCGTCGGGCCGTCCGGCAGGCAGGCGAAGACGATCTCCGCCGCCTCGGCCACGCCCAGCACGCCTGCGTGGGACACCGCGCCGCGCGCCACGAACGGCGCCAGCGCGGCGGCAGATGGATCGAACACATGCAATCCCGGCATCCCGGCCTGGAGCCGTTCGGCGATCGCCGAACCCATCTGCCCCAGGCCGAGGAAGCCGAGCGCCGTCATGGGATCAGACGGCTTCCCAGTTGTAGACGTCGCGCGTGCGCTCCAGCGGCGTGAGCCCGCTGCGCCACGCGGGCAGCGCCACTTCCACCATCTTCTCGGGCGTCCAGCCGTCCTCCTTCATCAGGATGCGGATGGGGCGCGGCTGGCTGTAGAGATAGAGTTCGTTGCCGCGCGCGCCGAAGATGTTGCCGGTGATCTCGGAAGCCGCGTCGCAGGCCAGGAACACCGCGAGCTTGGCGACGTGATCCGGGCTGGTGCGCGCCGCGCGCTTCGCCAGTTCCTCCTCCGACAGGCCGGGGATGCTCTCGATCATGCGGCTGAAGGCGTGTGGGCCGATGCAGTTGGAGCGCACCTTGTAGCGCGCCGAATCGCCCGCGATGGCGCGCGACAGGCCCGCGATGCCGAGCTTCGCCGCGGCGTAGTTCACCTGTCCGATGCTGCCGATCAGGCCGGAGGTGGAGGTCATGTGGATGAAGGCGCCGCTTTCCTGCGCGCGGAAATGCGTGATCGCCGCGCGGCTGACATAGAAGGCGCCATACAGGTGCACCTTCACGACCGCATCGAATTCCTCCGGCGTCATGCGGTGGAAGATGGTGTCGCGCAGGATGCCGGCGTTGTTCACCACGATATCGATGCGGCCGAAATTATCGATCGCGGTCTTGACGATGTTCTGCGCGGAGTCCCATTCGGCCACGCTGTCGGTGTTCACCACCGCGCGGCCCGCGCCGTGCTTCTGCGTGATGCTGCGCACCACTTCCTGCGCCGGGCTCTCGTCGTGGCCCTCGCCGCTCACCGCCGCGCCCACGTCGTTCACCACGATCTTCGCGCCCTGGTCGGCCATCGCCAGCGCCATCGACCGGCCGATGCCGCGCCCCGCGCCTGTGATGACGGCGACCTTGTCCTGAAGCAGCGTACCCATCCGTTTCCCTCCCTATCGGAACGATATTCCCCGGTCAGACTGCGCCGGGCGGGGGCGCGTGTCACCCCCAGGGGAGGTCCCGGGGAGGGACGGCAGCCTAGCGGCCGGTGAAGCGGGCTGGGCGCTTTTCGCGGAAGGCGGCAACGCCCTCGGCATGGTCGGCCGAGGTTTGCAGTTGCGGCTGCATCAGGCTTTCGATCTCCAGGAAATCGGCAAGGCTGACGGACGCCGCGGCGTGCAACTGCTTCTTCGCCAAGCCCAGCGCGAAGGTCGGCCCCGCCGCGAATTCCTCCGCCATTGCCTGCGCCTTTTCCATCAGCGCCGCGTCCGGCACGACGTGATTGACGATGCCGATGCCGCGCGCCTCGGCCGCGTCGATCATGCGGCCCGAAAACATCAGCTCCTTCGCGAGCGGCATCGGGATGCGCTGCAGCAGGAACCACGCCGCGCCGCCGTCGGGGCCGAGGCCGATGCGGCGAAAGATCTGTGAGAAGCGGGCGGTTTCGGAGGCAACGATCAGGTCACAGGCCAGCGCGATGCTCATGCCAACGCCCACCGCCGGGCCGCGCACGGCGGCGATCACCGGCTTTTCGATGGAATGCAGCGCGGTGATGTAGGCGTGCGCGCCGCGCTGGATGCGCTGGCGGCGGGCGCGCAGGTCGGACTGCGCCATGCGGCTGACATCCGCGCCCGAGCAGAACGCGGTGCCCGCGCCGGTCACGATCACCGCGCGCACCGCGTCGTCGTATTTCAGCGCGGTGAAGTGTTCCAGCAGCAGCGCGCGCATCTCGTCGGTCAGCGCGTTCAGCTTCTCCGGCCGGTTCAGCGTCACCGTCGCGACCGCGTCCTCCACCGTCAGTTCGACCACCGGCATCACGCGCGCTCCTGACTTATGGCCGCGGATACACGAGCTTCGTCTCGGCGTACTGGTCCGGGTAGTAGGGCACCAGATGCAGGCCCTCGCCGCCCTCGCGCACCTGGCCGACGGGTTGCAGGATGCCGATCTGCTTGCCCTCCGGCGTCAGGCGGAAGGCGCCGACCAGCGTCTTCAGGTTGCCCGACAGGCCCATGATCGCGCGGCGCAGGTCCATCTGATCCATGCTGTCCGCCGATGCCAGCGCCTTCTCGATCACCAGCCCCGTGTTGTAGCCCGCGATGGAATTGACGCCGAATTCCAGATGATCGTTGGCGTAGCGCTTGTCCCACGCTGCGCGGTACTGGTCGCGGTCCAGACCGTAATTGACCGGGTATTTCATGAACGCCGCGGTCAGGAAGGTGGATGTCTGCAGCATCCCCGCCTTGCTGACGTTGCGCTCCAGCAACTCGAACTCGTTGCCGGCGTAGACGGTGAAGATGTAGTTGAACTTGGCCCCGCCGTCCTCGATCGCGCGCAGGAAGGCGATGTCGTTCGGCGGGTAGCCGAACTCGATCACCGCATCGGGATTCGCCGCCGCGATGTTGTTGACCAGCACGGTGTAGTTCGACGTGTTGGTCGGCGTGCCCTGGTCATACACCAGCGAAACGCCCGGCATGTCCTTCGCCATGTCCCGGATGCGCTGCGCCATCGCGCCTGTGAAGTCGTTCGTCGAATACAGCAGCGCCACGCGCTTAATGCCGAGCCCCTGCGCCTTGTCGTGCAGGAACTCGCCGAGCGTGCCCGCCCAGGTGTCCGACGACGGCGCCGAGGTCAGCACGATGTATGGGTTGTCCGGCGTGAAGAACTTCGCCGCCGTGCCGGTCTGATCCAGCAGCAGCATCTTGTGCTCGCGCGCGATGGGCAGCGCGACGGAGGTCAGAACCGATCCTGAATCGGCCACCAGGATATCGACCTTGTCCTGCGTGATGAGCTGATTGTAGAGCGTCGCCGCCGTCGCGGTGCTGCTCTGGTCGTCGTACTCGATCAGCTTGACCGGGATCTTCCTGTTGTAGGCCTTCACGAACACGCCGCCCTGCGCGTTCACCATCTCCGCCCACAGGTCGAGCGCCTTGTGGCAGGTGAAGGAGATCGAGGCGTAGGCGCCCGAGGACGCATACAGCGCGCCGATCTTGATCGCATCGGGCGCCGCAGGCTGCGCGCGCGCGGGAAGCGCCGCCGCCAGGACCATTGCTGCCGCCACCAGGAGTTTCTTCATCGTTCCGTTTCGCTTCCAAATTTAGCCGTCATGGCCCGGCTTGTCCGGGTCATCCCCGTCTTTCTTTCTCCCCCGACGGAAGACGGGGATGGCCCGCCTGCGCGGGCCATGACCGTGGGTGGCGCCGTGCCGCGGCCGTCCTCTCCCGCCTCCCCTCAGCGCAGCCCGAGCCCGCGCGCGATGATGCCGCGCAGGATTTCCCGCGTGCCGCCGCGCAGCGAGAAGGAGGGCGCGTGCAGCATCACGTAGGCCATCACCGCGGCGAAATCGCTGTCGGATGAAACCGACGGCTCCACCGGCGACAGCAACCGCGCGACCTCGGGGATTTCCTGCTCCAGCAGCGCGCCCAGGTCCTTCACCATCGCCGCTTCCAGCGCCGGGTTCTCGCCGTTCTGCAGCATCCCCGCGACCGAGCGCGACAGGCGCCGCAGCGTCAGGATGTGCGACGAAAGCCGCCCCACCGCGATCGCCGCGCGCTCGGACGGGTCGCGCCCCAGCACGCGCAGCAGCTCCACCAGCACCGCGAAGGACGACAGGAACCGCTCCGGCCCGCTGCGTTCCAGCGCCAGCTCGCTCGTCACCTGGTTCCAGCCGTCGCCCAGCTTCCCGATCACCGCCGTCTCCGGCAGGAAGGCGTCGGAGAATACCACTTCGTTGAAATGGTGCTCTCCCGACTGCGCGTTCACCGGGCGGATCGACAGGCCGGACGTGTTCTTCAGATCGACAAGGAACTGGCTGACGCCCGCGTGCTTGTCTTCCTTCCCGTCGCCCGTGCGGCAGAACAGGATCATGTAGTGGGACAGATGCGCGAGCGAGGTCCACAGCTTGGTGCCGTTCACCAGGAACCCGCCCTGCACCGGCGTCGCGCGCGTGCGCGTCGAGGCAAGGTCCGAGCCCGAGTCGGGCTCGCTCATGCCGATGCAGAAGAAGCATTCCCCGGCGGCGATGCGCGGCAGGATGGATTGGCGCTGCTCCTCGGTGCCGACGCGCAGCAGCAACGGACCGCTCTGCCGGTCCGCGATCCAGTGGGCGGAGACGGGCGCGCCGGCGGCGAGCATTTCCTCCAGCACGACGTAGCGTTCCAGCGCGCTGCGCTCGTGGCCGCCGTATTTCTTCGGCCATGTCATGCCGATCCAGCCGCGCTGCCCCATCTTGCGGCTGAATTCGGGATCGTGCCCGTTCCAGCTTTCCGCCTTCTGCAGCGGCGTGCGGCCGGAAAGCTCGGTCTTCAGGAAGTCGCGCACTTCCTCGCGCAGCGCCTCGGCGGCGGAGGAAGGCGGCGGCGGGGCGAAGGTGAAGGCGTTCATGGCATGCCCGTTCCGGTCACGATGCAGGTCAGGCGGCGGTGATTTCCGCCCACAGCCGGTCGGCGCCGGCCTTCGCCATATGGCGGCCCACCAGCAAATTCCACTCCGCCTCGTTGCCGAATTCGTCGCGCCAGGACAGCAGCCGCTTGGTCGAGAAATGCAGGCTGTGCTCGTAGGTGAAGCCGATCGCGCCGTGCACCTGATGCGCGATGGCGGCACCCTGGCCCGCCGCCTCGCCGGTGCGCGCCTTGGCCGCGGCGATGGGCAGCAGGCGCACGCCCTCGGCGACCGCCTCGGCCGCCATGTCGGCGGCGGCGGAGGCGGCGGCGGTCTGCCCGGCCAGCACCGCCAGGTTCTGCTGCACCGCCTGGAACTTGCCGATCGGCCGTCCGAACTGCACGCGGTCCTGCGCGTACTGCACGCTGACCGCCGTGATGCGCGCCAGCGCCCCGGCCATCTGCAGGCTGCGCATCGCCGCGCCCACCGCGCGAAGCTGCGCCGGCCCGATCCCGGAGGCGGCGGGCGCGACCGCTTCCGGCGCGGCGTCGAAGCTCAGCGTGTCGCGCGGCTCCCGCGCCAGGTTCTCGCCCTCGGCGATGGTCCAGGACGCGGCGGGGATCAGTGCGATATGCGGCACGCCCTCGTGCATCGCCAGCACCGCCGCCGCGACGGCGTTGCGGCCCCAGGGCACGCGGCTCGCGGCGCCCTGCAGGTGCCAGACGCCGTCCTTGCGGGTCAGCGTCAGTGCCTCCCCGGTCGCGACCGGCGCGACGGTCAGCGGCCCGTCGGGGATCGGCAGCCCGGCGCCGGCCAGCAGCCAGGACGCCAGCATCGTCTCGGCCAGCGGCAGCGGCAGCGCGTGCTCCCCGGCCACGCGCAGCAGCGACAGCGCATCCGTCACCTTCACGCCGTAGCCGCCCGCTTCCTCCGGCACCAGGGCGCGGTGCAGGCCCGCTTCCTCCACCGCCGCCCAGGCGGCGGCGGGGAATTCGCGTTCGGCGGCGCGCAATTGCTGCGCCTCGCAATGTTCCTGGAACAGCCGCGTCGCGGTCTCGCGCAGCAGGTCGGCGGTGGTGTCGCTCATCGCAGGGTCTTCTTGCCGGTGGCGTATCCGTGCGAGGCTAGCAGCTTGTCGCGGCATGGGAAGCGGGGCCTGGATGGACGCAGTGGCGAAGGCGGTGGAGGCGCAACGATCCGTCGTGGACCGCCTGTTCGACGCGCTGCGCGAGGATGGGCGGGACGAGCCCGGCGTCTCGCGCGATCCCTACGGGGCGGGCGAGCAGCGTGCGCACGCCACCGTCCGCCGCGCGGCCGAGGCGCTGGGGCTGGAAATCGCCGGCGACGCGGCGGCGAACCTGTACATGACCTGGCCCGGCCGCGACCGGAGCGCGCCGCCCGTGGTGATCGGCTCGCACCTGGACAGCGTGCCGCATGGCGGCAATTTCGACGGCGCGGCGGGCGTGGTCGCGGGGCTTGCCTCCGTCGCCGCGCTGCAATCGCTCGGCGTGCGCCCGTCCTGCGACGTGACCGTGATGGGCATCCGCGCCGAGGAGAGCATCTGGTTTCAGGTGTCCTATATCGGCAGCCGCTCGGCGCTCGGCACGCTGCCGGACGGCGCGCTCGCCGTGCGCCGCGTCGATACCGGGCGCACGCTGGCGGAGCACATGCGCGACTGCGGCGCCGACCCCGACGCGCTGGCGGCGGGGGCGCGGCATTTCGATCCCGCCAGGCTGCGCGCCTATCTTGAGCTGCATATCGAGCAGGCGCCGAGCCTGGTGGAAGCGGGCATCCCGGTCGGCATCTGCACCGGCATCCCCGGCAACTTCCGCTATCCCACGGTCACGATCCACGGCGAGGACGCGCATGTCGGCCTGCCGCGCCGCTTCCGCCACGACGCGGCGATGGCCGGGGCGGATTTCGCGATGGCGCTGGACGCGGTGTGGGCGGAGCACGAGGCGCGCGGCGTGCCGATGTGCTTCACCATCGGCCGCTTCCACACCGACACCGCGCGCCACGGCATGACGGTGGTGCCCGGCACCTTCAGCTTCAGCCTGGATGTGCGCGCCTACGATCCCGCGGTGCTCGCCGCGCTGGATGCCGAGGTGGACCGCATCTTCGCCGAGGTGGCGCAGCGCCGCGGCGTGCGGTTCGACCGCGGACCGAAGCCCACGGCGGCGGTGGGCCCGGTCGATCCGGCGATCGCGGCATCGCTGATGGCGCACGCCGCGCGGCTCGGCATCCCCGCGATGCCGCTCGGCAGCCCCGCCTCGCACGATGCGGCGGCCTTCGCGGCCTGCGGCGTTCCGATGGCGATGATATTTGTCCGCAACGAGAACGGCAGCCATAATCCGCACGAGGCGATGACCACCGACGATTTCCTTGCCGGTACCGCCGTGATGGCGGCCTGGCTTCAGGAAACGGTCGGCTGAGCGGACGCCCGGCCATGGGCGTGAGGAGCGGGACGATGCGGATGCGCTGTGCGCTGCTGGCGGCATGCGCCGGGTTGGTGCTGGTTCCGGGCGCGGCCTTCGCGCGGCAGATGCAGGTGGTCGATTCCCGCCCGCACGCGATGGAGGTGATCGACGGGAATCACGCGCAGTTCTCGCTGCGCTTCGACGGGCCGGTGGACCACCGCCAGTCGATCATCCAGGTGCTGGACGACAAGGGCGTTGCGGTCCGCACGATGCACCCGCTGCTGGACAGCGCGCCCGACGTGCTGTTCGCCAGCGGCCCGGGCCTGCCCGCGGGCAGCTATCAGCTTAAATACGTCGTCCGCTCGCTGCCCGACGGGGACATCACCAGCGGCTCGCTGCCGTTCAGCGTGAAGAACTAGACGCACTGTGGATCAGATATTCATTACCAATCTCAGTTAACATTCGTATTTATGCAGCCCACTACGATAGATTTGTGGGGCGAGGTCATTATTGAGCGAAGTTACATTCGCCGCCTACACGCCTCGATGGGCGCAGCCATTAAGCTTGCAAAGGCTCGACAAGACGAACGCCGAGCAGCTGGAAAGAAGGCAGTCCCAGTCACCCTGACTGTAGACGAACTAATGGCAGTCCTTTCCGAGCAATGATACCGCTGCGCATTGAGCAGACTAAGACTATATTCTTTGAGTGGCGGCAGCTTTGGGCCCAGCAGACCCTCTATTGACCGGATTCGCGACGATGGCCCCTATAGCGTAGGCAACGTGAGGATAGTGTTCTTAGGAATTAATGGTCTGAGAGGGAAGGGCAGCGATAACGACATGTATCTTATCGCCAGAGCGCTAGCTGCTAACGCGCCCACTTAACTTGCAATTGGCACGCTTGAAGGACCGCCTTCTCCGCCGAGGAATCCGGCTGGAATACGCGACGCTCGGCTGGAACGTGGCCGGCGCGCCGGTCATGCTCTGGCTCGGACGCGACGCGGGATCTGCGGCCCTGATCGGCTTCGGGCTCGATTCCCTGATCGAAATCGGCGCATCGACCGTCGTGCTGTGGCAGCTCACCGGCACGGCGCGCAACCGTGAACCTGCCGCGCTCCGGCTGATCGGCGTCTGCTTCCTCGCGCTCGCCGCCTATGTGCTACTGCAATCCGGGTGGACCCTCGCGACCGGGAAGCGCCCGGCGCCGTCGCCGGCCGGGATGGCATGGCTCGCGCTGACCTGCGCCGTCATGGCGTGGCTCGCCTGGGCCAAGCGCGCCACCGGCCGCTCTCTTGGCAACACGGTGCTAGTGGCCGAGGCGCGGGTGACGCTGATCGACGCGGCCCTGGCCGCCAGTGTGCTCGCCGGCATCGCGCTCAATGCCGCGCTCGGCTGGTGGTGGGCGGACCCGCTCGCCGGGCTGATGATCGTGGTTTATGGCGCCATCGAAGGGTGCGCCGCGCTGCGGCATGCGCGAGACAGCGCAAGGATCGGAAGGTCGGACGCGCAGCGGCACGCTTAAAGGCATCCGGGCAACCAGGAGATCCGTCATGCCGAGCCATACGACATCCGCGCCGGCCATGGGTGGCCGCGAATGGGCGATGCTGCTCGCGCTGGCGGTGCTGTGGGGCGGATCGTTCTTCTTCAACGGCGTCGCGGTGCGGGAACTGCCCTCGTTCACGCTGGTCTGGCTGCGCGTCGCCTGCGCCGCCGTCGTCCTGCTCGGCGTGCTGCGACTGCTGGGCCAGCGCATGCCCATGCGGGCCGACGTATGGCTCGCGTTCTTCGGGATGGGCCTGCTGAACAACGTGGCGCCCTTCGCATTGATCGTCTGGGGGCAGCACAGCATCGCCAGCGGCCTCGCCTCGATCCTGAACGCCACTACGCCGCTGTTCACCGTTCTGGTCGCGCACATGCTGACGCCCGACGAGAAGCTGACGCCGCTGAAGGGCGGGGGCGTGATCGCGGGCTTCGCCGGAACGGCCGTCATGATCGGGCCTGATGCGCTGGGCGGTCTTGGCGTCGGCGTCCTTGCGCAAATGGCGTGCCTCGGGGGCGCGCTGTCCTACGCCTTTGCGGGCATCTTCGGCCGCCGCTTCAGGCGCATGGGGGTCCCACCCCTGGCTACCGCTGCCGGACAGGTCAGTGCGTCCGCGGTGCTGCTGTTCCCCGTCATGCTGCTGGCGGACAGGCCGTGGACGCTCGCGATGCCGCACGCCGCGACATGGGCCGCGGTGCTGGGCGTGGGGCTGCTCTCCACCGCCGTCGCCTACGTTCTCTATTTCCGTATCCTTGCCGCCGCGGGCGCGACCAATCTGTTGCTGGTGACCTTCCTCATCCCGGTCAGCGCCATCCTGCTCGGCGCGGCGGTGCTGGGCGAAAGGCTGGAGCCGCGGCACTTCCTCGGGATGGCGTTGATCGGCCTGGGGCTTGCCGCGATCGATGGTCGATTGTTCAGGATGATTCACCGAGCTGCGGGCGAGACGGCTTAGCTGCATCTACCCCGCGGCTTCATTCCCCAGGATCGTGTTCGCCGCGACGAACCCCCAGGTCATGTTCGGCCCGATCGTGGTGCCCGCGCCGACCGAGCGGGTGCCGAACGGGTTGGCCATCGCAAGCCCCGCGCAGAACAGCCCCTCGATCACGCTGCCGTCCGGGCGCAGCGCGCGGGCGCGATTGTCGGTGCGCGCGCCGCCCTTGGTGCCGAGGATCGAGCGGTTGAGCGGGATCGCCACGAACGGGGCCTGTTCGATGGGAGCGAGCGTGGTGTTCTGCCCGCCTTCCTCGATGCCCGCCTTGTAGCGCTGCCATACCGTCTCGCCGCGGCCGAAATCGGCGTCGCGGCCCTCGGCGCAGAAGCGGTTGAAGCGCGCCACCGTCCGCTCCAGCGCCTCCGATGGCAGGCCGATGGTTTCCGCCAGCACCGCCAGCGTCGGCGCCTGCCGGATCCAGCCCGGATCGAGCCGCGCATAGGCGCGCAGCGGCAGCGATTGCTGCAGGAAGCGGCGGTCGCCGATCACCCAGACCGGCAGGCGCTTGGGCGAGCCGTCCGGGTTCCGCGCGTCGATCGCCTCGCCGATGTTGTAGTCGTACTCGCTGACGAAGCGATTGGCCGTGCGGTCCACCACGATCGCGTGCGGCTCGGCCTGGAAGACGATGGGCAATCCGTGCAGATGCCCGTCGTAGCGCGTGGGGATCACCGGATGGACGTTCGCCTGGTCCATCCGGTCGAGCTGCGCGCCCACCTCGGCGGCCATGCGCTGCCCGTCGCCCTCGTTGGTGCGCGGGCTGCCGATGCGGTCGAAGGGGCCCGGGAAATTCGCCTCCCGCATCGCCTCGTTCCATTCGAATCCGCCGGTCGCGAGCAGCACGCCGCGCCGCGCATGCAGCACCCGGCGCTGGCCGTTCCGTTCCACCTCCACGCCGTTCACGCGCCCGCCCGGCGCGTCCTGCAACAGCTGCAGCGCGCGCGTCTCGGTCATCAGCGTGCAGCCCTTGTCCAGGCAGCCGCGCAGCAGCCCGGCGATCAGCGCGCTGCCCTGCCCGCGCGCATCGGTGATCCAGCGCCACAGCAGCGTGGGCCACATCTTCAGCCCGGCGCGGATCGGCGCGTGGTACGGGTCGATGTCCTTCACCTCGTTGTAGGTGAAGATATGCGGCAGTGTGGAGCGGCGGATCTTGCCGGCGTAGCGCCCGGTCACGCGCCGGCTGAGCGGGCGGGGCGAGACCATGCGGCCCACCGTCATGCCGCCCGGATGCTCGGCCATCGGGTCCGGCTCCTCGATCAGCTCGTATTCGAGCGGCGTGTTGCGCTCGACGAATTCCAGCATCCGCGGCGCCTGGCTGACGAAGGTGGTCCAGAGATGGTCCTCGGCGTGCTCCCAGCCGTCCGGCGAGACGCCGCGCAGATAGGTCAGCACCGCCTCGGGGCTGTCGGCGATGCCGGCGGCGCGGGCGTGATGGTTGCAGGGGATCCAGGTGCCCGCGCCCGACATCGCGCTGGTGCCGCCGATCTTGTCGCTCTTTTCGACGATGGCGACCGAAAGCTTCCCAGCCGCCGCCGTCAGCGCCGCCGTCAGCGCCGCCGCGCCGGAGCCCACGACGATGAAATCGAAGCTCTCGCCTGGGGATTCCGCCGATGCATTCACGTGCTGTCTCCGGTGCGGCTCACGCCTCCCGGTATAGAAGCAGGATGCAGCCGGCGATGGCCAGACCGGCCGGCCACACCCAGCCCGCGACGCGCGACATCGGCGGATTGAGCCGCAGCTCCAGCCAGCGCGACCAGCCGATGACGACGCCCACCAGCGCCAGCGGCGTGTGCGTCAGTTCGATCAGCAACTGGTCCTTGACGTTGGCGATGGCGTGGCTGTGCGTCAGCAGCAGCGCGCCGCCACCCGCCGCCATCAGCGGGAACACGAGCGGCGTCCAGCCGTCGCGCCGCCCGGTCGCCTGCACGCGCCATTCGAACAGCGCGAACACCACGATCAGCAGCACGAAGGCGCGGTGCTGCAACACCTCCACGTCGCGCAGGCTCTCGAAGAAGCCGATCTCGCCGAGCGGCCACACCTCGGGATCGGCGCGGACGAACAGGAACGCCGCCATCAGCAGGAAGAGCAGCGGCCAGTGGCGCGCCCAGCGCAGCCCCGCCTGGTTGGCCAGCGCCAGCAGCCCGATCGCCGCCACGAACAGCCCGGCCCAGTGGGGGTTGTATTCGGACCATGCGATGTCGTCGGCGTTGCGCGGCGGCATCGCGCCCGATCCCGGCACGAACGCCGCCTGCGGCGCCGCCGCGCGCGCCGCGGCTTCCGCATCCAGCTTCGCCTGCAGGGCGGGCAGCGCCAGCACGTCGTGATCGGGGCTTCGCAGGCGCGGCCATTCGGGCGTGTTGCGCTCGACGATCTCCTGCCAGGTGACGCGGTCCTGCGTCAGATCGACCGCCGGCGGCACGGAGGTGAGCGACGCGGCGGCGAAGAAGATCGTGATGCCGATGCCGATCTCCACCTCGGCGAAGCGGCGCAGGCGCAGGATCGGCGTGCCCGGATCGGCGCGCAGCCGCTCGACCAGCAGGAAGTTCATCCCGCCGAGGCCCAGCAGCATCAGGAACATCGCGATCTTGGCGCCCACCATCACGCCGTAGGCGGTGCCGTAGAAGCCCTGCCAGTCGCCGATATAGAGCAGGCTCATCACGATGCCGCTCGCCAGGATGCAGGCCACGCCCGCCATAGACATGCGCGAGAAGCGCGCGCCCGCCAAGCGCCACGCCGCCCCGTCCTTCGCGTGGTGCAGCGCGATCAGGAAACAGGGGATGCCGCCGATCCAGATCGCCGCGCCAAGCTGGTGCAGCGCCTCCACCAGGGCGAGCGGCAGGCGGTCGTCGAGCCGCGCGGCGGCGTGCGTTGTCGCCACCGCCGCGCCCAGCGCGACAACCACCAGCGCGAGCAGCGGCGCGAGCGGCGCGCGCCCGCCGCGGGCGAACAGCAGCGCCGCGATGAGCAGCGCCGCCGCCGTCTTGACGATGCCCGCGACCGCGAACCCCGCGCCCAGGATGCCCAGCGCCGGCAGGTCGAGCGTGCCCGCCAGCGCGGCGGTTTCCAGCGCAACATTGGCGGCCGAGCACAGCGCCATCGCCGCCGCCGCCCAGGCGGACAGCCGCGCCGCGTCGCGCAGCAGCAGCGTCCCCGCCGGTCCCAGCCGGTGCGCGAGCGGGCGGGCGAGGAAGATCAGGAACAGCACCCCCCCGAGCGCCACCGACTGCGCCGTGATGGTCAGTCCGTGCAGGATGATCGACAGGTAGCCGAACAGGTCGATCAGCAGCGTCACGAAATCAGGGACCGGTCACCGTGAAGGGGACATCCCCGCGCGTGATGTGGCCGTCGGTCGCCAGCACCTGCCAGCGCAGCGTGTAGGCGCCGGGCGCGAGCGTCGCCGCGGCGCGCAATTCGTCGGGTACCGCGCCGGCGCGCACCGGCAGCACCGTCCCGGCATGGCCCGGGCCGGTCAGCGTCAGGCGCGAACGGCCGGCATCGATCCGGCTGTTGTAGTGCAGTTCGAAGGCGAGTTCGCCCGCCGGCACGCTGCCGCCGGCCGCGGGCGTGCTCCGCACCAGGACGGCGTGGGCCCAGGCGCCGGCGGCGAAGCAGGCGACTAGCAGCGCGGCCAGGGCCGCCGCGGCGGCGTATCGGATCGGGCGGAGGCCAGCCACGAACGTCTCCCGGCAGGCGGATATCGGCCGGCGCATCTAGCGCCATCGGCGGGTCCTGTCCAACGCGCGCGGCGCATCGGTCGTGGACGCGGCGGGGCAAACAGGCTGTAGTCCGCTGCTTCCAGCCGTACTGCCGCGCAAGGTCAACGATGAGCCGCCACCCGCCGGGCCGCCGGGCCGAATACCTCTACTTCCATCCCGTCACCACGCGGTGGATGGACAACGACGCGTTCCGCCACGTGAACAACGTGGTCTATTTCTCGTATTTCGACACCGCCGTGACCTATTTCGAAATGACCCAGGGCGTCGTGGACCTGCTGAACGGAGCCATTCGCTGCGTGGTTGCGGAGGTCACCTGCCGCTACTACCGCTCCATCGCGTTCCCCGACCGCATCACCGTGGGACTGCGGGTCGCCCATCTGGGGCGCAGTTCGGTCCGATACGATCTCGCGATATTCCGGGAGGACGAGGACCTCGCCTGCGCCGAAGGCCACTTCGTGCACGTGTTCGTGGAGGACGCCACGCAGCGCCCGGTCCCGGTGCCGGAAGCCTCGCGCATCCTGCTCGGCAAATTCGCGCACCAGCAGAGTACGACGTTGTCCGTCGATAATAAGTCCCATTAAGTAAGAGATCAGGGGGGAGCCCGTCCGACATGGATTACGGAATCGCCGGCCGCAAGGCCATCGTCTGCGCGGCCAGCAAGGGGCTGGGACGGGCCTGCGCGATGGCGCTGGCGCGCGAGGGGGTGGATGTGGTCATCACCGCCCGCACCGCCGCCACGCTGGAGCAGACCGCCGAGGAGATCCGTCGCGCCACCGGCGGGACCGTGACCGCCGTCGCCGGCGACATCACCACCGAAGCTGGCCGCGCCGCGGCGCTCGCCGCCTGCCCGAACCCGGACATCCTGGTGAACAACGCGGGCGGTCCGCCGCCCGGCGACTTCCGCAACTGGGAGCGCGAGGACTGGATCAAGGCGGTGGACGCCAACATGCTGACGCCGATCTTCCTGATAAAGGCGGTGATCGACGGCATGTGCGCGCGCGGCTTCGGGCGCATCGTCAACATCACCTCGGGCTCGGTGAAGTCGCCCATCCCGCAGCTCGGCATGAGCAACGGCGCCCGCGCCGGCCTCACCGGCTTCTGCGCCGGCCTCGCGCGGCAGGTCGCCAAGCACAACGTCACCATCAACGCGCTGCTGCCCGGCCCCTTCCTGACCGACCGCCTGCGCGGCACCGCCGCGGCCGCCGCCGCCGCGTCGGGGCGCAGCGTCGAGGACGAGATCGCCGAGCGCGCCAGGCACACGCCCAGTGGGCGCGTCGGCGATCCCGACGAATTCGGCGCCGCCTGCGCCTTCCTCTGCGCCGCCTCCTCCGGCTTCATCGTCGGCCAGAACCTGCTGCTCGACGGGGGCGCGTTCAACTCCACCATGGGATGACCGAATGACCGATCTCGGCTTTCTGCCCGCGTCTCGGCTGACCCGCATGGTCCGCCGCGGCGATATCGGCTGCCTGGAAATGCTGAACCACTTCATCGAGCGGGTGGAGCGGCTGAATCCCGCGCTGAACGCCGTGGTGGTGCGCGACTACGACCGCGCCCGCAAGCGCGCCCGCATGCTCGACCGCACGCGCGGCGAGCAGCGCGGCGCGCTGCTCGGCGTGCCGATGACGGTGAAGGAAAGCTTCGACCTCGCGGGCCATCCCAGCACCTGGGGCTACCGCGACCGCGCCAGCCACAAGGCGGCGGAGGACGCGCTGGCGGTGCAGCGCCTGGAAGAGGCGGGCGCCATCGTGTTCGGCAAGACCAACGTGCCGGTCAGCCTGGCCGACTGGCAGAGCTACAACCCGGTCTACGGCGCGACGGTCAATCCGTGGGACGTGAAGCACACGCCGGGCGGCTCGTCCGGCGGCAGCGCGGCGGCGATCGCGGCGGGGCTCGCGGGGCTGGAGATCGGCAGCGACATCGGCGGCTCGATCCGCGTGCCCGCGCATTACTGCGGCATCTTCGGCCACAAGCCCACCTGGGGCCTGCTGCCGCCGCGCGGCCATTCGATGGCGGGCGCCGCGGCGATGACCGACATCTCGGTGATCGGCCCGCTCGCCCGCTCGGCCGAGGATCTGGCGATCGCGCTCGATGTGCTCTACGGCCCCGATCCGGCGGAAACCCAGCTCACGTTCCGGCTGCCCGCGCCGGGCAACAAGCGGCTTTCCGACCTGCGCATCGCGGTCTGGCCGAGCCAGGCGGGGCATGCGACCGATCCGGAAACCGTGGGACTGCTGGACGATCTGGCGAAGTTCCTGCGCGGCGCGGGCGCCAAGGTCAGCAAGACCGCGCGGCCGGTGTTCGACCCGGACGAGGCCTTCCACGTCTATCTGAAACTGCTCTACTCCGCCCTCAGCGGCCGCGCGACCGAGGCCGACCTGCAGCGCACCCGCGCGGCGGCGAAGAAGCTCGGCGCGTCCGACAAGAGCGCGGATGCGGTGATGATGCGCTGCGTCGATATGCCGCACCGCGAATGGCTCGCGCTGAACGAGCGCCGCCATCAGCTCCGCCGGCTGTGGGGCGCGTTCTTCCATGAATGGGACGTGCTGCTTTGCCCGGTGATCGCCACGCCCGCGCTGCCGCACATGCAGAAGGGCGAGACCTGGGAACGCCGCCATACCGTCGCGGGGCAGGAGATCGCCTACAACGACATGCTGTTCTGGCCGGGCCTGACCGCGGGCTATCACCTGCCCGCGAGCGTCGCGCCGCTTGGCATGAGCAAGGCGGGCCTGCCGATCGGCGTGCAGATCGTGGGCCCGCTCTACGGCGACCGGCTGACGATCCATGTCGCGGGGCTGCTGGAGAAGACCTGGCGCACCTTCGAATCGCCGCCGCACTGGGATTGATCGCGGGCCGCGCGCCGGTCACGCGAGGTTTCACGGACAACGCGGCGGCGTTGCGCTAGTTTCCCGCCGCCCGCGTCGCGCGGGCGGCGCGGAGGGCGGATGCTGCGGCGGCGACAGGCGGGGGCGATGCTGGGTGGCGCGGCGGCGGCCGCGCTGCTGGGCGCTCTCGCCCGTCCCGCCGCCGGCCAGCTTCCCGCCGACCCAGCGCTGCGCATCACCTGGCGCGACGCGCTCCGCAACATCGACTTCTACCACAACGCGCAGCGCACCGGCTTCCTGCTGCAGCTCCACATCTGGGATGGGCTGGTCTACCGCGACCCGGACACCTACCAGTTGCGCCCGCTGCTCGCGACCGACTGGAAGCAGACCGATCCGCGCACCATCGATTTCACGCTGCGCGCCGGAGTCGCGTTCCACAACGGCGATCCGCTCACCGCCGAGGATGTTGCCTACACGATCAACACGGTGGTCGGCGATTCCTCGCTTGCGGTGCCGAGCAACTACACGTTCCTGGCGGGCGCGGAGAC